>JBGMRK010000133.1:0-6194 GCA_048061375.1 Longimicrobiales bacterium | reverse complement strand
CGTTCAGGCCGCTACTCGAGCAGTTCTACTTCGATGAGACGAGGTTCGACACCTATCTGGAACAGCTGGGGATCACGTACCCGACGGTCAAGCCCGCCGCGGGAGACGGTTCCTAAGAGGTCGGCGCGATACCAAAGTTCCGAATCTGGAACTTTTTTCCGGGAAACGGAGGGGTTCACGATCCCCGAAAGCCTTACGAAACCTAGCTTTTCGGCCTGGCACGCTTCTCGCTATTGGCCTGAACGACATGCTGACTGTTCTCGCGGTCTGGTCCGGGGATATTTGTCCCGCCCAGCCGCCTAAACAACTGTCAAGTAAAGACTTAAACTTGAGCCAGGAGCAGAAAAAGGGTCGCGTTGGCCAACCGGAAGGCATACCTTCTGAAAGGTTACACCAAGAGCAACTGTTGGACATCGCGCAGGAGCGAAACACCTATGGATACCCCCCTTACGTTTCCAGAGTCGCGCAAGCCGCATCGCGCAACACTGGGCTTCTCGCTCCCCGAGCTACTCCTCGTGATGGTGATCGTCGGAATCTTGGCGGGGGTCGCCGCTCCGAGAATCAACCTAGCGAAGTTCAGACTCGACGGGGCCGTCCGCGAGGTGGCCAGTTACATCATCTCCTCGAAGAGCACGGCGCTTCTCAAGCAGCACGATGTCGCTCTGCTCTTCGACCAGACGAACAACGTAATCCGTATTCTCATGGACACGAACAACAATGGGGCGACAGACGCTGGAGAGACACTCCGGACCGAGCAGTTCGGAGACGGTGTGGTGTTCGGTCGGGGCGGAGCCCCTGCACTCCCAGGCGGCAGTGCGACCATCACGTTCCAAAAGAAAATCGACGGGCTCCCGAGCGTTCGGTTCCACCGAAACGGAAGCGCGAGTGAGGAGGGTCTCTTGTACCTCACTTCTCGAGGCCCCGCGAATCCTCAAAACGGACGCGCCATTGGCGTCGTGCGTGCGACGGGACAGGTCCGCTGCTGGAGCTACGCCACGCTCGTGTGGAAGGAAGGATGCTAGAAATGGACCGCAATGGATTCAGCCTCGTCGAGATGACCACGGCCGTGTTGATCCTCACGATGGGTATTCTCGGAATGGGAGCGACGGCGGGCCGCATGACGACCGCCGCAGAGGCCGCCAGAGTTCGTTCCGAGGCGTTGCAGGCTGTGGAGGACCAGCTCTCACAGATTCAGATGGACCCAAGATACACGCTGCTGGATAGCCTCTACGTTTCTACCAAGGCAGCGATCCCCGGCGTCGTGGGTCTCGTCCGCAGCGTATCGATAACTCGTACAGAGAAGACGGTGGTGGGCGGCGGCGTGATCGACTACAAGGAAATCTACGTCCTCGTAGACGGACCACGCCTCCCGGAGGGCCTCTCCCGCACCCTCGTTGTGGCAGCACCATGAGCCCGCGCATGATGGACCCACGGAGGGGCTTCACACTCGTGGAGCTCACGATCTCTCTCACGGTCTTCGGGGTCATCTTGGCCGGCGCCCTCGGATTCATGACGGTCCAGAACAAGGCCTTCAACCTAGGGTCGGATCGCATGCTCGTGGTGCAGAACCTGCGCTTTGTCGTCCAGCAGCTCGAGATCGATCTACAGGCGCTCGGAAGCAACGTGCCGGATGGCCAACCCCGCATGGTCTACGCCGGAGCCGACGTGGTCTCCTTCAGCGGTGACCACACTTCCAACCTGTTGAATGACGTTTCGGCGATCTACGTGGACGTGGACGCACCGAACGGCTATGTGCAAGCGCCGCGGCTCCCCGGCACGATCGCCGGCACGGGCAGCTCCTGGCCAGACACGATCTACCGTGCGCCGGGCGGCAGCCTCAGCCCGGCCGAGCTGATTACGCTCTATTTCGAAGCGGACACCTCGACGGCCAGAAGCGATGACTTCGTGCTGAAACGCAAAGTAAACTTTCGGCCGGAGGAGGTCGTCGCGCGCAACCTGCTTCAGCAGAGCGGAATTCCGTTCTTTCGGTACTTCCGTCAGAGAAACTTCACGAGCAAAATGTCGATCCTCGACAGCATTCCCGACGGCCAGCTTCCCCGCTTCCACTCAGCGCCCACCCACGGATCCGCAGCGGATACGGGAAGCAGCGCCAGCGCGGACAGCATCCGGGCACTTCGGGTGAGCTACCGTGTCACCAATGGTCGGAGCGGGGACGCCGAACGCTTCGCCGACGTCTCGCGGGTGATACACCTGCCGAACGCGGGCTTCGGTGCGCTACGGGCATGTGGTGACGGACCCATCTTGGGTGTCACTCTAGCCGTGTCGGTGGTCATCAATCCACCGGCAGACACGGTCGTGAACCTCCGGTGGGATCCCGCAGTGGACGAAGTCGGCGGTGAACAAGACGTCATTCGCTACGTAATCTTCCGGAAGTTCGATTCCGACCCGGACTGGGGAGACCCCTACCTGAGCATTCCAGCAGGGGGAGTCAACTACACGTACGACGACGCTGACGTGCAGGCGGGCCTGACCTATGACTACGCTCTCGCTGCCCAAGACTGCACTCCACTGATTTCCGGGCTCTCGCCCTCCAGCCAAATCACCGTCAATTAGGAGAGCGGATCGTGTTTACTCATATGAATCAGCCACTAATCCGGCCCGAGCGAAGCTCGTCCTCCGAAGACGGGTTCGTCTTGGTCATCACCATACTGATCGTGTTGGTTGTCGCCACGTTGGTAACGGCGGCTGTCATCGTAGGATCGAATAACCTCTTGGCGAGCAAATACTACGAGAGGCAGAGTACGCTCGAAACGTACGCCGATGCCGGCCTCGAGATGGGACGAGCGATGATCAACGGAGACCCGGCCCTCTACCCGGCCGACGGATACGCCACGCTCGAGAACCAAGTGGCGGTCAAAGACGGCGCGGGAAACGTCCTCCCCGGTGTCAAACGCTCGATCTACGTGGGGCCGACAGGTGTGACCTCAGGCCAGTACGGCGTCTTCGGCAGCATCGTCTCGGTTGTGCGCGATGATGGGGGTGGCGCAGTCGTGCGTCGCGCACAGGTCAACCAAGAGAGTTTCGCCAAGTTCGCGTACTTCACCGACATCGAGCCTTCGTACATCTCATTCGGCGGCGGTGACGTGATTTTCGGTCCGGTGCACACCAACTCGGACCTCAAGATCTACTCGTCGGGAGCAACCTTTCACAAGAGTGTCCGCACGGCCAAGAGAGTACCCACGCCGCAGTACGGCACCTTTTTGCAGGGTTACGAGGAATACGTGCCCAGGATCGAGATGCCGAAGACGGCGGACCTCGGCAAAGTCTCGGCCCAGGCGGCCGCTGGCGGCACCCTCTTCGCGGGTAACAGCAATGGTGGGCTCGGCGACGCCACGACGCGCGTCGAGTTCGTGGCCATCGACCTCAACGCCGACGGCGACGTCACCGACTCCGACGAAGGCTTCTTCAAGGTCTACCAGTCTACAGACTGGAATTGGGTGGTGAGCGACTGGGACTCCAACCTCACAAACAACGCGAATTGCGGCGCCTGGTACGGCAGCCTCTTCGTGCCGGCGTCGGATCACCCCTACGATCACGACAACAACCCCGGCACGCCCGACAAGACGGGTCTCGACGCGGTGCGTTCGGCGACCCGCCGCTGCTATCTGGGCGGTTCCGACGAGCTCACCAACGGCTTCGTCGCCAACGACGGAAAGGGTTCCTGGCTTCCTTACAGCGGCACCCAAGCTCCCGGTCTCGCGGGCCGCGCCGACGCAGGGTACCTCTTCCCCTTGGCTCGCCGGTACAACCCCAGCTTCAAGGGAGTGATTTCAGTGACCGGCAGGGTCGCCGTGAGTGGCGTCGTGCGGGGGAAGGTCACCCTGTCCGCCACCGACGACATCGTCTTGGCCGACGACATCGTGTATGCGACGGATCCTGGAGCCGGTCTGTGCCAAGACATGCTGGGCCTGTTCTCCGGTGACAAGATCGTCGTGTCCTACAATCTGTTGAACGCCCCCCAGAGACCCACGTCCGGCTACGACTACATCACTTATGATGACACGAAGGATGAGTTCTTCCAGGGAGTCCTCCTGGCTTTGGACGTCTTCATGGTCGAGGGCTACAACGCGGGAAGCAGGAACGACGAGAAGTGCGAGTCCAAGGTGTGGGGCCGGGGCTGCCTCTACCTGACGGGTGGAATCATTCAGAAGACCCGTGGTGCGGTGGGCACCGGTGCGGGAACCGGATATGTGAAGCGCTACAGCTACGATGGGTGCGCCGCCACGGAGCCTCCGCCGTACTTCCCGACGACCGGTCGGTTCGTTGAGGGACCGTACTACCAGATTGATCCGACCAACTTCTCGGTCGCGGCATTGTACGACCGGCTGACGCCGAATTGATGGCCACGGCCGGCTGGAGAAAGTAGCTCGGATGTGGAGAGGCGGGGGCGGCTTAGGCCGTCTCCGCCTCTTGCAGCCCCAGAGCCTCTATGGACTCGTCTCGCATCACGAACTTCTGGACCTTGCCCGTCACCGTCATCGGAAACCCATCCACGAATTGGATGTAGTGTGGGATTTTGAAGTGGGCGATCTGGTCCTCGCAGAAGGCCTGGATCTCTTCGGCGGTCGCGGAGTCGCCGTCGCGTAACTTGATCCAGGCGCAGAGCTGCTCTCCGTACTTTGGATCGGGCACGCCGACGATCTGCACATCCTCGATCTTCGGGTGCCCGTGCAAGAACTCCTCGACCTCCCGGGGATAGACGTTCTCGCCGCCCCGGATGATCATGTCCTTGATCCGGCCTACGATCTTGCAGTAGCCCTCCTCGTCGATCGTGGCCAGGTCACCCGTGTGCATCCAGCCCGCCCGGTCCACGGCCTCCGCGGTGCGTTCCCCGTCGTTCCAGTAGCCCAGCATGACGAGGTAGCCGCGCGTGCACAACTCTCCCGGTACGCCCGTAGGCACCACGCGTCCCTCGTCGTCGATGATCTTGACCTCGACATGCGGAAGCGCTCGCCCGACCGTGGCGACCCTGCGCTCCAGCGGATCATCAAGCGCGGTTTGGAAACTCCCGGGGCTCGTCTCCGTCATGCCGTACGCGATCGTCACCTCGCCCATATTCATCTCATCGATGACCCGCCGCATCACTTCGATCGGGCACGGCGAACCCGCCATGATGCCCGTGCGTAGCGACGTAAGGTCGAACGAAGCGAAGTCCGGGTGCTCGAGTTCGGCGATGAACATGGTCGGCACGCCGTAGAGAGCCGTACAGCGCTCCTTCTGGACCGCCTCGAGCACCGCGCCAGGCTCGAAGGCCTCGGACGGAAACACCGCCGTGGCCCCGTGGGTCAGGCACGCCAGGTTGCCTATCACCATGCCGAAGCAGTGGTAGAGCGGCACCGGAACGCACACCCGGTCTTCCTCGGTCAGCGCCATGGTATCGCCGATGAAGTAGCCGTTGTTCAGGATGTTGTGGTGAGTAAGGGTGGCCCCCTTCGGCGAACCGGTGGTGCCGCTGGTGAACTGGATGTTGATGGCGTCGTCGAACTGGAGTCCGGCCGCGATCTCCTCGAGTCTCCCGAGATGATCCGCGGTACCCATGTCGCCCACGTCGCCGAACCGGTACATGCCGGGCTCCTCCGCCTCTCCCAGGTGGATCACGATCTCCAATGTGGGGAGCTTCTCGGAGCGGAGAGCGCCGGGGGCGGCCGTATCGAGTTCGGGCGCCAGCGTTCTGAGCACGCTCAGGTAGTCGCTCGATTTGAACGTGCTCGCGGTGATGAGGGCGCGGCATCCGACCTTGTTCACCGCGTACTCGAGCTCGGCGATGCGGTAGGCCGGGTTGATGTTGACCAGGATCAGTCCCGCCTTCGCGGTGGCATACTGCGTCACCGTCCACTCAGCCCTGTTGGGCGACCAGATCCCGACGCGCTCACCGGGTTCCAGGCCCAACGCCAACAAGCCGCCCGCGAAACGGTCGACGCGCTCCTTGAGCTCCGCGTAGGTCAAGCGCACGTCCTGGTGGCACGCCACGAGCGCCTCGCGCTCGGGGTACAGCGCAGCCGTCCGGTCGAACTGATCCCCGATCGTCGTGTCCAGGAACGGCTTCGAGGACGCCCCGTGCACGTAGCTACGCGTAAGCGGTGTCATGGCCGGTCCACCGTCACTCCCCGACCCACGCGCCCCTTACGGCACCGCTCGGCACGTGCACGTACACGGTGAGGTCGCCACCCCCA
>JBGMRK010000132.1:3610-6251 GCA_048061375.1 Longimicrobiales bacterium | reverse complement strand
CTCTAGGCGCGCTCCACCACCATCGCGAACCCGAGCGCACCCGCCGCGCATACGGTGACGAGCCCGAGACCCACGTCTCGGCGCTTCATCTCGTTGAGGAGGGTCGTCGTGAGGCGGCCACCGGTGGCGCCGAAGGGATGTCCGATCGCCAAGGAGCCTCCCATCACGTTGATTCGGTCGATGTCCGGGTGTCCCACGGCCTCGGATCGGCCCAGCTCCTCTTCGGCAAACTTCCTCGAGCCCCAAGCTTGGAGGTTCGAGAGGACCTGTGACGCGAAGGCCTCGTGCATCTCCATGAGATCGATGTCCGCCATGGTGAGCCCCGCCCGGTCCAGCGCGAGGGGCGCCGCGTAGGCGGGCCCCTGAAGGAGCTGGCCCCGCGGGTCCAGGCCGGAGTAAGCATAGCTGCGAACGTATCCTAGTGGCTCGATGCCCTCCGCCTGGGCTTTGTCCTCCGACATGAGCAGCACGGCCGACGCCCCGTCGGTCAGCGGCGACGAGTTCGCCGCTGTGACGCTGCCGTGCTTACGATCGAATACGGGGCGTAGCTTGGCGAGTGCGTCGAGGCTGGTGTCGGTTCGAATGCCGTTGTCCGTCTCCACGACCGTCTCGTAGCGAGGCGGGATGTACAGCGGCGCGATCTCTGCCGTGAGCCGGCCGTCCTCCGTACCCGCCGCCGCCAATTGGTGCGAGCGCAACGCCCACTCATCCTGATCCTCTCGCGAGATGCCGTTCTCCTTTGCCATGCGCTCCGCCGACTGCCCCATCGACTCGCCGGTCGTGGGCTCCGCTATGGCCGGAAAATTGGGGATCAGGTCGCGCGGCCGGATCTGTGCGAGGGTGCGCACGCGCTTGCCGAGTGTCTTGGCCCGGGAGGATGCGATGAGCGTCTCGGCCAGCGTTTGCTTGATCAGGATCGGAATGTGCGAGAGGGACTCGGCCCCGCCCGCGATCACCGTGTCCGCGTAGCCCCTTGCGATGAGATCGACCCCGCTCGTGATGGCCTGGTTGGCCGATGCGCACGCCCTCGACACCGTAAACGCCGGCACGGTCTTCGGGACCGTGCCCAAGCCCACCTCGCGAGCGATGTTCCCGGCATGTGGATCGTGAACTACCGTGCCGTAGACGAGGTGGTCGACGTGCTCTCCCTTGATGCCCGTCCGGGCCACGAGCTCCCTGACAGCGGTCTTGCCAAGGTCGATGGCGGTGAGGTCCTTGAGCAGCGTTCCCGACCTGGCGAAGGGGGTGCGGCACCCCGCCACTATTGCTGCGCGTTTCATCGCGTCTCTCGGTGGGGCGGAACATGTAGAAGACGGACTACGAGAGGAAAGGTAACCCCCTCAGGCGACCCACGGTTCCGGCTACTCTCCGTCGCGGGTATCTTCCGCGCATGAACCTGCATCCCTTCACCACAACAGGCGTCTAGCTCCTTGAAAGGTGTCACGTTCCGAATCTCAATACCGCGCTATGCGGCGGCGAGGAGCCTGGGAAGGCTGTCGCCGTCCTTCCTCACGGGTAGGCTGAGCGGGCTCCGTCTCGAGGATGTCGAGGCTCCCGCGCTCCCCGGGCCCGACTGGGTCAAGCTGGACGTCATCGCGTGCGGCGTTTGCGGAAGTGACCTCTCGGCGTTGAGGTATGCCGGAAGCCCGGCCATGGAGCCGTTCTCGTCGTTCCCCGCAGTGTTGGGGCATGAGATTCTCGGACGGGTGACCGAGGTAGGTTCGGAAGTGACGCGTGTGACACCCGGCCAAAGGGTCGTGGTCGACCCCATGATCTCATGCATGACACGTGGCTTCGCGGCTGAGGACTACTGCGTCGCGTGCGCGGACGGACGGCACGCCACATGTGCCCGCGCGGGTGAAAACGGCCTCACCGAGGTGGCCGGCCGGCCGCTTTCCGCGGGCCTCACCATCGGCTATCACCGTGACCTTCCCGGTGGGTGGGGAGAGCATGTGATCGCCCACGAATCGCAGATCTTCGGCGTGCCGGACGAACTCTCCGACAATGCCGCCGTGTTGACGGAACCCCTCGCCGTGGCGCTTCACTCCGTGCTCGGGAACCCTCCGTCGGAGGACGAATCGGTATTGGTGATCGGGAGCGGAGCGATCGCGCTCGGTACTGTCTGGGCGTTACGAGCCACCGGCTTCGAGGGAACAGTGGTCGCCCAAATAAGGCGTCGCCCGGCGATGGAGCTGGCGCTGGCGCTCGGCGCCAGCCGGGTCATCGGGCCGGGACCGGAGGCAAGGCAGGCGTTGATCGACACGGGGGCGTCAGCCTATCTGCCACCGATAGGCCCAGAGGTGTTTTCGGGAGGGGGTTTCTCTTTGGTATTCGATTGTGTGGGGAATCCGGTTAGCCTCGACCAGGCGCTTCGGTACGCCGCATCGCGCGGCCGCGTCGTTCTGGAGGGGTGCGCCTTCCAGGCTCGCGATCTCGACCTCACGTTCCTGTGGGCCCGCGAGCTCATGGTGCACGGATCGCTCGGGTACGGTCTGGAGGAATGGCGAGGATCCGCCCACCACACCTTCGAGTTGGTCCATGAGTTCCTGGCGGACGGCGAAGCCCCCGTGGAAAAGATGGTTACGCACCTTTTCCCTCTGAGCGAGTACCGCGACGCGATACGGGCAGCCGGAAATCACGC
>JBGMRK010000132.1:0-3510 GCA_048061375.1 Longimicrobiales bacterium | reverse complement strand
GGGACCCTCGACGTCGATTCCTTCCAGACGAAGCAGCGTCACCTTGCGGACCAGACCCCCGGCGTACCCTCCGAGCCGTCCGTCACTGCGCACGACGCGATGGCATGGCACGACGATGGGGAGGGGGTTGGCTCCGACCGCCTGACCCACCGCCCGCGCGGCGCCCGGCTCTCCGAGTTCGTCGGCGATATCGCCGTACGAGACGATCCTTCCGTGCGGGATCTGGAGGAGACGCTGGTAGATGCGGAGTTGAAACTCCGTCGCGCCCGAAAAGTCCAACTCGACGTCGAACGAGGTCCTCGATCCGCCGAAGTATTCCTGAATCTGCCGCACGGCGTTGCTCAAGTGCCTGGGCTGAGGTGCACCGTCTCGGTCCGGAGCCACCAGGTCCTCCACCGCGAAGCCGATCCGACGCACGCCGTTACGGGTTGCCCAGATACCCAGGTGCCCGATAGGCGTGTCCGGTATGACGGTGGACCGAACGCCCGAATCTCCCGGCCCTCGTGCCATCAATGCGCTCCCGCTTCGAGACGGCTCTGTTTGAGTGCTTCCTGAAGTGCGTCGAATCCGAGCAGCGCACACTTGATACGGACGGGAAACTTGCTCACGCCTTGTAGCGCCCTCAGGTCGCCGAGACTACGGTCTCGGGCCACCGCCTCGTCGCCGTGCATCAGGCTGACGAACTTACTGACGAGGTCATCGGCCTCCGCCAAGGTAGCCCCCTCGAGCTTGACCGTCATCATGGACACGGACGCCTGGGATATGGAGCAGCCCTGCCCGATGAACTTGGCCTCTGCGATGTGATCCCGGTCGACGCGGAGCTGAAGCCGAATCTCGTCGCCGCACACCGGATTGTGCATTTGAACCTCCACCGTGTGCCCAAGAAGCTCGGCCCGGTTCCGCGGCTTCCGGTAGTGCTCCAGAATGAGTTGCTGGTAGAGGGAGCTCAGTGTGGGTTGGTTCATCGGGGTGTCGGTCCGTCGGGAGGTTCCTGAACGATATCATGGCAGCGCCGGCCAGGCGAATCACGCAGATTGTCGTGGCCCTGACGGTGCGGGTTTTTTAGGGTCCGAAAATCCCGCGCACTGTGTCTAGGGCTTCCACGAGCCGGTCGACTTCGTCGGTGGTGTTGTAGAGGTAGAATGATGCACGCGCGGTTGCGGCGACATCGAAGTGACGCATGACCAGTTGCGCGCAATGGTGCCCCGCGCGCACCGCCACGCCCGCGGAGTCGAGGATGGTCGAGATGTCGTGCGGGTGGGCGTCTCCCAGCGTGAACGAGATGACACCCGATCGCTCGTCCAGGGATTCGGGGCCGTAAATTCGCAGCCCGGGCACCTGGGACAATTGCTCCATTGCGTAACCCAATACGGAAATCTCGTGCTTCGCGATCTCATCGAACCCGACGCATTGGAGGAAGTCGGCCGCGGCCGCCATGCCCACTGCCCCCGCGATGTTCGGCGTTCCGGCCTCGAACTTGTGGGGCACCTCGGCCCAGGTGCTCCCATCCTTCTCGACGATCCGGATCATTTCGCCCCCACCCTGATAGGGGCTCATCTCCTCGAGGAGTTCGCGCCGGGCCCATAGCGCGCCGATGCCTGTGGGGCCGCACATTTTGTGCCCGGAAATTGCGTAGAAATCGCACCCCAACTCCTGCACGTCCACCGGGCGGTGCGGCCCGGCCTGGGCGCCGTCGACCATCATGAGGGCGCCCACGTCGTGCACGCGGCGCGTAATGTCGGCAATCGGATTGACGGTCCCGAGCGCATTCGAGATGTGACCGAGGGAGACGATCCTGGTCCGCTCGCAGAGCACGTCGGAGAGTTGGTCGAGCCGGAGCCGGCCCTGGTCGTCCATCTCGATGAAGCGGACCTTGGCGCCCGTGCGGTTGGCGATCAACTGCCACGGCACGATGTTGGAGTGGTGCTCCATAGTGGAGAGTAGGATCTCCTCGCCTTCGCCCACATTGTCGAGCGCCCAGGTGCCCGCGACCAGGTTGATGGCCTCCGTGGTGCCCCGCGTCCATACGACCTCGGCGGGCTCCGGGGCATTCAGGAACGAAGCGACCCTCGCTCTGGCCTCCTCGAAAGCCGCCGTGGCGCGACGGCTCAATTCATGGATGCCACGGTGGACGTTGGCGTTGTCGCGCTCGTAGTAGGACGCGACGGCATCCAGGACGACGCGCGGTTTTTGCGCCGTGGCGGCGTTGTCTAGGTAGACCAACGGCCGGCCGTTTATTTCCTGATCCAGCGCGGGGAATTGGGTCCTAAGGGAGGGGAGGTCGAACCCTTCGATTTCCGCAGGCATAGCTTCTTGGGTTAGCCGTCCATCTGAACGTAGATCTCCTGATCCCGAACTTCGACTTCGTAAGTCTTGACCGGCGCAATCGCCGGCAGTCCAGTTGCATGCCCGGAGCATACGTCGAAGGTCGCACCGTGGTAGACACACTCGAGCGAGGTACCCTCCAACTCGCCATCCGAAAGCGGGAACTCCTGGTGCGAGCAGCGGTCGTGCAGCGCGTAGATCTCACCGTCGACGTTGGCGAGTACCAGCTTGTGTCCGTCGATCTCGGCCTCCAGCAGGTTGCCCGGTGGGCAGCGGTCCAGCGTGCCGGCGAGCCGCCACTCAGCCATGCGTGAGCTTGTTCAAGATGGCACGTGTCACCTTTTCCACCACTCCCCCCAACGGTAGCCGTGCCAGCACGTCGCCCAGGAACCCCTGCACCACGAGGCGCTCGGCCTGTTGCCGGCTCATCCCACGACTCATGACGTAGAAGAGTAACTCTTTGTCCAGCTCACCGACCGTCGCTCCATGGGAACACCGGACATCGTCGGCCTCGATCTCGAGATTCGGGAGTGAGTCGGCACGTGCGTTTTCCGAGAGCAGAAGGTTCCGGTTCGTCTGGTAGGCATCGGTCCTCTGCGCATCCGGATGAACTCGGATGATGCCACGAAACACCGAACGTGATCGCTCGTCGAGCGCGCCCTTGAAGAGCAGGTCGCTCGTCGTATTGGGCGCGACGTGGTCCTGGCTGGTGTTGTGGTCGAAGTGCTGGTCCGAGTCGCCGAAGTAGAGCCCCAGCAATTCGCTTCTGGCGCCCGGCCCAAGCATGCGTGCGTTCAAGTCCACGCGACTTACCGACGCCCCCAGTGTCACGTTGAGCATGTCCAGCTTGACGTCCCGCGACGCCAGCGTCCGCTGAGCGGAATGATAGAACACCCCGCGTCCGAGCCTCTGCAAGGAGACGTACTGCACGTTAGCGCCGTCCTCAGCGATCACCTCGACGGCGTCGGATACGAAACTCTGCGCGTCGAAGTCCTCCGAAAGGATTTCGTCCACGTAGGAGACCCGGCTCCCCGCCTCCGCGATGATCAGCGTCCGGGTGAAGACCGCCGTTCCGTCCCGCGAGATCCAGCGAGTAGCGCGAATCGGCAATTCGACGTGCACGCCCCGCGGCACATACAAGAGTACGCCGTCGCTCCAAAGCGCCGAGTTGAGCGCGTGGAACTT
>JBGMRK010000131.1:0-6409 GCA_048061375.1 Longimicrobiales bacterium | reverse complement strand
GGTGGTCTCCAACCCGGTGAGCCTCACGACGGCGATGTGGAATCACGCGCCCGTCATGTACTCCCGAGTCCGGCAGGCCGGCCTCCCTTGGCCCCTCTTCCAGGGAGACGAGATGCGAGACCTGGCCGCGTTCCTGGGCACTCTCAAGGCCGTAAGGCCCTGAGGGTATGTATGCCCCTCGGTTCGGCGCGAGGCCCTACAGGCCGTGCTTCTCCACCCTGTAGCGCAGCGTGTCCCGAGAGAGGCCTAGCAAACGGGCTGAGCGCGTCTTGTTCCCTCCTGTCCGTTCCAGAGCCTGGCGGATGAGATCGCGCTCGACCGCCTCCAGCTGGAGTCCGTCCGGCGGCAGCACGAACGAATGCCCCGAGTCTCCAGGCACGCCGGACATGACTCGGAACTCCGGGGGCAGGCTCGCCAGCTCGACGGTGTCCCGATCGTCGAGGAGCAGAATCCTCTCCAGCAGATTTCGAAGCTGGCGGGCGTTTCCCGGCCAGTGGTATGCCTCCATCGACCTGAGCGCGTCGGGAGTCAAGCGCCGGGTGGGCAACCCCATTTCCACGCATAGCGAGGCGAGAAAGTGGAGCGCGAGGGGCGCGATGTCTTCCCGGCGTTCCCGGAGCGGCGGAACGTGGATCGAGACCACGCTCAGCCGGTAGAAGAGATCCTCGCGAAACTCGCCGGCCCCGACCGACGCTTCCAGGTCCCTGTTCGTGACCGCGATGACGTGTACGTCGATGGGGATGTCCCGCAATCCTCCGACGCGCCGGAGCACGTGCGTTTCCAGCACGCTCAGCAGCTTCGCCTGGGCCGCCTTGGGCATGTCCCCCACTTCGTCCAGTAGGAGCGTGCCGCCGTGAGCCATCTCGAAGAGCCCTCTCTTCTCTTCCCGCGCGTCCGTGAACGCTCCGGCCTGGTGCCCGAAGAGTTCGCTTTCCACCAGGGACTCCGGTAGCGCTGTGCAGTTCACCGCGATGAAGGGCTTGTCCTGCCGAGGTCCTCGGGCATGAATGGCCCGAGCCACCAGGTCCTTTCCGGTGCCCGTCTCCCCCTGAACGAGCACGGTCGCCGGCGAGCCTCTCAGCGCCAGCCGAGTGATCGTCTCGGCGACCCGGCGCATGGCGAACGATCGCCCGATCAGGGTCACGTCCGAGAACTGCCACCGCGTCCCGTCCCGGTAGCGGTCCACCTCGCTCATGAGCCGCGTGGTCTCGAGGGCCTTTTCGATGAGAAGCAGCAGCTCCGGTAGCTCGATGGGCTTCTCCAGAAAGTGATGCGCACCCGCCCGGACGGCGCCCACCGCGGTCTCCACGTCCCCGTACGCCGTCATCATGATCACGGGGATCTCGGCGTCGATCTCCTTGATCCGTGGCAGGTAGTCGAGGCCTGAGCCGTCCGGTAACCGCAGGTCGAGAAGGGCCAGGTCAACCGGGTTGTCTTCGAGCGAGGCAAGCAGGTCACTCGCCTTGTCGAATGTCGACACGCTGTAACCGGCGTCGCTTAGGTGTTCCTCCAGCCAAAGCCGGATGAGCATCTCGTCGTCACACACCGCGATCCGTGCTCTCATGATCTTCCGTTCTCCGCTGCCTCGCCGGCACCCGGCTGCTGCGATGGCAGCACGATGGTGAACACCGAACCCACGCCTACGTCGGTCTCCACCGAAATGGACCCGCCGTGGCGCTTGACGATGCCCCGGGTGATTGACAGCCCCAGCCCGGTACCGCTGTGCCGTGTGGTGAAGAATGGCTTGAAGAGCTGCTGGAGTACCGTCTCCTCGATCCCCGATCCCGTATCCCTGACTTCGATCTCCACCTGCTCTCCCGCGTACCGCGTCGACACCGACACCACACTGTCCAGCGCAGAGTGCTGGACCGCGTTCACCAGCAGGTTGACCACCGCCTGCCTGATCAGCTCCCCATCGATGTTCAGCCTGGGCAGCTCGTGAGCCAGATCGACGCGAACGGTCACGCCGGTCTTCGACGCGGCGGGTTTCACCAGCGTGGTGGCGCGACGGACGATCTCGTTGACATCGTTTGGAGCCAGATCCAGAGACCGCGGACGGGCGAACGCGAGAAGATCTCGCACGGCCTGCTCGATGCGGTCCAGTTGCCTCTTCATCTCTTCGGCGATGGGCTTCAGGTGGGGATCGGGGCCGACACGCCTCAGGACGAGGTCCATGCCGTTCGAGATGCCGACCACCGGGTTTTTGATCTCGTGGGCGAGCCCACTGGCAAGCTCACCGACTGTCGCAAGCTGGTCGGCCCGCTCGATCTCCCGTTCGTGGAGTTCCTCGATGCGCGCCTCGTTTTCGGCCAGATCCCGCGTCATCTCGTTAAAGGCCACCGACATCTCTCCGATCTCGTCCCGTCCCCCTGCGGGCACACGGGTCTGCAGGTCACCGGCGGCTACTCGGCGGGTGGCATCCACCAGTCTACGGACCGGCGCCACGATCCCGCTGGCCAGAAGCCATCCGACGGCCACTACCAGGATGAAGAAGGCGCCCCCGGCGAGGATGGAGAGCCTTTGAAGCGACCGGAGGTCCTCCAGAGCCGCGGACGCGGGCACCTCGGCCAGGAACACCCACGGCGACCCGGGAAGGGACAGCGCGGTGCCGATGACCTCTACCCCCTCGTCGTTCACGTAGCGCCCGTTCGACCCCTGAGGAAGCTCCAACAACGGGTTGTCCAACCGCTTGTTGTACGACGACCCGGGGTGGAACTGGGAGATGAAAACGGGGCGCCGGGCTTGGTCCAGTATGAAGGACTGGATGTTGTCCGCCGCGTGTCCCGCGAACCCGAGGAACGCCTTCGCATCGGACGTGGACACCGAGGCAGACAGGTAGGCGAGCGTCTCGCCCGTCTGGCTTATGACCGGAACCGTGTAGCGGAGGACCGGAGGCGTGGAATCTCCGTCTTCGCGCAGGACGGTCACCGGGTCGGATGCAGGACCGGCACGCCGGTACGGTTTGGCGTAGCCCGCGGAGGAGCCGAGCAGGATCCCGTCGAGGGAGAAAAGGGCCATGTCGGTGAAACGCTGCTCCGCCTCGTCGAGCTGGTTCCGAAGGTACCTGGAGACCGCGGCGGGATCCGCGACCTCGCCCATGAGAGGATTCGCACCGAGAAAGCGGCGTTCGGCCGCGGCTTGCAGGAATCGGTTGCCGGTGCCCACCGCCCGGAGATAGGCGAGCTGCTGTTCAAGGTGCTCCGCGACATGCTTGGCCTGGAGGTTCGCGATCTCGTGGAGGTATCGCTCCACCTGGGTCTCGACGATCCGCCGGCTGCGGAGGTATCCGACGGCGTTCATGCCAAACAGCGGAACGAGCGAGAGGAAGAGAAAGGAGAAGAGCAGCCGCCTGTGGAGCCCGCCCCCGAAAAGGCCCCGGAACCGGGTCCGGCTCGGGACCTGTGCCGACGGGTGCCTGTCCGCCTCGTGCTCGCCCGGCTGCATGCTTCGGTACACTCCCTCGGGCTGCCCCGGGTGGGGCAAGAAATCCTAAATCCCGGGAATTGACCCAAGAATGCGTCAAATCACCCATTTTAGCCAGGTCGACGTCGGCGCGACGTACGGGGATCGGGTACGCGCTTGCCGTTCGCGCAGACTCACGAGCGCGGTCGTGCCCAGCGTCGTGCTGCATGACTGCTTCGATGGGTGAGTGACGATGGGCCATACCTCCAAAACGAAACGGTGGCTCAACCAAAGCCGTAGGGTGTAGAATGAACTCATCACTCGGGGCCATCCGGTCTGTTCGGCTGGCCGATGGGATAGATAGAAGGCGGAGAGCCATGATCGTCGGGTTGATAACTTTAGGGATCGCTGGTGTGATAGGGGTCGTCGGCCACACCAGGACTCGGACATTCGTGAGCAAGAGACTGCGCTTTACGAAGGTCGTCGAGAATCCGGCCGTCAGCGTGGCGGTGGGCCTGGGTGCCACTACGGTTGTGGCCGTCGTAGCCCCGATCATCCCGCTGGTGGGAGCCACCGCGGCCATCGCGGCCGGCATAGGGGTCGGCACGGGCGTGGCGATGGGCTCCAAGGACGCGAAGGATCCTCCTCCGCTCCTCGAGGATTGATCGTTCCGACCATTCGACTCGCATGTTGGCCATGGGGTCCATGAAGGCTGTTTGGACCGGAGTACCCTTCGCCGTCATCGTCATGACGGCATGCGGGCCAGCGTCGGATACGCCGGCGGACTTCTCCGCTGTATTCGACGGAAGCGCGGGCCGGTGGGTGGACCTGAGCTACGCCTACTCGGACGAGACCATCTACTGGCCCACCGCTGAGCCTTTCAGTCTGACCGAGGTCGCGAATGGCGAGACCGAGGCGGGCTACTTCTACAGCGCCTATGCGTTCTCAACCGCGGAGCACGGCGGAACGCACCTCGACGCTCCGTACCATTTCTCACGCGACGGGATGACTGCCGACCGGATTCCCCTGAGCCGCCTCATCGGGCCGGCTGTGGTGGTGGACGTGTCGGCGAAGGCCACGCCCGACTACCTCGTGACGGTGGAGGACCTCGAGGTCTTCGAGGCTGAATACGGTCGCATCCCCGATGGGGCGATCCTCCTGATTCGCACCGGCTGGGGTGACCGATGGCCCGATCGGAAGGCCTACCTGGGCACCGAGACGATGGGGCCCGAAGCGGTTGCCGAACTACACTTTCCAGGCATCCATCCCGACGCTGCCAGGTGGATCCTCGAGAACCGCTCGATCGCGTCGCTGGGGATCGATACGCCCAGCATCGACTACGGGCAGTCGACCGGCTTCGAGACACACGTGATCCTGTACGGTGGCGACGTGCCCGGGTTCGAGAACGTCGCGAACATGGGTGAGCTTCCGCCGACCGGAGCATTCGTGGTGGCGCTGCCCATGAAGATCGAGGGAGGAAGTGGGGCCCCGCTTCGTATGGTGGCGTTCGTTCCGAGCCCAGGCCCGGCATGATTTCCCCCCGAAAGGGGGTCGCGCAGGTGCGCGTGTCTCTCTTCAAGCGGGGGGCGGGCCACTCCAAGCGCGACGTCGTGGCGGTGGAAGAGCCGCTCGAGATCAGAGTAGAGCTCGCGGGTGACCCTCGCCTGCACGCAGTCTCCGTGACGATGCGAACGCCGGTGGACGACTTCGAACTCGCGGCGGGGTTTCTCTACGGCGAGGGTCTCATCTCGGGCGCCGAAGACATCCATGAGATTACTTACTGCCGGGGTGACGAGCCGCAGACCTACAACATCGTCGTGGTCCGGCTCAGGCCGGAGGCCGTGTTCGACCCCGCGAATCTGAACCGCAATTTCTACATGACCTCGAGCTGCGGCGTGTGTGGCAAGGCCTCGCTCGAGGCCGTGGAGGTGACGTGTGCTCCGTTGCCCAACGGGGACCTCAGGATCGAGCCGACCGTGCTCCACTCGATTCCCGGGGGTCTCAGAGAAGGGCAGGGGCTGTTCGAGCGCACCGGAGGTATCCACGCCGCGGGGCTGTTCGACGCCAATGGACAGATTCGGACGCTCAAGGAGGACATCGGCCGCCACAACGCAGTGGACAAGGTGGTAGGACACGAATTGTTGGCGGGTCGGCTGCCGTTGAGCGAGGGAATCCTCGGCGTGAGCAGCCGGTCCTCCTTCGAGATCATGCAAAAGGCTCTCTCCGCCGGGATTTCGACCGTTGTGGCTGTCGGCGCACCGTCCTCGCTCGCGGTCGACATGGCGAAACGCTTCAACATGACGCTCATCGGGTTCACTCGAGATGAGAGGTTCAACGTCTACTCGGGCGGGTTCAGGGTCACCGAGCGGCAGGCGCCCGCCTGAGGTGGCGAGTCCGATCCGCGTCCTCGGCGCGATCATCGCCGGCGGGGGTAGCCGGCGCTTTGGCAGGCCCAAGGCAACCGCCGAGGTGGGTGGTCTAGCCATGATCGATTGGTCGCTCCGTGCCCTCGTGCTGGATGTTACGGACGTCGTGGTCGTGGGTGGCGACCCCGCCGTGGCCGAGTCACGCGGACTCGGACACCTCGTGGACGCCACGCCGGAGGGCGGACCTCTCGCTGGGGTGGTCTCGGCGCTCAGGGCTGCGACGGACCGCGGACTGGAGGGCGTCTTCGCCCTCGCCTGCGACATGCCTTTGGTGGACTCGGCGGTCGTACGGGAGGTGCTGCGACACGCCGAGGGCGGCGAAGCCGTCGCTCCTCTCGGACCCCGTGGACCGGAACAGCTCTGCGCGTTCTACCCCGCGGCATGCTTGGGTGTGGCCCAACGGCGTCTCACCATGCCGGACCGTTCATTGAGGGCACTCTTGAAAGTGCTGCCGGTGCACGCCGTCGACGTGGCCGGGATCACCGAGCCGGCTGAGTCGGCGGCGCTGCTGATGAGCGTGAACACACCCGAGGATGCGCGGACGGCGGCGGCACTTCTGTCCCATCGTTCCCAGCCTTCGG
>JBGMRK010000130.1:0-6684 GCA_048061375.1 Longimicrobiales bacterium | reverse complement strand
TGAACTCGCGAGAGTGGAGGCCGCGGGAGTCCTGCTGGCTCACCATCCAGCCCCAGGCTTCGCGACCGTCGATGGACATGCGCTCGAGCGGGCCGAACTGGTACGCCCGCCCTGTGAGCCGGCGCTCCTGGGCGTCGCGGGCCTCCAAAACCTCCTCGGGCGTGGCAGCCCCGCGGTACGAGGTGATGAAAATGGCACTGAAGGGCTCGCCGGTCCCCTTGCTACGCGAGGGGTCGGGTTCTAACTTCCCCTAGCTATACAAGGGGAAAGACATGACGGACACCAGCCTCAATCTCCTCAGGGGCACCGTAGACCTGCTCATCCTGAAGTCGTTGACTTGGGAGGCGAGACACGGCTACGCCATCTCCGAGTGGATCGACACGGTTACCGAGGGCACCCTGCTCATGGAGGAGGGCACCCTCTATCCCGCGCTTCATCGGCTCGACCGGAAAGGATGGATCGAGTCGGAGTGGGGCCTGTCGGACAACAATCGGCGTGCCAAGTTCTACCAACTCACCGCTGCGGGGCGTGGGCGACTCGATTCCGAGGCCACGACTTGGCAGCGGTATTCGGATGCTGTTGCCAAGGCTCTGGCCATGAGCGGACCCCGCCCCTGATGGGTCGCATATCGGGCCTGCGGCGGTTTCTAAAGCTGCCGGCGCGCGAGCGGTCGGTCCTCGAGGACGTCGACGAGGAGCTCCATTTCCACATCGAGCGGAGGACCGAGCATCTTATGGCCAAGGGCTATACGGAAGATGCGGCGCGGGCGGAAGCTCGCCGAAAATTCGGAGACGTGGATCGCATTCAGCGGGAGGTGAGGAGGGTGGCTGTGAGAGCGCAAGGCGACAAGCGTAGGGCAGAGGCGTGGGACAAGGTCAAGCAAGACCTCGGATTTGCGGCTCGGCAGTTGGCCAAGAAGCCGGCGTTCGCGTTCACCGTGATCCTAACCATCGCTTTCGGGATCGGGGCCAACACAGCCGTTTTTAGCGTCGTAGATGGGATTCTGCTGCGACCGCTTCCGTACCCCGAGCCCGAGGAACTCGTCAACGTTTGGTCGGACTGGTCTGCCCGTGGGGGGCCGGTCCGGGAGTGGTTGGGTTTTCCGGACTTCCATGATCTACGTCAGGAGGTCGTGGCTCTCGAGGAACTCGCTGTCTACAACGACTGGGGGCCGACCCTCACGGGGCGAGGCGAGGCGGAGGAGCTGAACGGTTCGTTTCTTTCGACGGGCATGTTCAGTCGCGTGCTCGGGGTCGCACCGGTGTTGGGCCGCGATTTCCTTCCCGAGGAGGAGGAGGTCGGCGGCGATGAGGCTGTGCTGATCAGTGACGGGTTCTGGCACAGGGCGTTCGGTGCCGACCGGGGCGTGATCGGCACTATGCTGCTCCTGAGCGATGTGCCACACCGGATCGTCGGCGTCATGCCGGCCGGATTCCGGCCGCCGTTCATCCCGAACGCCGACATCTGGACCCCCCTGCAGCAAGACATGAACAACTTCACCTGTGGCCGTGGCTGTGCGGGCCTCAGGGCTGTGGGCCGCCTTGCGGACGGTATCAGCCTCGACGTGTTGCGCGAGCAGAGCAGGGAGCTGGGCGGAAGGTTGGCTGCCGAGTATCCCGAAACCCATACCGGCCAAAGCTTTTCAGCCTTCTCGCTCAAGGATGACATGGTGTCGTCGACGTCCACTGGGCTCTGGGTTTTGCTGGGTGCGGTGGGCTTCGTGCTGCTGATCGCGAGCGTGAACGTGGCCAACTTGCTTCTCGCCAGGGCTACCACCCGCCAACCCGAACTCGCTGTACGCTCGGCCCTGGGCGCCGGCCGATCGCGAATCGCGAGGCAGCTTCTGACCGAGAACGCCCTACTGGCCGCTATCGGAGGCGGATTGGGCATCGTGGCCGCCTACGTCGGGACGGGCCTGCTGGTATCGTTGGCGCCGCCAGGGACCCCCCGTATCGCGGAGGTGGCCGTGGACGGTCGCATTCTCGGGTTCGCCGCCGCCATGACGCTCTTCTCAGGATTGGTTTTTGGGTTGGTCCCGGCGCTGCGATCGGCTGGGGCCGGTCTACACGACGCCCTGCGAGAGAGCGGGCGGAGCGGTGGGAGTGGACGGCGCGGCGTCCGGGTCCGAAACGCACTCGTGGTCAGTCAGGTGGCCCTGGCGCTCGTGCTGCTGGTTGGCGCGGGCCTTCTGGTACGGAGCTTCCAGGGTCTACAAGACGTCGATCTCGGATTCGAGCCGGAGGGAGTGCTGGCCATGGCCGTCGTGCTGCCCGGCTCCCGGTATCCGGATCGCGCGGCGACCCGATCGTTCTTCGTCGATCTCGAGGAGCGGGTCCGGGCCCTGCCGGGTGTCGTGAGCGTGGCCTCCACCAACACTTTGCCGCTGAGCGGCGGGGACGGGGACGTCGACTTCAACATTGAAGGCCAGCCGATCCCCGCGCCGGGCGAGCACAATCAGGTGTGGTTCCGCCGCGTAACCCCTGGGTACTTCGAGACCGTCGGCCTGCCGCTCGTCGCAGGCCGCGATTTCACCAGCTCGGAGGACTCCGAAGCTCCACGCGTCGTCATCATCAACCAGACTCTCGTGGATCGTTTCTTTCCACAGCAGAACCCCATAGGACAGCGCATCAACCTGGGTGCTACCACGGATCCGGTGTGGCGGACGGTGGTGGGAGTGGCCAAGGACATCAAGAACTTCTCGATTCGGGGTGAAAGCCGGAACGCGATGTACGCCCCTTATCTCCAGGTGCCGACCAGGGCGCTTTCCCTGGTTATCAAGGCGGATGGGGACCCCAATGCCCTTATCCCCTCGGTTCGTAGCGCTTTAGCTTCGGCGGACCCTGGCCTCGCAGCAGGTGCGATCACGCCGCTCGGCGACTTCGTGACGTCCTCCCTGGCGGCGGACCGGTTCGTCACCACGCTCCTGTCGCTTTTTGCCGCCGCGGCGCTCCTCTTGGCTGTGTTGGGCTTGTATGGCGTCGTTTCGTACGGCGTGAGTAGCCGATTGAGGGAGATGGGTGTGAGGATCGCGCTTGGGGCCGATCGTAAGGACATCGGCTTGCTGGTAATCGGCGACAGCTTGTCCGTGGTCGCGGGGGGAGTGGTGCTCGGCGTTGCCGGTGCGTATGGCCTGACGCGGCTCATGGCCGGCTTGCTGTTCGGGGTTAGCGCTACCGACCCGATGACGTTCGGCGCCGTGGGTATCTTGTTGGTTGGCGTTGCGGCCGCAGCCAGTGCGATCCCGGCTCGGCGAGCGGCGAGTGTCGACCCCATAACCGTGCTCAAAGCGGAGTAACCGGCGCCCGACGAGCACGTCTCCACGGTCCGTCGTATCTTGGGGGCCACCAGGGCCGCGCTCGAGACGAGCCCCATTGCCTCAACCGGAGCCTAGACGTGCGGGGAGATGAGATGACGGAGGTCGGCGAGGACACGCGCCCGCCGCAGGTGGCCACGTTCGCGGCCGGCTGTTTTTGGAATCCCGAGCAGGTGTTCTCCGAGATCGAGGGTGTGGTGGCGACATCAGTCGGCTTCATGGGGGGCACGGTCGAAGAACCGACGTACGAGCAGGTGTGCTCCACCGCGACCGGGCACGCAGAGGTGGTCCACCTCGAGTACGATCCGGGACTGGTGAGCTACGATGAGCTGCTTGCGGTCTTCTGGAACATCCACGATCCCACCCAACTCAACCGCCAGGGGGCCGACGTCGGGACGCAGTACCGCTCGGCGATCTTCTGCCATTCTGATGAGCAGGAGCAGGCGGCGCGAGCGTCCCTTGCCGCACTGGAGGCTTCAGGCCATCACTCGGGCGCCGTAGTCACGGAGATCATTCCGGCCGAGGACTTCTTTCGCGCCGAAGAATATCACCAGCGGTTCCTCGACAAGCGTAGCGGCAAGCACCACCCGATCTAGCTTTCCCCGGTTCGCTCAGGGCAGGGGCCTAGAAGGCCTCGAGAATGAAGGTGTACTTGTTCCCGAGCGTGTAGTGCGCGCGGTTGAATCCCACTAGCCGCACGATGGCGTTGCCCAGCACGGGATCGTCGATGCTGATCGACACGCCCAAGAGCACCCGGGTCTCCGGGTGCTTCGGTAAGCCGTCTGGGAGAACCCAGTTCTCCCAGTCCAATTGGTATGCCGGCTTGTCGAAGGTGAATCCCTCGAGGTAGTTCTCCAAGCCAACCGGCACTACGCCGGTGGCGGCGTCGGGAGGCGGCTGGTTGTTGTCGGCCAGGTACTCCTGAGCCGCGAGCTCGATGACGCGAAAATCGCCCAGGGCTTGAGCCGCCATCGCCCTGACGCGCACATCCTGCATCTGAGGAATGGCGATGCGTGTCAGGATACTCAGGATGAGCACGACGGTCAGCACCTCGACCAGCGTGAAGCCTCGTCGGTCGAAGAGCTTCATCGAACCACTTTCTCGATGACATCCAGGTCTTCGCCCACGAACTCCTCGATCGGCTCGGTGGACGAATAGGACAAAACGACGCGCTCACTGCGACCGCGCAGTCGGTACTCGCGCCGCGTCAGCTGGATGTACTCCATGCCATCAAAGGCTGGACCCGCCGCCTCCAGACTGTCCGGGACATGTCCGTTCTCGATACGGTAGTACTGGATCGCCGAGTTCTGGAGAAACATGGTACGACGAAGCGAAGCCTCCTCCTCGGCCACCGGGGGCTTGGAAGGACGCTCTATGCGAATGGCATCAGGCGGGAAGATCCACACCCACGCTGCCATAAAGGCAGACACCACCAAAGCGACGTTCCCACGGTGGGTACGTCGCTTCAACGTCATCTGCGCCCGGAGGGCAGCTTCCTCTTTCTCCGCCTGGGCCCTAAGGACCGCGACCAGGGCCGCAGCCCGCTCCTGACCTTTGCTCACTTCGATTTGGTCTGGAGCCTCTGGTTGGTTCCTATCCATAAGTTCCGTCGTTCCCGGAACACTTCCGATCTATTTAATATAATCACACCTTCCACGCTTTCGCCTATACTTTTTTTCGACAGGAGACTAGCTCCGCATGAGCTTTCGATATTTGATTCGGTGCGGCTGGTCGACCTCCGCCCCCGCCCTTTGGCGGCGAGCCTCTTGGTACTCCCAGTAGTTGCCCTCGAACCACACGGCCCGGCTATCCCCCTCGAAAGCGAGGATGTGTGTGGCAATTCTGTCTAAGAACCAACGGTCGTGTGAGATCACCATGACACAGCCGGCAAAACTGAGAATAGCATCTTCGAGCGCTCTCAACGTGTCCACGTCGAGATCGTTCGTGGGCTCGTCCAGTAGGAGTAGGTTGCCGCCCGCTTTCACCAGGCGGGCTAGGTGGAGCCTGTTGCGCTCGCCACCTGAAAGGGTCCCGACCTTCTTCTGCTGGTCCGCTCCGCGGAAGTTGAACCACGAGAGGTAGGCACGAGCGTTAACTTCGGCGCGCCCGAACTCGAACGTGTCCTGCCCGCCCGAGACCTCTTCGTATACGGTCTTGTCGCCGTCGAGGGTGTCGCGCGACTGGTCCACATACGCCAGCTCAACCGTCGAGCCGAGACGGATCTCGCCGCTGTCGGGTTCCTCCTCACCGGTGATCATTCGAAACAGCGTCGTCTTGCCCGCCCCGTTGGCGCCGATGATCCCGACGATGCCTCCCGGTGGGAGGCTGAACGAAAGGTCATCGATGAGAAGCTTCTCGCCATAGGCCTTGGTCACACTCTCGCACGTCAGAACGTCCTTCCCGAGGCGGGGCCCCTTCGGAATGACGATCTCGGCGGTCTTTACGGCCTCTCGTTCATCCGCCCCGAGAAGATCCTCGTAGGCGTTGATGCGTGCTTTCCCCTTGGTTTGCCGTGCGCGGGGGGCCATACGAATCCACTCGAGTTCCCGCTCGAGGGTCTTTCTGCGCGACGAAGTCTGCTTTTCTTCGACGCGAAGACGCTCCGTTTTCTGGTCCAGCCAACTCGTGTAATTACCCTCCCATGGAATCCCTTCCCCACGGTCCAACTCGAGGATCCACTCGGCCACATTGTCGAGGAAGTACCGGTCGTGCGTGATGGCGACTATCGTGCCCGTAAAATCGGCGAGATGTCTCTCCAGCCAGGCCACCGATTCGGCGTCCAGATGGTTGGTGGGCTCGTCCAGGAGCAGAAGGTCGGGCTCCTCCAAGAGCACTTTGCAGAGTGCGACCCGCCTGACTTCCCCTCCAGACAGTGTGGTCACGTCGGCGTCGGGAGGCGGTAGGCGCAACGCATCCATCGCGATCTCGATCTTCCGCTCCAGATCCCATGCCCCTGACGCATCGATTCGGTCTTGGAGCCGGGCCTGTTTCTCGATCAAGGCTTCCATCTCCTCGTCCGACATCGGGTCGGCGAAGCTGGCGTTGACCACCTCGAACTGCTCGAGAAGACCTCGGGTTTCACTCACGGCCTCCTCGACATTCCCTCGAACATCGAGGTCCGGGTTGAGTTGTGGCTCCTGTGGCAGGTACGAAACTCGGGTGCCTTTGGCCGGCCAAGCTTCGCCGAGAAAGTCCGTATCCACGCCGGCCATGATTTTCAGCACGCTGGTCTTGCCGCTTCCGTTCGGACCCACCACTCCGATTTTCGCACCGGGGTAGAACGAAAGCCAAATGCCCTTCAAGATCTCGCGCTTGGGAGGGACGATTTTGCGGAGGTCCTTCATTACATAAATGAACTGGGGTCCGCTCAT
>JBGMRK010000129.1:1702-6700 GCA_048061375.1 Longimicrobiales bacterium | reverse complement strand
CCGGCCATGTCGATCTCGTTGTCGAAGTGGCCGATGTTGCCGACGATGGCCTTGTCCTTCATGCGGCTCATGTCGTCGGCGGTGATGATGTCCTTGTTGCCGGTCGTGGTCACGAACATGTCGGCCTGCTCGACGACGTCCTCGAGGCGCTTCACCTCGAAGCCCTCCATGGCGGCTTGGAGCGCGCAGATCGGGTCGATCTCGGTGACGATCACGCGCGCGCCCTGGCCCTTGAGGGCCTGAGCGCAGCCCTTGCCCACCTCACCGTAGCCGAGCACCACGGCCATCTTCCCGGCGATCATCACGTCGCTGGCCCGGTTCAGGCCGTCGATCACGGAGTGCCGGCAGCCGTAGATGTTGTCGAACTTGGACTTGGTGACCGAGTCGTTGACGTTGATGGCGGGGAAGAGCAGGGTGCCTTCGTCGGCCATCTCGTACAGGCGGTGAACGCCTGTCGTGGTCTCCTCGGAGACGCCGAGGATGTTTTCGGCGATCCGGTGCCAGGTGCCCGAGTCACGGCCGATGCTCGTGCGCAACAGATCGAGGATGACCCCCCACTCCTCCGGATCGTTCTCGGGGTCGAAGTCGGGCACTGCGCCCGCGTCCTCGAACTCGACGCCCTTGTGGATCACGAGCGTCGCGTCGCCCCCGTCGTCCACGATCAGGTCGGGGCCGCTGCCGTCCGGCCAGGCGAGCGCCTGTTCCGTGCACCACCAGTACTCCTCGAGCGTCTCGCCCTTCCAGGCAAACACGGCCACACCGTTCGGCTCGTCCTCGGTGCCGTCCGGCCCTACCGCGACCGCCGCGGCCGCGTGGTCCTGAGTGGAGAAGATGTTGCACGAAACCCAGCGCACGTCCGCGCCCAGTTTCACCAGAGTCTCGATGAGGACGGCGGTCTGGATCGTCATGTGGAGCGAACCCATCACCTTGAGTCCGGCCAACGCCTTCCGAGGCCCGTACTCCTCCCGGGCGGCCATCAGGCCCGGCATCTCATGCTCGGCCAGGCGCATCTCCTTGCGTCCCCACTCGGCCAAGCCGAGGTCGGCCACCTTGAAAGGAAGGCGTTCGCCCTGTGGCTCCGCGTCACGCGTATCGTTCAGAACAGCCGTGTCCATGTCGTCATCCTCGGTTGCGTTTATCGGTGGTGTGTTCACGTCTCATGCGCCTCGCCTCGCCGTGGCCATGAACAGAAGCGGTCCCTCCGCCTCGGGCCTGGGCGGCAGCGGCCGATAGCGGAACCGCTCGAGTCCCGCCCTCGTCATCCATTCCTCCAGTTGGCTCTCGGTGAAGCCGGGCCAGAGGTGGCCCATCTCCTCACGGTAACCGTCGCGCGTGTGGGCCCGCATGTCCACGACCACGAGCCGGCCACCCGGGCACAGGGCTCTGCACGCTTCGGCGAGAACGCTCGGAGGGTCCACGATGTAGTGGAGCACGAGGAGCATCATCGCCACGTCCAGCTCGCCGTCCGCCACCGGGAGCCGCTCGAGCTCACCCTGGCGCAGATCGACGTTGCACAGGTCCGCCACACGGTCCTTTGCGGCCGCCAACATCTCGGCCGACGCGTCCACCGCGACGACCTTGGCGACGAACGGCGCGATCGCCTCGGCCAGCGGGCCGGTGCCGGCACCCAGATCGCCGACGGTCCACTCGCTGTCGAGGAGGCCGAACAGCGGCAGGACCTCGGCCTCGGCCCCGAACAGCTCTCCGCGGAGCGTGTCCCAGCGGCCGGCAGCCGTCGCGAAGAACTCGCGCGACCGATCACGCCGGCGCCCCCGGACGGCCTTGGCTCGTTCCGCGTCTTCCTCGCCGATCGAGGCCTGGCGCACCTCGTCGCGCACGAGCCCCCACAACTCTCCCGCCGTGGCGTCCAACCCCGGCGTCATCCGGTAATGCCGGCTGGTTCCTTCCGCTCTTGAAACCACCCAGCCGTCGCCGGCCAGGACCTTGAGGTGGCGGCTGACGGTCGACTGCGGGAGTTGAAGAACCGCGACCAGCTCCGAGACCGTGAATTCGCCCTCCTCCAATAACAACAGGAGGCGGCTCCGCGCGGAGTCGCCCAGAGCGGTCATGCGCTCGAAAACTCTGGGCTCGGCTAATATATCCATATATCCGAATATAATGGTATATCTGCGGCGGGGGAAGTCCACACCGGGCAGCCCGCCTTGCGTGTGGTGGAAAGGAGGAATATCTTCTACCATTCCTCTCGATGGTGGAGGGTATCATGGCGCTGAACATCAAGAGTCCCGCCGCCCACGAACTCGCACGGGAGCTTGCCGCCGAGACGGGCGAGAGTATCACTGAGGCGGTGACGGAGGCCGTGCGAGAGCGGTTGGCCGCCGTGCGAGCGACGGGCTCACCCGACGTGCTGTTGGCCGAGGTGGCGGCAATCCAGGAGTTCGTTTCCTCGTTACCCGACATAGAGGGCGGCAGTGTCGACGCCGACTTGGGCTACGACGCGTTCGGGCTGCCGGAGTAGCGCTGCTTTGGTGATCGACACCTCCGCGCTCGTAGCCATCCTGCTGAACGAAGCTGAGGCGTCACGGCTCGTAGAGGCGATCGCATCGGCGCAGGCGCGCCTCGTGGCCACGCCGACCGTGGTCGAGGCCTCGGCGGTCATGCGTGCGAAAAAAGGGCCCGGAGGGGAAGTCGCCTTGGACGCGCTGCTCCGGAGCTTGGATGCTGAAAGCCTTCCCTTCTCGAACGATGCAGCGAGGCTCGCGCGCCTGGGTTATAACCGCTTCGGGAAGGGCGTCGGATCACCCGGAGTGCTCAACTACGGAGACTGCTTAGCCTACGGTGCCGCTATGGCGGCCGCGCAGCCGTTGCTCTTCAAGGGTGACGACTTCGGTCGGACCGACGTGATGGTGGCCGCCTACTAGGGTCGGGACACGAGGCCCGCTAGCCCGCCTCCCCGCAGCGGAACGTGTCCAGGATGGTCTCGAGCTGAATGACGTACTGGTATTTGTCCTTGCCCGGAGCGTAAAGCCAGGCGTCGACAAGATACGTGCGGCCCAGGGACGGGCAGCCGACTGCTCGCGTGATGAAGGGGCCGGCGGCCGGGAACGCTTCGGGTGGGTTCTCCCAGATTCCGCGCAGCTCGTACGCCTCCAGGTCGCCGAGCTGCGAACGGCGTCCCCGGATGGTCGTGGTGTCCACCACCTGCGGGTAGCTGAAGTGGCCCCTCGCGACTTCCTCGCGCCACGCGAGGATATCCTGCTCTGCGACCTCGCTCAGATCCGTGTTACGCCACGTGACGGTCACCTGCCTGATGAGCTCGGACGGGTCGGGGTTGTCGTTGCGGAAGATGTAGACCGAGTCGGTCTGTCTCCAATAATAGACCTCGGGTACGAGCAGCCTGAATCCTACCTCGGCCACGAGGGAATCGGCTAAAGCCGTGTCGGGCCGCGTCATGAACATGCGCTGGATGACCCACTGGCGGTACTGTCCGTCGAGTAAATCGAAGAGGGGATCGACCAGCGTGGTGACCTCCTCCGCTCCTCCCGTGGGAGAGAGAAGGATGATGCTCACGCGTTGGCCCTTGGCCCAGACATCCTCCGCCTGCAGGAGCTCGGGTGGGTCGAACGTGTCCTGGTCGAGCTTGGCCAGTGCTTGCGCCACCCACCAATCGTCCGCGCTACCGATCACGAGCAACTGGCGGAAGCGCTGGAGCTGATTCCAGTCCTCTTCGCGAGGATCCTGCTGCGTGACCCTGAACATCTTCTCGGCGCGAACCGTGAAGATTCTGGGCTCCAGCGCGCTGTAGACCACGTCCTGGATCTCGAGCCAGCGTTCATTGCTGACGCCCGCGATGATGCTGTTCCACTCGCCCCAGGCTCGCGGCTTTTCACACGCCGAAGCGACGAGGGTGGTTGCTGTGAGCGCGCTCAGGAGGAGAGGGATTCTGCGCATGGTCGGTGCGTCCGCTGTGATGGGCGAGGCCGGGTGGGCCCCGCGCCTCCACCGTGCCCTACCACGCGTGTGCGGTGGGCGTTCCCCCCGGCTACTCCCCCCAAGGTGCCTCTCCAACTCCCGCGGCACGTCGGGTTGGACAAGCGACGCCGGTCGGTTCAATATGAAACTTCCTTCCGCTCGAGGACGCAGCATCCCAGCCAGACGGGTGGCCGACGGGCTAATCTGATGGAGAAGTGACCGATGATCGAGCAGTTCCGGGCCGATGGCCGAATAACGAAGAGCTTCTACGAGAAGGAGCTCGTCAGGCTGCAGGAAGAGCTTGTCTCCCTTCAGGATTGGATCAAGCACGAGGGCCTGAGGGTGGCCGTCATATTCGAGGGCCGAGATACGGCTGGAAAGGGGGGTGTCATCAAGCGCATCACCCAGACCCTCAACCCTCGCATCGCACGGGTGGTGGCACTGGGCATCCCGACGGAGCGCGAGAAGAGCCAGTGGTACTTCCAGCGCTACGTGGCGCACCTTCCGGCTGCGGGCGAGATGGTGCTCTTCGACCGGAGTTGGTACAACCGGGCAGGCGTGGAACGGGTGATGGGATTCTGCACAGACGACGAGTACAGGGAGTTCCTCCGGTCATGCCCCCAGTTCGAGAGGATGTTGGTGCAGTCGGGGATGATCCTGCTCAAGTACTGGTTCTCGATCTCCGCCGAGGAGCAGGAGCGGCGCTTCCTGAAGCGGATCGAGGATCCCAAGAAGCGCTGGAAGATCAGCCCGATGGACGTGGCTTCGAGGGCCAAGTGGACCGAGTACTCGCGTGCCAAGGACGCGATGTTCATGTACACGGACATCGACGAGTGCCCGTGGTACGTGGTCAACGCCGACGTGAAGCGCCACGCGCGGCTGAACTGCATTCATCACCTGCTGCAGACGGTGGAGTACACGGATCTGCCCGACGAGCCCATCGAGTTGCCGCCGCTGCAGAAGGACCCGAACTACCGGCGGCCCGATATCGACAGCATGACCTGGGTACCGGACGTGTACGGCGGTGGGGCCCGCCACGAGAACGAGGTGGCCGAGTAGGCGAGCGGG
>JBGMRK010000129.1:0-1602 GCA_048061375.1 Longimicrobiales bacterium | reverse complement strand
TGGCACTCGCTCTCGAACTTCTACTACTTGGTGTCTCCGACTCGTGGACGGCAGGACGCGCGCGAGTTCCTCCTGGATCTCACGCGGTTCGTCACCGTGGCGCCCTCCGACACCGAGGCTCTTCGGTTCGCCGCGACTCTACCACTTGCCGACTTCGAGGACACCTTGCAGGTAGCGGCGGCGCGGGCTTGCGGAGCTTCTTTCATCGCCACGCGGAACACGCGCGACTACCAGAGATCCCCCATTCCGGCCTTGACTCCGGCGGCCCTCTTGGCCGAGCTGGCCGGATAGGGTCCGAGTCCGGGCTGAGGTCGGCTACTCCGCCTTGAGCACGGTCACGGGATCTACTCGAGTGGCCTGACGGGCGGGGATGATCGTGGCCACGACCGCCACGGTCGCCAGTCCTACGCTGATCGCCAAAAACGTGAGCGGATCCGTCGCGCTCACCTGGAACAGGAAGCCCTCCACAGTTCCGGCCAGGCTCAGCGCCAGGACGAGTCCACCGCCCAACCCGATCACGATCGGGCCGGCCATGCCTTTGACCACCATCGCAAAGATGTCGGTGTCGGCGGCGCCGAGGGCGATCCGCACGCCGATGTCGCGGCGCTGGCGGCTTACGGTGTAGGCGACCACACCCGCGATTCCCACGGTGGCCAGGATGAGTGCGAGCACGCCGAATGCGCTCAGGAGGACGGCGCCCATGCGCTGGGTCGTGAGCACGGCGGCAACTTGATCCTCCATGGTCTGGAGGGTCGTAATTGGGAGGTCCCGTTCAAGGGCGCCGACCTCGGAGCGAATGAGGGGCAGCAGGCTCCGGGCATCTCCGGTCGTCCGGACGGAGAGCGTGAGGAAGGAGCTGGCCGCCCGCGAAGACCATTGGGCAAGCGGGACGAAGACGTAATTGGTGGGGTCGTCCGCCAGAGTATTCCAGGTCACGTCATCGACCACGCCGATGACCTTGACGACTTCATCACCGGTGAACAGGGTGCCGCCCACCGCGAGGCCGTCGGGCCAGTATGCGTTCGCCATGGTTCGGCTGACGACCGTCACGTTCGGGCTTCCCTGGTCGTCCGATGCGGAAATCGCCCGGCCCTGGACAAAGGGTAGACCCAGGCTCTCGAAATATCCGGGCGTGACGAAGACCACGTCCATGCGCAGCTCCTCGTCGGGTGCCGGCTGGTAACCCTCAACTTCGAAGAAGAAACCGACGGCCCCCCCGCCTTGAAGGGGCACGCGCGTGCTCAGCGCCGCCGCCGTGACGCCGGGGAGCCGGCTTGCGCGCGCTTGCAGCGCGTCGGTGAAGGCCATCGCTTGCTCGGGACTGTACTGGAGCTGGTCGAGCGGGAAGCGCGCCAGCGCGACGTTGTCGAGCCCGATGCCCAGGTCGACGGAGAGCCCCTTCTGGAGCGTACGCAGGAAGAGCCCCGAGCCTGCGAGAACCACCAGGCAAAGCGCAACCTGAATCGCGACCAGCGACTTGCGAAGGCCCAGCCCTCCCCCGGAGCCTTTGCGTTTCGCCTCTCCCTTGAGGGCGCCGACGAGGTCGGGCCGTGTGGCATGAAGCGCGGGCGCCAATCCGAACACCACGCCCGTCACCAATGA
>JBGMRK010000128.1:1504-6750 GCA_048061375.1 Longimicrobiales bacterium | reverse complement strand
TCTCGACGACTCTCTCGTGATGCCGGTCGAAGCGGTCGTCGACGCGATCCGGACTCTGGCACTTCGGGCGCGGGTAATCGCCGAGGGCGCTGGGGCCACGCCGGTCGCCGCAGCCCTCGCGGGCAAGGCCGGGACCGGGAAGGTGGTCTGCATCGTGTCGGGCGGCAACATCGACACGGCCCATCTCGTGAAGATCCTGGAGGGCGGGGAGCCGGTAACGGCCTTCTAGGAGCCTTGCGAGTTCGGCTGCGGCGCGTACGGTCCCAGCTGGAAGGTGGCTTGAAACACGAGTAGCTCACCGTCCCGCCAAACCACCATGTCGTAACCGGCCGGCGTGTCCCTCAGCTCCCTCAGCAACCAATGGTGCAAGCCGTCCACACCGCCCCGATCGCGGAAGAACGGCTCACCGCCCACGGAAAGGAGTAGGTCACCGGCCTCGAGACCGGCCGCGTGCGCCACCGATCCTTTCGCGACGGCTGTCACGCGGAGGGCCACCTGCTCGGATACGGGCGCCGGCGCTCCCTGAGGAAGCGGAGCCTGCTCTCCCTCGAAGCCAATGTCGGGGAATCGTTCTTCGAGGGCGCGCACCGCGTACATCTCCCAGAACGACATCTGTCCCTCGGGATGCTGCGGCGCCAGGGCCTCCCACAACGCTGCGGCCACGGGCGCTCCCTTGGCCGAAACCGGAACTTCCACCGTGAGCCGTGCCGCGTAGACTCGGCGCTCGTCCTTTAGGAGCCTGGCCTCTTCGAGTGCTGTGCGAACCGACCGAGGGACTGTGCCAGAGAAGACACGGCGGCCGTTGACGGCGACGGTGAGTGGCTCGTCGAGGTTGATGAGATCGTCGTTGAGATAGAGGGTCAACTCGCCCGCCCAGCGCGCAGTGATGTCGATCCGTGTGGGTGACGAGACACGCGCGTGCACGAGCGCCTGACGTGTGTCCGCTTCGAGCCAATGCACACGTTGCGCGACAGGCATGATCCCTGAGTGGGGCACGCGAAGAATCTCGCGAGGGTTCAGGCGACGCGGTCGGCTGTCCAGCCAGCGCAGCACGTCGTCATAATGGTCCTGAAACCCCTCGTGCGCCCGGTCGCTGAATTCTCGGTAGGTCAGATCGTATCCGAACGCCGTCATGATGTTGCTCATGGCGCGGGGTCCCCCGACCCCACGGATGTTTTGGTCCTGCGCCCCCTCCAGTACATAGGTTGGCACCCACTGGAGGTTGCGCAGCAGATGCTCCCGGGACTCGCCTTCGGTGGATACGGGCACGATCGCCGAGAACCAATCGGGGTGAGCCGCTGCGAACCCGATGGAGAAGTTCGATCCGAGCGAGATGCCCGTGGAGACGATTCTGTCCGGCGCCACGCTGTACCGTTCGCGCACCGCGTCTATGACCGCTCGCGCTTCCTCTGGGTGGAAGATCTCGTAGGGTAGCCGCTCCTGGGTGCGCCCGCCCCGTGCCACGGTGGAAACCATGGCCGGCGCTGCCACGATCCAGCCGGCCTTTTCGGCGGCCTCGACCCAAACCTGGACCATGCGCTGCGCGCTTCGCCGGGCGCCCTCCTCGTCTCCGGGCGGACCGCCATGCATCGCGAACATGAGCGGCCACTGAGCGTCGGGGGTGTAACGGCTGGGTACGCGCACCCATACCGGAATCTCTCTACCTCCCGGAGCCGTTACGGTGAACACGTCCACGGAGTCCCTCTCGGGGGCGAGCAGGGTCGTGGGCGTGGCCGGCCGGCCTCTCCGCATCAACTCGACGAGGTCGTACATCTGCATCCGGCTGACGCCCACCAAGCTTGAGTCGGACGCGAGCATGGCCGCCGCTTGCTCGAACTCCGCCTCGGTGGTGGGCCAGAGGTATGAGCGCACCAGGTCTTCGGAGATCTGGGCATGGGCACCCAGAGGGGCGCCGAGGACAGCCCCTACTGCGAGCCAGTTCTTGATCGAGCGAGCCATTCGCCAAGATCCCTTTCAGCGTGGGGTAACCGCAAGGCTACGCGGTACCACGGCCGTATCTTCGCGAGGAGTAGGCTCGGCCCTACCTCACGAACACGAGCACATACGCCACGGCCAGCGCCAGGTGCAACAGCGCGAAGGGCAACGCCGCTTTTACGAATCCGCCAAACGAGAGTGGCACCCCGTGCTTGTGCATGATCGTGACCGCGACCAACGTGGAGGCCGACCCGATCGGCGTGATGTTCCCGCCCAGATTGGCACCGAAGATCACCGCCCACCACAAGGGGTCCGTGGGCGGGCGCACGCCACCGCCCGCCATCGGGATCTCCTCGATGATCTTGGCCAACATGGCCGCCAGCGGAATGTTGTCGGTGACCGAGCTGAAGGCGGCAGACGACAGCAGAACGGCGGCCGTGCCCAGCTTGGGCCCCATCGCGATCAGGCTCTCCACTCCCTGGCCGATAAGCGCCAGCACCTGAGCGTGCTCGATCACCGAGATCACCACGAAGAGCGCGGCGAAGAACGCCAGCAAGTCCCAGTCGATGGTACGGTAGAACTCGTCTACCTCGTGTTTGTAGCGCACGAGCATCACCGCCGCGAACGCCAGGGCGACGAACCCCATCCCAAGCTCGTCCACGTACGGCATCACGGAAGTCGTGGCGATCGCCAGAATGAACAGCACGAGCATGACCGCACCGAACCAGAAGAAACCGGTGCTCTCGATTCCGTCTCGCTCGTTGAAGCCCGCTACCAGTGCGGCGCCCTCTGCGAGCTCTTCAGGTGTCTCGAGCCCACGGATGCCGAAGAGCTTCGCTCCCATCAGGATGGTCACGACCATGACTACAGCCACGAACGGCGCGGCTTCGACGAAAAAGGCGACGAAGCTGATGCCGGCCGCCGTGCCGACGATGATGTTGGGCACCGAGCTAATTAACGTAAGGAGCCCGCCGATATTCGTGAGCAGCCCCTCGACAAGAAGGAAGCCCAGGAGCTTGTCTGAGCGCTTGAGCTTGCCGAGTGACACGGCGGAGAGCGAGCCCACGATGATCATCGCGGTCACGTTGTTGAGCACGGCCGAAAAGGCCACCGTCATGAGTCCGTAGTACCAGAGCAGCTTCACGGGGTCGCCCCGTGAGAGCTTGGTCAGCCGGATAGCGATCCAGGTGAACAGCCCGGAGCGGGACGTCACATCCACGAAGAGGCTGGCGCCCAAGATGATCGTGATCACGCCCCAGTCGATGGCAGGAATGTAGACCGGCATGTCCACCGGGCGCCCGCCGATGAGATAGGGGCCATACGGCAGGGGCAGCATGACCGCCCCCAACAGCAGGCTCACCATCGCGAACAGCCCTACGATCAGGGATTTCTTGGCGTGGAGCCGTTCCTCGAGCGCGAGCCCGAGGATCATCGCTGTCAGAAGCGCAGCAAAGAACAGCGTCACCCCCATTGACACTTCGGCAGGGGCATGGGTCGCGTCCTGCAGCGCGGGCGCACCAGAGATCAGAGAGAGATTCAAGGACGGCGCCTACTCACAACATCAGGAGGGGGATGGATCTCAGTTCGACCGCCAGAGGGTAGGCGAGTCCATGCATCGCGAATTGATCCTCGTCCTTCGTGTTCATCACCAGGAGGTCGACGTCGCGCTCCTCGATCAAGCTGCGATACTGCCGGAGGTGGTGTCCTCGCGTGACGATCGATTCGACGCTCAACGAGGGTGCGCTTACGGCCAAACCTTCCCGGCACGACTCGATGAAGTCGGTCGGATCCTTGAGCAGACGCGCTTGGATGTCTTCTCTGGCGGGCGCCGTGTCGATGGTCGCGATCTTCGAGATGGCCTCCATGTAGCGCTCGAACACCTGGTCGTTCTCAACATGGCCCAGTAAGAGGGTGCCGCCCTGTTGGGTGAACCGGGCCGCGTAGCTCACCAGCCGGTTGTCGCCCGTCAGGTGACCGGTCATCACCATCACGGCGTTGGTGCGGCGGCCCGTGAGTGCTCGGAACTCCGGCCGCTTCGGATGCGGCATTACGAGGACCGGCGTTGTCGTGGCCTGCGTCAGGACGTCCACGTACTCCCCGAGAGTGTAGGGCCAGCGCCAACTTTCGGAGTGGAGATGACGATAGGTGCACACGAGCTCCGGCCTCTCCTTCTCGATCAAGTCCAAGAGGTCGGGCACGGTGTCGAACTCGCCACCGTGCACCGTTGTCCATTTGAGGTTCTCTCCCGAGTCGAGGGCTCCGAGGAAGGCGCGAACGTGCTCGCCGAAGTCTGAGGCGTCGTCCGGTGGTTGGTCCGAGACGGTCATGACGGAGCCGATGTCCACCTCGTCGGCATGGAAGATCGTGCGTGCGGCGGCGCGGAAGACGCTCTCGAATTGGTCGACTCTGGTCATGGCCGGGAATCTGACCCAGGCTGTACGTGTTCGACAAGCGGGGCCTCACGACCGATGTTGTCAGCCGGACGTTCAGAGGTTTCAGCTGAGGAGGCTCAAAGTGCGTGTGCAGGAAGCGTGCCTCTCCGCATTCGTCGTGGCGCTGACCGTTGCGGCCTGTGGCCCTGAGCCCCAACCCATCGATGTGGTCGAGGCGACCATCGCCCAGATCCAGGATGCGGTGACGGAGGGCCGCACGACTTGCCGGATGGTCGTTCAGGCCTATCTGGATCGCATCGACGCCTACGACGAGGCCACGGTGAACGCGATCACGGTGGTGAATCCGAATGCCCTCGCTCGCGCAGACGAAATCGACATGGCCCTGGCAGCCGGCGAAGAGGTCGGCCCGCTCTTCTGTGTTCCCATGCTGGTGAAGGACAACTTCGACACGCACGACCTTCCGACGACCGGTGGCTCGATCGCCCTGATGGGGAGCCTGCCGCCGGACGACGCCTTCATGGTGCGGCGCATTCGGGAGGCCGACGCGGTGGTGGTCGCCAAGACGAACATGGCCGAGTGGGCCTTCAGTGCCCGGCAGACGGTCAGCTCGTCATACGACACTACCGCCAACGCGTACGATCTCGAACGTGTGCCGGCCGGGTCCAGCGGCGGCACGGCCTCGGGCGTCGCGGCCAGCTTCGCGGTGGCGGGGCTGGGGAGCGATACGGGAAACTCCATCCGGGGGCCGTCGTCCCATCTCGCGCTGGTCGGGATCCGCTCGACGATCGGTCTCACGAGCCGTGACGGCGTCATTCCGCTTTCGTTCGACCGCGACATCGCAGGGCCGATGGCTCGCACCGTCATCGACGCCGCCACGATCTTCAACGTCGTCGCGGGTTACGATCCTGCCGACCCGTA
>JBGMRK010000128.1:0-1404 GCA_048061375.1 Longimicrobiales bacterium | reverse complement strand
GCACCGATCGAGGATGTCATGGAGGTCCTCGAGACCGGTGAATACTCCTCCTACGTCGAAAGCTCGTTGCGCCGGTCGGAGAGTTCACCTCTGGACGTGCATCCGGCCGACGCCGACCCGCCCTGCAAGGATTACCTGGAAAACGAGGGGCGCCAGGCCTATCTGGCGGACCTGGTGGCGGCGATGGACGAAGCTCGCGTGGACGCGATCGTGTACCCGACGTGGAGGAATCCTCCGGCCCATATCGATCGCGCCCGCGAGGAGTACAAGGGAGACAACAGCCAGCTTGTGGCTCCGGCCACCGGGATGCCCGCCATCACCGTGCCGATGGGGTTCACCTACGGCAACCTGCCGGCGGGCCTCCAGGTGTTGGCTCGGCCGTTTGACGAGCTCCTCTTGTTCAAGTACGCCTACGCGTACGAGCAAGGCACACATCACCGACGTCCGCCTGAGGGCTTTCCGGCCCTTGGAGCGGAGGAATATTGAGATGCTGACACCACTGCAGCGAATGAAATTGACGCGGTACTTCACGGTCTATGACGTCGACGATGATGGGCGCGTCGGGCTCCGCGATTTCGAGCGGGTCCTCGAGAATGTTCGTGTGCTCCACGGCCTCGCCGAAGGATCACCGCGGGATCAGACCCTCAAGGAGGCCTTCCTGCACCGCTGGGACGCGCTCAGAGATTCGGCGGACACGAACCAAGACGGGGGCGTCGACCTGACCGAATGGCTCGAATACTGGGGTGGCGTGATCGAGAACGACGATCGCTACGACTCAGAGGTGGCGTCGATCGCGTCGTTGCTCTTCGGCCTCTTCGATACAGATGGCGACGGCGTCATCGGCCCGGATGAATTCTGCGACTACTACAACGTCTACGGGCTGAGCGCGGCGCTGGCCCGTCAGGTCTTCCTGGATCTCGACGCGGACGGCGATGGAACGATGAGCCTGCTCGAGCTCATGGACATGGTCCACCAGTTTTTCCGCGGTGATGACCGCGACGCCCCTGGAAACCGTCTGTTCGGACCTTACGAATGACGGTGGGTCGCGACCCTTGAACCGCGCAGCAGACCTCGTCAACGCCTCGTGACTTCGATCGCTCCGCCTCCGAACCCTGTGCCGTACCGCGTCGTAGCCGCCCGCGAGTCGACGAACCGGACCTCCGTAACGCTGTTTGCGGGCATGGTCCGAAGCTCGTCCGGGCCTCCGCGACGTATACCGTCGACGAAGACGACCGGCACCGGGCTGCCTCCCCTGGAGCGAAGCCAGCGTGGCCGGAGGCGCTGAATCGCCACGAACAGGGTGACGTTCCCCACGTTGGCCAGATCTTCGGCGGTTATGGTGTCGCCCCGCCCTCCCCCCCCCCCCCGAACCACCACCACTCGCACACCCCGTGAGCATGAGCA
>JBGMRK010000127.1:0-6769 GCA_048061375.1 Longimicrobiales bacterium | reverse complement strand
GCCGTGGACCGTGACAAACCCGTCTGCTGATTGGCCGACTAAATGTTCGGCGGCACACCTGGAAGCGCAAGAATGCGAACGTCCGCCGGTTCGATCAACATGTGCGATCGGGACGAAGGACGCATTGCATGGGAGTGGTCATTGCGGGCATCTTTACCGCGTCGTATGCAATTCATTCACCCCGTAACAGGACTTCATGGCCCACATCCAGTACGTGCCATATGAAGGAGCCGATGGCCTCCTGAAAGAGCTGTATGCCCGCTACGCCGCGGCAGACGGTCAGTTGGACAACATTGTCCGCATCCATTCGTTGAATCCTCCATCGATGCAGCACCATCTGCAGCTCTACGCCCACTTGATGCGTGGCCGGTCCCCTCTCAGCCGAGTTCAAAGAGAGATGATCGCCGTGACGGTGTCCGCCGCGAACGATTGTTTCTATTGAATCAACCATCACGGAGCGGGTCTCCGTCGGCTGTTGGGAAACAGTGAGGTTGCACGGGCGCTGGCTCGGGACTACCGGCTCGCTGAGCTTTCTGGGCAGGATAGGGCCATGTTGGAGTACGCGGTGCGCCTTACCCGGGACCCTGGCGGGATGGGAGAGGCCGATGTCGCCGCACTGAAGGCGGCCGGCTTCGACGAGACCGGCGTCTTGGATATCTGCCAGGTCAGCGCCTATTACAACTACGTGAACCGTCTCGCGGACGGTCTTGGCGTCGAGCTCGAATCTGAATGGACGGATGACGAGATGACGATCACCCACGAAGAATTCAGAGCCCGCTGTGGGCGGAGCTTCGAGAGAGCGAACGGGGACGAATGATCGAACTCACGGGCCACTCGTTGACGCTCGAGGCGGTGGAGTCGGTCGCGCGGGACGAAGTCGAAGTGTCCCTGGGCCAGCCGGCTCGGGTTGCGATCGCCGAATCGCGTGGGTTTGTCGAGCGACTGCTCGAGAGCGGCGAGAGGATCTACGGCGTCACCACGGGGTTCGGTCGCCTCGCCGACGTCGTGATAGCTCCGGACCAACAGATGGAGCTTCAGCGCAACTTGGTTCGAAGCCATTCGGCGGGAGTTGGAGATCCTCTTTCCCGAATCGAGGTTCGAACGATCCTCCTGTTACGTGCGAACGCGCTGTGTCGGGGACACTCGGGCTGCCGGCTGGAGGTCGTCGAGAGGCTGCTGGAGCTGTTGAACCACGGCATCCATCCGGTTGTCCCCGAGATGGGCTCGGTGGGCGCTTCTGGAGACCTCGCGCCGCTGGCGCACATCGCTCTGACGATCTTGGGCGAGGGGTTCGTCCTTGGCGACGGCCCGCCGGTCGCGGCCTCAGACGCACTGAAGCGGGCGGGGTTGGAACCCATCGATCTGAAGGAAAAAGAGGGCTTGGCGTTGATCAACGGGACGCAGGCTCATACGGGGTTGGGTGTGCTCGCCCTTCGAGCGGCGGAACGGTCGCTCGAGGCCCTCGAGGTTGCCGGAGCCATGAGTCTCGATGCCCTCAAGGGTACGCCTGAGGCTTTTCGCGGGGAGGTCCAGGAAGCGCGGCCACATGCCGGGCAAGCCAGGAGCGCTCACCGGTTGTGGTCGCTTCTTCTCGGTTCCGAGATCCGGGAATCCCATCGCCACGGAGATCCCCGCGTCCAGGATGCGTACTCCTTGCGATGCATGCCTCAGGTTCACGGGGCCTGCCGCTCCGCGCTCACCTATGTGCGGGGGGTCGTCGAGGTGGAGGTCAATAGTAGTACGGACAACCCGCTAATTTTTCCCGAGGCGGACGCCGTCGTGTCGGCCGGTAACTTCCACGGGCAAATCGTCTCTCAGGCCTTGGATTTCTTGACCATCGCGATCACCGACCTCGCATCCATCAGCGAGCGCAGGCTCGAACGCCTCTTGAATCCGGATCTTTCGGGGTTGCCGGCCTTTCTGACGACGTCTCCGGGCCTGCGGTCTGGCCTCATGATCGCGCAGGTAACGGCGGTAGACTTGCTAGCGGAGATGCGTGTGCTGGCCCATCCGGTCAGTACGGACTCTGTGCCGACCAGCGCGGGCCAGGAGGATCACGTGTCCATGGGGATGGCGGCCGCCCGCAAGGCGCGAAGGGCCGTCCAGAATCTCGAATTCGTGGTGGCCTTGGAGTTCTTGGCGGCCGCCCAGGCCATCGAGTTCCATCGCCCTTTGAAGTCGGGGCCCTCGATCGAAGCGGCGCTGGCGCTGATTCGTGAGCGTGTGCCGCGCTTGGAGGATGACCGTAGCCTGACGGGTGATATCGAATCCATCGCCGAGCTCGTGAGAAGCGGCGTGTTGGGAGCGGTGGCATGAGCCGGGGGTGGATGTGATTGAGCAGCCGGTAGCGGAGGGCAGCCGTGTGGTGAGGGCTCCACGGGGGTCCGAGTTGTCGTGCCGAGGGTGGACTCAGGAGGCCGCTTTGCGGATGCTCATGAACAACCTCGATCCCGAGGTCGCCGAGCGTCCCCAGGATTTGGTGGTCTACGGCGGCACCGGGCGCGCCGCCCGAAGCTGGAAGGCCTTCGACCAGATCGTAGCGTGCCTCCGCGCGCTCGCTGACGACGAAACCCTGCTTATCCAGTCCGGGAAGCCCGTGGGCGTCTTCAAGACCCACCGCGGCGCGCCGCGCGTCCTGATCGCCAACTCGAACCTGGTCGGCCGCTGGGCGAACTGGAAGACGTTCCACGAGCTGGAGCGCCAGGGGCTGATCATGTATGGTCAGATGACGGCGGGCTCATGGATCTATATAGGCACCCAAGGCATCCTCCAAGGCACGTACGAAACGTTCGGCGCGATGGCGCGGGAGCATTTCGGCGGCTCGCTCGAGGGCCGGTGGATCCTGACGGGCGGAATGGGTGGTATGGGGGGCGCACAGCCTCTGGCCGCGACCATGAACGGGGGGGCGATTCTGGTGGTCGAAGTCGATGCCTCGCGCATCGAGCGGCGACTCGAGACCCGGTACTGCGATCGCATGACCGCAGATTTGGACGAGGCCTTGGACTGGGTTCAGGGCGCGGCGGCGGAAGGCGAGGCGGTCAGCGTCGGCTTGGTCGGGAACTGCGCGGAGATCCTGCCCGAGATCGCGAGCAGGGGCATCGTTCCCGACATCGTGACGGACCAGACGTCGGCGCACGACCCGCTGAACGGTTACGTGCCGCCCGGGCTGGATTTGGAAGCGGCGGCACGCCTGCGAGAGGCGGACCCGGATGAATACCTAGCGCGAGCCTCCGCTGGCATGCGCACGCATTGCGAGGCGATGGTCGATCTGATGAATGCCGGAGCGGTCGCCGTGGACTATGGAAACAACCTCCGCACTCAGGCGCGCGACGCCGGGTTCGAGAACGCCTTCGCATTCCCCGGCTTCGTGCCCGCGTACATTCGGCCCCTTTTCTGTGAGGGGAAAGGTCCCTTTCGGTGGGTCGCTCTTTCGGGTGACCCGGCGGATATTCACCGAACGGACCGCCTCGCCCTGGAGATGTTTCCGGAGGACGAACATCTCGGCCGGTGGATCCGGCTCGCTCAGGAGCACGTCGAGTTCCAGGGCCTGCCCGCGCGCATCTGTTGGCTGGGGCAGGGAGATCGGGCCCGCTTCGGTGTCGCCATGAACGACTTGGTCGCCAGTGGGGAGGTCTCGGCGCCCATCGTGATCGGACGGGACCACCTGGACACTGGCTCGGTCGCGTCGCCTTTCCGTGAGACGGAAGCGATGCTCGACGGCAGTGACGCCATCGCCGACTGGCCGATCTTGAACGCGTTGCTGAACACTGCGTCCGGGGCGAGCTGGGTGTCGTTCCACCACGGTGGTGGAGTCGGGATCGGTGACTCTTTACACGCCGGACAGGTGCTTGTGGCCGATGGATCGAGGGAGATGGCTGAGCGGATCGAGAGGGTCCTGACGAACGATCCTGGACTGGGAGTGGCTCGCCACGCCGACGCCGGCTACGAAAAGGCTGTGGAGACCGCGCACCGGGAAGGGATCGTCATCCCCGGCGAAGCGCCTTCCTAGGCAAAGAGCGCCGGAGAGCCGTTCAGGACCGAAGCCGCGCCATCGTGTTTCGGTACCGATCGGCGATGGCCCCTTCGCCGTCATGATGGCCGTCCCGCACTACCCATTGACCGCCGACCATTACGCCCGAGACCGGCGACCCCGTGGCCGAGAACACCCACGAATCCAAGAGAGTGTCTCCGGTGCGTCCTGCCAGCGTGGGGTGATTGGGGTCGAGAACCACGATGTCGGCCCGATGCCCCTCCGCGAGGGCGCCCACGCGCCGGCCCGCCGCCCGAGCCCCGCCTTTCAGGCTCGCCTGATAAAGGAACGCCCCCGTGGACCGGCCCTGGCCTCGCGCCGCAACGTTTCTGTTCTCCCATAAAAGGCGCTGCCCGTATTCGAGCAGTCGCAACTCGGCGGCGGGGTCCACCGTCACGTGGCTGTCCGATCCGATTCCGATGGTCCCACCCGAGCCGAGGAAGTCCGAGAGAGGGAAGACCCCATCACCGAGATTGGCCTCAGTGGTCGGGCATAGCCCCACAACCGCGCCGGAGCTCGAGAGCGCTCGGACTTCATCGGGCGAGACATGGGTCGCATGGATGGTACACCACCGGGAGTCGAGTGGGCTGTTGTCGACCAGCCACTCCACAGGCCGGGCTCCGAGCGTAGCAACACATTCCTCGACCTCCCGGCGCTGCTCTGACACATGTATGTGGATCGGCGCCTCCGAGTCGATGGACCAGGCTGCGGTCACCATGGGATCGAGCTGCTCGATAGGCACCGCCCTGAGACTGTGAAGACCTAGCCCAACCCTGCGCTGCGGATCACCGGCAGCCTCGGCGATGAGCCCCTCGAGCAGCAGCAGCAGCATGTCGGGGTCCATCACGAAACGCCGTTGCGTGTCAGATACGGGGGCACGACCGAAGCCACCGGTGCTATAGAACGTTGGAACGTGAGTGATTCCGATCCCAGTTGCGGCCGCTGCCCCAAGGACGGCCTCCGACATCGCGCCCAGGGTGGCATACGGTGCCCCCTGCGGATCCTTGTGGAGGTAGTGGAACTCCACGACGGATGTGTACCCGGCACGCAACATCTCAACATAGAGTTGTGCCGCGATGGCCTGCACGTCGTCTGGGGTGAGCGAGGAAACGAAATCGTACATCACGTCGCGCCAGCTCCAGAAGTTCTCCGCCTCTTCCGCTCCACGTTCAGCGAGTCCGGCCATTCCTCGCTGGAATGCGTGCGAGTGGAGATTCACGGCCCCTGGGAGCGCCACGCCCGGCAGAATATCGGTGCCACCGGGATCGGCGTTGGGTCGAACGTTCGTGAAGAACCCTTGGTCGTTGATACTGAACGAGACGGCGTCGGACCACCCGGAAGGGAGAAGGGCGCTGTGTGCAAAGTAGGACGGCATGGGCCGAGTCTAGACCGTGCGTCAGAGCGAGGCTAGTGTTGCTCCACCTTCCGGCACGCCTACCCAAAGGGACCAGTGCCCAACCCTGACCGGAGAGTGGGAATTTGGACGCCGCAACCAGGATCTGGACGAACGCGAATGTCGCGACGTTCTCCGTGACCGGCGCGGAGCCGTATGGAGCGGTCCGCGAAGCAGCCCTGGCTGTCAGGGACGGACGGATTCTCTGGGTCGGTCACCGTGACGTAATACCAGATGGGGTTCTTGGCCGGCAAACCGAGACGGTGGACCTGGGTGGCCGTTGGGTTACACCGGGCTTGGTCGACTGTCACACACATCTGGTGTTCGCCGGTGACCGTGCCGACGAGTTCGAGCGACGGCTCTTGGGTGAGTCGTACGAGGAAATCGCCCGCAGTGGGGGGGGTATCAGGTCCACAGTGGCGGCAACACGGGCCGCCTCGTTCGATTCGTTACTCGGCGTCGCCGAGAGACGCCTACGTGCGCTCGCTTCCGAGGGCGTGACCACAGTGGAGATCAAGTCCGGCTACGGACTCGAGCTGGATACAGAGATGCGTATGCTACGGGTGGCGATGGAGCTTGGGAGGCGAAATCCCATCCGCGTGGTGGGCACGCTCTTGGGTGCCCATGCTCTGCCGGAGGAGTTCGAAGGTCGTTCTGCCGAGTACCTCGAAGTGGTGTGTGGGGAGATGATTCCGCAGGCGGCCGAGGAGGGGCTCGCCGGCTGTGTGGATGCTTTTTGCGAGGGAATCGCCTTCACCGCAGAGGAGTGTGGAGCCGTTTTCGATGCGGCGAAGGCACACGGCCTCCCTGTGAGACTCCATGCCGACCAATTGTCGGACTCCGGGGGGGCGGCACTGGCGGCGAGGCACGGGGCGCTGTCTGCGGACCATCTGGAATTCACGTCGGAAATGGGTGTCAGGGCGATGGCGGCGGCCGGGACGGTGGCGGTGCTTCTGCCTGGAGCGTTCTACCATCTCCGGCAAACTACGGTGCCACCGGTCGACGCTCTCCGAGAGAGCGGCGTCTTGATTGCCTTGGCCACCGATGCGAACCCGGGTTCGTCTCCAGTGCTTTCGCCACTCGCCATTCTTCACATGGGGTGCACGCTGTTCGGATTGACCCCAGAGGAGGCGTTGACCGGAATGACGCGAAACGGGGCCCGCGCCTTGGGACTGGGCGATGAGATCGGCACGATCGAGGCGGGGAAGGTGGCCGACTTCGCGGTGTGGGACGTCGGTCATCCGCGCGAGCTGTGCTATTGGCTCGGCGGGACCCCGTGCCACTCTGTGATCAGCGGAGGAGAAGTCGCGGGTTACGACTGAGCCCGGTCGGTCGTATCGGCGTCT
>JBGMRK010000126.1:2731-6789 GCA_048061375.1 Longimicrobiales bacterium | reverse complement strand
CACCGTCGAGCACCGACTCCCTCTAGAAGCGGAATCCGAATGGCGTGGCTCACTAGCCCCGAAGCCTGGGTCGCCCTGGCAACGCTCACACTGCTGGAAATCGTCTTGGGCATCGACAACCTGGTGTTCATCTCGGTGTTCGCGGACCGGCTCCCCAAGGAAGAGCGGGGGAAGGCCCGCCAATTAGGCTTGGCAGCGGCCATGCTCACGCGCATTCTGCTGCTCTTCTCGATTTCATGGATCATCGGCCTGACGACCACGCTGTTTGCAGTTTTAGGGCATGAAGTGTCCGGGCGAGACCTGGTGCTGATCGCCGGTGGACTCTTCCTACTCAGCAAGTCGACGAGAGAGATCCATCACAGCCTCGAGGGCGAGGGCAACGGGAGCGAGCCCGCGAGCAAGCGCACGCATACCTTCGCCGGCGTCCTGGTCCAGATCGCCATCTTGGACATCGTGTTCTCTCTGGACTCCGTAATCACCGCCGTGGGAATGGCGGACGACCTCGGGGTGATGGTCACGGCGGTGGTGCTCGCGGTAGGCGTAATGATGATCTCCGCCAACGCCGTAGGAGGATTCGTAACTGAGCATCCCACCGTGAAGATGCTCGCCCTCTCGTTCCTGCTTTTGATCGGAACGAGCCTTGTCGCCGAGGGCATGGGCTTCCACATCCCGAAGGGGTATATCTACTTCGCCATGGGCTTCTCGGTCTTCGTGGAGTTCCTGAACATTCGCAGCAAGGGAGGGCCGGCGATCCACGAGATGGTGGCGGAGGCCGGCGACGGGGAGGGTTGAACATGCGTGCCATGATGACCGCAGGTCTGCTGACGATCCTGCTGCTGGGCTGCGGCAGTGATCAGGCCGAAGAATCGCCCGGAGCGAACGAGTCGGAACGGGCGCCGGCGGTGGCCCAGGACCCTGACGGTGGTGCCGCTTCAGACGTGGATTTACCCGAGGGGATGACGACTGAAATGGTCGCACAGGGTATGACGATCTTCCAAGGTCGGGGCGCCTGCTTCACGTGCCACGGCGTAACGGGCGGGGGAACCCCGATCGCTCCGAACCTCAACGACGATGAGTGGCTCAACGTCGACGGATCGTACGAGCAGTTGTTGAACTTGATCGACACCGGGGTTCGGGAAACGAAACAGTTCCCTGGGATGATGATGCCGCGTGGTGGTTCCCGTATTTCGGATGAGGACTTGAGGGCAGTCACAGCCTACGTGTGGTCCCTCTCGCGGCCCAGCGGCTGATGCGCGAGCCTAGGAACAGCTAGCCGTCCGAAGGCCCCACAACCAGACCAGGCAGCGGACTCGCTACCTGAATTACCTCACCCGCCATTTTGCGGAACAAGTCCGCAACGCGCCCATCTCCTTCCGCTTCGACCCGCCTCGCGGCCCTCAGCAGGAACTTGACCCTGTCTTCCACACTCATCGTCATCTTCCTTCCACTTGGGGCCGAACCCTCCGCGGCCGCCATCCCCTTCTCTCTTCTCAATACGTTCGGACCCCTATCGGGTTTCACGAACGCCGTTCCCTACAACCTTTAGACGATCGAACTCGAAAAAACGTCACACCCGACGGACGCACAGGCTGGCGCGGCGGCGTGCCTGTGGGCATGATCAGGCCATTCGATCCCGTCACCCGACGCGCCGGAGACCGCCTTGAAAGCCTCGTTCCTGCAGCGCTACCTCCTGCCGGGGCTCGTCTTCCAATCGGTCGTGATCGCGGGCGGTTACGGGACGGGACGGGAGTTGGCCGAGTTCTTCCTTCCGTACGGACCGGCCGGTGGTATTCTCGCGATGATGCTCGTCTCCATGGTGTTCTGGAGCGTGGTGTGCGCCGTGGCCTTCGAGTTCGCCCGGTACTTCCAGGCATTCGACTACCGCACGTTCTGCAAGCAGTTGCTCGGGAAGGGCTGGGTGATCTACGAGGCGAGCTACTTTCTGATGTTGCTTCTCGTGCTCGCGGTGATCGCTGCCGCCGCGGGGTCGATCCTAGAGGACACCTTCGGGCTGCCCTACCTCGTCGGAGTCCTGGGGATCATGACGGCGATCGGCTTTCTCACGTTCGAAGGCACGGGATTGATCGAGCGTGTCTTCGCGGGCTGGTCGGTCGTGCTCTACGGAGTCTATCTGGTGTTGTTCGCCTGGTCGCTGAGCAAGTTCGGCCCGGCGATCGCCCAATCGTTGCGATCCGTACCCGTCGAGCCAGGGTGGGTGGTAGGCGGAATTCGCTACGCCTCCTACAACGTCGCGCTCGTCCCAGCGCTGTTGTTTTGCGTCAGGCACGTGCAGACCCGGCGCGAGGCGCTGATCGCCGGCACCCTGGCGGGGCCGATCGCCATTATTCCCGCCTTCTTGTTCCTGATCGTGATGGCGGGCCATTACCCCGAAATCGCGTCTCAGGTGGTGCCTGCCAACTACCTGTTGGAGGAGCTGGGCTCGAGGACATTCCAGATCGCGTTCCAGGTAGCCCTGTTCGGGACCCTGATCGAAACCGGTACGGGCATGATCCACGCGGTAAACGAGCGCATCGCGGAGGCCTTCCGGGAGCGGGGCCGCGAGCTTCCGGCAACCGTTCGGCCAGTGGTCGCCCTTGGGCTGCTCCTGGCGGGCACCGCAATTGCGCAGTTCGGGCTCATCGACCTCATCGCCCGGGGTTATGGCACGCTCACGTGGGTCTTCCTGGTGGTCGTGATCCTGCCGCTGCTCACGCTGGGGGTGTGGAAGCTCGCCTCGGCGCCGCCCGTCAGGGTCGCGAGATAGGGCTTGGCCGCTCACCCCTGTAACCCGGCCCACGCAACGCCCGGCCGGGCTTCGCCCCCGTGTGCACACCATCTCGGAGGACGGCGACCCCATTTACGAACACGTCACGCACTCCTTGCGATACCTGGTGGGGCTTCTCGAACGTCGCGTAGTCTATGATGGTGGCCGGATCGAAGATCACCACGTCGGCGAACAACCCCTCTCGTAGGACGCCACGGTCCTGAATGGACAACCGCGTAGTCACGGCAGATGTCATCTTTCGGATGGCATCCTCGAGCGAGATCACGCCCTGGTCCCGAACGTAGCGTCCGAGAATACGTGTGAACGTGCCGTACGATCGGGGGTGCACGAGCGCCCCTGACCGCTCCGGATCCACTCCACCCGCATCGGTTCCGAACTTCATCCACGGCTGCCGCAACTGCAGCTTGACGTTCTCTTCGCTCATGAGGAAGAAGATCGTCCCAACGCGCTGGCGCTCCGAGAGGACCAGATCCATAGCCGTGTCGATCCAGTCCTTGCCCTCGGCGGCCGCGACCTCGGAGAGGTACTTTCCGACGTATTTCCGGTTCTCGGGGTTGTTCAATCCGAGCAAAAGCACGCCTTCGGGCCGGCTCAGGGCGCAGAGGTTTTCCCAGTCACTGGTCTGTTCCAAGATCTCGGCGCGAATGCGGGCGCGTTGGTCGTCACTTTCCAGATTCCGGTAAAGGCGGCCGTTGGCCGACGCCGACGGTGGGAAGCAAGCGGTCAGGCCCGTGCTGCCGGCGACGTACGGGTACATGTTGGCCTGGATATCGACACCTTCCGCCCGAGCCGAATCGATCTTGGCGATGGCGTCGGCGGCCTTGTCCCAGTTGCGCTGCCCCCCCGCTTTGAAGTGATAGATCTCGACCGGAACCCCTCCCAGCTCGCCGATCTCGATCGCCTCATCGATCGCCTCTAGGAACTTGTCCGCCTCGGACCGCAGGTGGGTGATGTAGAGCCCCCCGTAGGGGGCCATGGCCGCAGAAATCGCCCCCAGCTCCTCGGTCGATGCGAAGTTTCCGGGAGGATAGATGAGCGCCGAGGCGATACCGAAGGCTCCATCCTCCATGGCCCTCCTGACGATGAGCTGCATCGTGCGGAGCTGCTCGGGTCGTGCGGGGCCCATCGAGGACCCCTTCGCATAGGTGCGAATCGTGCTGGCGCCAACGAACGACCCGAAGTTCACGGACGTACCGTGCTCCTCCATGGCGGTGAGCCACGCATCGAATCCCCGTTCTCCGGAGAACAGGCGATTCAAGCTATCCGCTCGGCT
>JBGMRK010000126.1:1455-2631 GCA_048061375.1 Longimicrobiales bacterium | reverse complement strand
GGAGTGATGCGCGCGATGCGATCACCCTTGATCGCCAAGTCGCCGTAGAACCAGGCGTTTCCCGTTCCGTCCACGATGCGGCCGCCCTCGATGATCACGTCGTACTCGGGCGCGTGCTTGGCGGGCGGTATAGGTTCGACCTCTATTAGTTCGACATCTATAGGCAGGTCCACGAGCGGGATGTCAGGCTCCGTCGCCTCGACAGGCACCGTCGGGAATGGCGCGACCTCCTGCTGCGGGACAGCGCCGCCACAGGCGGCGAGGATCGTCGCGGACATGAATGTCAACAGAATACGGGTGGCCCCCATCGAATGCTCCGAGTGCAGGTTGATGACAAATTTAGCCAGAATAGAAGGTTCCGCGACAGATTGTCGTGCTGTGGGGAGTCGGAGGTAGTCCGTTGAAGTGCCTCTTCGTCGTCCAGGGTGAAGGCCGCGGGCACATGACCCAGGCGATCGCCCTTCGGCAGCGTCTCGAGAAAGCAGGCCACGAGGTTTGCCTGACGATGGTGGGCGTGAGCCGATTCAGGACCCTTCCCGACTTCTTCGCTGAGCGCATGGGAGGGCCGGTAACGACATTCCAGAGCCCCGTTCTGGTTACCGACCGTCACCAAAAAGGAGTCAGCTTCGCCCGTACTGCCGTGCACTCCTTCTTGTCGCTGCCCCGCTATACCCTCTCGGTGTTTCAGATCCGGAGAGCGATCAACCGTCACAGACCCGATGTGGTGATCAATTTCTTCGACCTGATGTGCAGCTTCTCGTTTCTGCTCCGGCTGCGACGCCCCCGGCATGTGTGTGTGGGGCACCAGTTCTACTTCCAGCACCCCGACTTCCAGCGCCCGGAAACCAGTCTCCTCGGGGGTCTGGGCCTTCGCCTGCTTACGCGATGTTCGGCCTTCCGCGCCGACCTTCGTCTCGCTCTTTCGTTTCGACCGGGCGAACCCACCAGGAAGGGACTCAGGGTGGTGGCTCCCCTACTCAGAAGTGAGATTCTCGAGGCGGAAGCGCATGAGGGATCGCACCTGCTCGCCTACCTGCTCAACCCCGGCTACGCCGAGCAAATCGAGGATTGGCACCGTAGGAATCAGGATGTCGTGGTTCACGGATTCTGGGATCGCCCGGGAGTGGCCGCGGAGACCGAACTCGGGAACGGGCTCACGTTCCATGCGCTGGACGA
>JBGMRK010000126.1:0-1355 GCA_048061375.1 Longimicrobiales bacterium | reverse complement strand
CCGGCTTGCTCTTGAACGAGCGCGCTCCCAGGGAGTAGGCCATCCGCGCGTCCTTGGGATCAGTAGATGCCGTGAACACAACTACGGGGATATCGGAATACTCCTTGTTGACGGATAGCCAACTCAGCACGTCAAAGCCGTTCATGCCGGGAAGGCCCAAGTCTAGGATGATCACCTCCGGAACGGGATTCTCGGCGCGGTCGTCGTATGGCGGTACCCCCTCCAAGTAGTCCAGCGCCTCTCGTCCGGTCGAGGCGATGCGCATGACCGTCCCGCGGGAGCGGCTTTCGAAGACTGATCGAATCAACACGGCATGGTCCCGATCGTCTTCGACGACCAGAATCGGACCTAATGAAGCATCCATGGATGTAACAGACCTCTCATTCGACGTGAGACACGCGGGAGCTTCCCTTTTCGGTTTCGATCATTAGAGGCATAGGATCGACCGAAGAGCCCTTGGTGGGAGTATTTCCAAGTTACACATCCCCTGCATCGGCCTACAAGGGGATTCCACTCTGCCCTCATCAGCTACCCCGTCCCCCGATCCGGGTGGGGCCTGGTGCGATACGCCCGACAGGATTGAGCTGCGGGGGCCCTTCGGGCCTCCTCGCTCGTCTCGGCGGTTTACTTTTCGGCCGCTTCGCGGATGACTCCTTTGGCGCCTCGGCTCGAACCTGAGGTACACCTCCGCACCGACCCTATTGCAAAGGGCCCCCGAGCTTCGCCCGGGGACCCTTTGCAATACGCCCGACAGGATTCGAACCTGTGACCTCTGCCTCCGGAGGGCAGCGCTCTATCCAGCTGAGCTACGGGCGCGCATCTGCCTTCGTCTGTTGCCGCATGTCGTCGTCGCTGCTCTTCGCGGCTCCCTGCGTCGTACATGCGTACGACTCAGTCGCCACTCCTCGCGCTCCTAGACCTGCAACCACATACTCGGCATATGCCAAGGATCGGCCACCAACCACCGGCCGCCAAGCATCCCCGGCACCATGTGATCGCGTGCGGAATAAGCCGAGTTCTGTCCGCCGCCGAAGCGGGGGAGGGTCATTTATCTGGGACCGCCATTGCTGGAGGCCTCGAGCGGCCTACCCAGGACTCAGACGGGGCGGGCAGCCCCTCGTCCCCTATTTGGCCTTGCTCCGAGTGGGGTTTACCATGCGACTCCCGTCTCCGGAAGCCCGGTGCGCTCTTACCGCACCCTTTCACCCTTGCCTGTGCCGTCGCCCCGAAGAGCGGCCGGCCATCGGCGGTCTACTCTCTGCGGCACTTTCCGTCACCCCTCGCGCCGAAACGCTCGGGGCGCCCGGGCGTTACCCGGCACCCTGCCCTGTGGAGCTCGGACTTTCCTCCGCCGG
>JBGMRK010000125.1:0-6980 GCA_048061375.1 Longimicrobiales bacterium | reverse complement strand
CGGCGCAGCCCTGTACACGTTGCCCGCCTACCCGCGCACACCTTCTCGGACACCCTCGCGAGGCATCTCTGGAGAGCAAGATGAAGCTGTTTAGCCGAACATTCGTTGTACTCCTGGCCTTTGTGGCCACGTCGCCGCTTGTGGCGTGGGCGCAGGAGGACCACGGCGACGAGGCCGCGGCGAGCCCTTCGCTGTTCGACATCAACCTGGGACTGAGCACGTGGACGCTGATCGTCTTCGGTCTCGTGCTGTTGATCCTCCACAGGTACGCCTGGGGCCCTATCCTGGGCGCCGTCAATGCGCGGGAAGAGGGGATCCAAAGCGACCTTGACCAGGCCAAGTCGGAACGTGAGGAGGCCGCCAGCCTCCTGGCGGAGCACAAGAGACAGATGGCCGAAGCCCGGCGCGAGGCACAGCAGATCATCCAGGACGGTAAGACTGCCGGTGAGAAGCTGCGTCAGGAGATCGAGGCTAAGGCACGGACGGAGGGTCATGCCATGGTCGAGCGGGCGCGCGAGGAAATCCAAAGGGAGCGTGACGCCGCGGTCGACACCCTTCGCAAGGAGGCCGTGGATCTTGCACTCGCGGCCGCCTCCAGGCTGATTCGGGACAACCTCGACGACGAGAGGAACCGCGAGCTGGTGATGGGCTATTTGGACGACCTCACGAAGTCGGGTGAGGGGGCGCAAGCTTGAGAGACGAGACCGTCGCGAAGAACTACGCGGAGACTCTCTTCGAGCTGGCCCAGCGCCACGAGGGCATCGACACGTTCGGCGAAGGCATCGAACTCGTGGCAACGCTTCTGGACGAGAACGCAAAGGTGCGCCTCTTTCTGGAGACTCCCAGGATCGCGGCGACCGAAAAGAAGGCCGTGGTGAGGAAGGTATTCGGCGACCTCCTTCCCGGACATTTGGTGAACTTCCTTCTCGTGGTTATCGACAAGCGCCGGCAGCGGCTCCTGCGCGACATCGCACGTGAGTATCACGGGCTGGTGGACGAGCACCACAACCGCGTGCACGTCGAAGTCACCCTCGCCGGCGAGCTGGACGGCGGGGCCATGGACGAGTTGACCGAGAAGCTCTCGTCCATGCTGAGAAAGACGGCGATTCCCCATGTGCGGGTGAAGCCTGCCCTCTTGGGTGGCGTCGTTGTTCGCACGGGCGACACCATCTACGATGGCTCGCTCAGGCGTAGGCTGGACGGCATGCGCCGCAGACTCTTGGAGGCGGAGCTTCCGTCTCCCGACACAGCATGACTGACACAGACGTGATGCTGGCCCGGTGTTCGGGCCCCCCATATTCGAGGACTAGCTAGATGGCAAACGACTCAGGGCTGCGCGCCGGCGAAATCAAGGGCGTTCTCCTCTCCGAGATCGAGAACTACGAGGAGGACCTGCGTGCCGAGGAGATCGGCGAGGTCCTCGAGGTCAAGGATGGGATCGCCAGGATCTACGGGCTGACGCATGCGATGGCCAGCGAGATGCTCGAGATCACCGTGGCTGAAACGGGCGAGGTCGTCACGGCCCTCGCCTTGAATCTCGAAGAAGACAACATCGGTGCGGTCATCATGGGTGACTGGACCGCCCTCCACGAGGGGGACCAGGTGCGCGGCACCGGCCGTGTGCTCGACGTTCCGGTCGGTGAGGGCTACCTCGGCCGAGTGGTGGATGCGCTCGGCCAGCCCATAGACGGCAACGGCCCGATCGAGCCGATCGAGGGCAGCCGCCAGATCGACGTGGTCGCCCCGGGCATCGTCAAGCGGCAACCGGTGAATGAGCCCCTCCAGACGGGCATCAAGCCGATCGATTCGATGATTCCCATCGGCCGGGGCCAGCGCGAGCTGATCATCGGCGATCGAGGGACCGGCAAGACAGCCATCGCGATCGACACGATCATCAACCAGAAGGATACGGGCGTCGTCTGCATCTACTGCGCCATCGGCCAGCGGGCGGGGAAGGTCGCGGGCGTGGTGGATACGCTCCGCCAACACGGCGCGCTCGACTACACGATCGTGGTGGCCGCAAGCGCTTCGGAGCCGGCGCCGCTTCAGTACATTGCCCCCTATTCGGCGTGCGCTATGGCCGAGCACTTCATGTGGAATGGCCGCCACACGTTAGTGATCTACGACGATCTCTCAAAGCAGGCTCAAGCCTACCGCCAGCTCTCCCTGGTTCTTCGGCGGCCCCCGGGGCGCGAGGCGTATCCGGGCGATGTGTTCTACCTGCACTCGCGGTTGCTCGAGAGGGCGGCCAAGCTTTCGGATGAGATGGGCGGGGGATCGCTCACCGCGCTGCCGATCATCGAGACGCAGGCGAGTGACGTTTCGGCCTACATCCCGACCAACGTCATCTCGATCACGGATGGGCAGATCTTTCTGGAGCCAGACCTGTTCTTCTCAGGCGTGCGCCCCGCGGTCAACGTGGGCATCTCCGTGTCGCGTGTAGGTGGCGCGGCGCAGATCAAGGCCATGAAGAAGGTCGCCGGACGGCTTCGCCTGGATCTCGCTCAGTTCCGTGAACTCGAGGCCTTCGCCCAGTTCGGATCGGACCTGGACGTGGCAACACAACGCCAGTTGGCCCGCGGTGAACGCACGGTCGAGATGCTCAAGCAGCCTCAGTACCAGCCCATGGCGGTCGAGAACCAGGTCGCCGTCATCTATGCAGTGACCAACGGGTACTTGGATGATGTCCCGGTAGCCGGGATCAAGAAGTGGGAACTCGGCTATCACGACTTCCTCCAGGTCCAGCGGCCAGAGATCCTGGCCGGCCTCCGTGAAGGAAACGTGCTCACCGAAGAGATCGAAAATGCTCTGATCGAGGCCACGAAGGAGTACACGGCGGGGTTCCTGGAAGACGAGGGGATTGAAGTGGAAGTCGCCGAGACCGCGGGGGCCGAGGCCTGATGGCCGGGGTCAGGGTGAAGGGGGGCTGCTGAGTGGCCGGAGGGGGGCGTGAAGTCAAAAAGCGGATCAAGTCCGTCGAGAACACGCGGAAGATCACTCGCACGATGGAGTTGGTGGCCACGTCCAAGCTCAAGAGAGCCACCGATCGCGTGTACGCGGCGCGGCCCTATGCGGAGGCGCTCCAAGAGATCGTAGGGAGCCTTTACGCTCCCGAGTTGTCGGAGCGTTTCCCGCTGCTGAGGCGCCCAGATCAACTTCGCAGGGCGGCTGTGATGCTCTTTACGGCCAACAGAGGTCTCGCCGGTGGCTTCAACGCCAATCTGATCCGCGAGGCCCGCAATCTCTTGGAGCGCCTCAGGAGTCAGGGAGTCGAGACCCGTCTCAACCTGGTCGGCAAGAAGGGTATCGCCTATTTCCGGTTCAGGGGCGAGGAGATCGCGTCGGCGCGCACCGACATCGGTGACAACCCGACGCCGGAGGACGCCGAGTCCGTGATCGCGCCACTCCGGGACGCATTTGCCGGAGGTGAGGTGGACGCTGTCTACTTGGTGAGTTCCGAGTTCCTGTCCGCGATGTCCACACCGCCGATCGTGAGGGAGTTGTTCCCGATCAAGCCGGAGACGGAGTCCGCGGGGCCGGTCTCATACATCCTTTCGCCCTCGGGGGATGTGTTGCTCGACCGGCTCTTGCCGGCTTATGTGCGCAACGCCGTGTATCGGGCGCTGGTCGAGAACGCTGCGGCGGAGCAGGGGTCACGGCGTACCGCCATGAAGAACGCGACAGATAATGCGGGTGACATGCTCGAGAGACTTACCCGTTCATATAACAGGGCCCGACAGGCCCAGATTACTCAGGAGATCGCCGAGATCGTCGGTGGCGCTGCGGCCCTAGAATAGGGCTGTACGACCCACTTTCGGGCCGCTACCGCACAGAGAATGGATACCATGGCTGACAAAAACATCGGAAAGGTCGTGCAGGTTATCGGGCCCGTGTTGGACGTCGAGTTCGACCCGGAGAACCTGCCGGACATCTACAACGCTCTTTCGTTGCAGTCGAGGGGAGAGGGCGGCCAGGAAATCGAACTCGTGGCCGAGGTCCAGCAGCACATTGGCCGGGGCCAGGTGCGAGCGGTCTCCATGACGTCCACGGACGGCGTGACGCGCGGGATGGCGGCCATCGACACGGGAAGCGCCATCACGGTTCCGGTCGGCGAGGCGGTGCTCGGGCGCATCCTCAACGTGCTCGGTGAGCCCGTAGACGAACTGGGGCCCGTGGGTGGGGGCAACGGTGAGGTGGAGCGCTGGCCGATCCACCGGGACCCGCCCAAGTTCGACGCCCTCGAGCCCAAGACCGAGATCTTCGAGACCGGCATCAAGGTCGTCGATCTCCTCGCTCCGTATGTGAAGGGCGGCAAGACCGGGCTCTTCGGTGGTGCCGGCGTCGGCAAGACCGTCATCATCATGGAGCTCATCAACAACATCGCGATGGAGCACGGCGGCCGCTCGGTATTCTGCGGCGTGGGCGAGCGGACCCGCGAGGGGAATGACCTCTGGCTCGAGATGAAGGAGTCGGGCGTTCTCGAGTCCACGTCGCTGGTCTACGGCCAAATGAACGAACCCCCCGGGGCGCGCCTGCGCGTGGGGCTCAGTGGGCTCACGATCGCCGAGTATTTCCGTGACATCGAGAAGCAGGACGTGCTGCTCTTCATCGACAACATCTTCCGCTTCACGCAGGCGGGCTCCGAGGTCTCGGCTCTGCTCGGCCGTATGCCCTCGGCCGTGGGCTACCAGCCCACGCTCGGTACCGAGATGGGCGAACTCCAGGAGCGGATCACGTCCACTCGCGAAGGATCCATTACGTCGGTCCAGGCCATTTACGTGCCCGCTGACGACCTTACGGACCCGGCACCCGCCGCGGCGTTCACGCACTTGGACGCCACGACCGTGCTGTCACGTGCCATCTCGGAGTTGGGCATCTATCCGGCGGTTGATCCGCTGGACTCGACATCGCGCATCATGGATCCACAGTTCATCGGCGAGCACCACTACGACGTGGCGACCCGAGTGCAGGAGATCCTGCAGCGCTACAAGGACCTGCAGGACATCATCGCCATCCTGGGCATGGACGAGCTCACCGAGGAAGACAAGATCATCGTCGGACGGGCGCGTCGGATCCAAAAGTTCCTGTCCCAGCCCTTCCACGTTGCGGAACAGTTCACTGGCATCCCAGGGAAGTACGTCAAGCTCGGCGAGACCATCGAGTCGTTCAAGCGCATGGCCGAGGGCGAGCTGGATCACCTGCCCGAGCAGGCCTTCTATATGAAGGGCGGCATCGACGAGGTGTTCGCCGCCGGCGAGGAGCTCGCCGAGTGAGCCGGGCGTGAGCGAGAACATGCTTCGCGTGAGGGTCGTGTCGGCCGAGGAGGCCGTGTACGAGGGCATTGCCACGTCGGTGGTGGCACCCGCGTGGGATGGTCGGGTGGGCATCCTTCCGGGCCATGCGCCGATGATCACCCTTCTGGGCCACGGCGAGCTCGCCATCGACGGGCCCGGCGGAGGTAGCGAGACGTTCTACGTGGCAGCGGGCGTCATCAAGGTGGAGGGCAACGAGGTCACGGTCCTGACGGAGTACGCAGGATCCGGCCCACCCGTTGAGATTCCTGCAGCGGCGATCCTCTCGCCAGAGGATGTCGACGAGATGGCCGCCGAGGGCCAGAGCGGTTAACCGGCGGGTCCGGCGTTGTCCATGAGGCTCGATCTCCATGTCCACTCGACCGCTTCTGACGGGGCGGTGGCGCCCGCCGACGTGGTACGGCTGGCGGCCGAGGGTGGGTTGGACGTCATCGCGATCTCGGATCACGACAGCGTGGCCGGTGTGCGGGAGGCCCGGGAGGCGGCCAGATCGTATGCCATCCAGATCGTCCCAGCGCTCGAGGTGAGCAGCACCACGTCCGACCGGGAGATCCATATTCTCGGCTATTTTGTCGATCCGGAGGCTGATTCCGTCACGGCCCACCAAGAGCGGGCCGTCCGCGTGCGACACGAGCGCATGCGAGAGATGGTGGGCCGTCTGAACTCCGCGGGCTTGGCGCTCACCATGGACGATGTGCTCGGGTGCAGCAGTGGTCCGCCCACCATGATCGGGCGCCCCCACTTGGCTAAGGCCCTTGTCCGGCGCGGTCACGTGGCCACGGTTCCGGCGGCGTTCGAGCAACTTATCGGGGATGGCATGGATGCCCATGTACCCACTCGGCTCGCGGACCCGGCCGAGGCCATCCAACTGATCGAAGATGCCGGGGGTATCGCCGTATGGGCTCATCCGCCGCAGGACCTTTTGAAGGACCTGCTTCCGGGCATGGTGAACGCTGGTCTGCGAGGTTTGGAAGTGTACCGACCGAAGGCGCGGGCGGATCAGATCCTCGTGCTGGAGAGAGCTGCCAGGGAGGCCGGATTGATGGTTTCAGGGGGCTCGGATTGGCATTCCTCAGAGTCCGGAACGGACCTCGGAAAGTTCTTCGTAACGGCCGACGAGGTGGCCCGATTGCTGGAGGCGGGAGGCATCTAGAAAGCGTGGGAAACAGGGGGTCAAACCGTGTTGACTCGACCCCACCGTTCAGATACCTTTCCTTGCTCGGCTGGGACACCCTGGCCGGGCTGCTTTTTGACAAACGTTTGCGGGACGCCCGGATGCAAGGTCCGACGTCCTCGTAGATTCAGGGTGAGAAGGTTGTAGAGAAATCTTAGGTGGAAACAATTCGAAGAAGTGTAGTGGCTTTTTGGTGAGGCCAGAGGATACTTCTTGTTGGTGAGATTCTGTTTGGTCTTTTTCAGAAACTCACCGAAGCGAGGGGGAAAATTTTCAAGTATTTTGTTGCGGATCTAGGCGGGCGACGCTGAGGCGACGAAGGCGTATCGAAAGATACGTTGAGGAGCCGAAGCCGAGCCCAACGACGAGCCGCGGCAAAAGACGCCGAAAATTTCTGGTCAAGCGAACAAGTGCGCACGGTGGATGCCTAGGTACGAGCCGGCGATGAAGGACGTGGCAAGCTGCGATAAGCCTCGGGGAGCTGCAAGCAAGCT
>JBGMRK010000124.1:0-7011 GCA_048061375.1 Longimicrobiales bacterium | reverse complement strand
ACCAGTGGAATTCGACCGCTCCGACCACGATGGTGCTCGCGTCCTTACCAGCCTCGTTGAAACGGTCCCAGGCGGGGATGTCCAGGCCAACCTTGAACATGATGTTCCTGATGGAGTAGAGGATGCCTGGTCCGAAGGATAGGACGCGAGAGCCGGTCGCCCGGTCCACCTCGCCGGAGAGGGTCGATCGGCCCATGGCCCGGTAGTTTCCCTCCATCAGGATCACCAGGTCAGGCACGTCGAACGCTGTGAGCCTGGGCCGGACGCCCCATGCGAGATTGAGCGCGAGCCGGTCGCCGGGATCAAATCCGTCACGCCTGACACGAAGGGTTCCGCGCGCTCCGGCGAAGTAGTACCAGCGCCGGGATTCTCGGCCCGCAGCCAGGCCGAGCATGATCCCGGGCCCGCCCTTGAATGCGCCGCCGGCCTGGCTGCGAGGAATTGTGATGCCGCCCACGAGTGACACTGCGTCAGACAGCCCAGGCGCGAACCGGGTCGCGAAACGCCACTTCGCCCGTAAGCCGACCTCTCCCAGTCCGCTATTCGGGGACGAGGCTTCCCAGGGAAGAGCCGCCGTGACGGTCAGCTTCTCGGTGACTCCGTACATGACCTCGACAGGCAACACGGTCTCGCTGCCCTGACGCTTGGCCTCGATCTCCACTCCCCAACCCCCCCGCCAAGTCGTATGCGGGCCCACTCCGAAAATGGGCTCATGCCTGAGCTGCCCTCCGGCCGAACCGGGAAGGGCCGTCGCGCCCACACCTGCCCATTGGGCACTCAACCCAGCCACCCCAGCACTCAGCATGAGTACCAGTGAAAGAGCGACCCGTGCGGAGGTGAACGACCGTAGCGGCCCCGCCCGCTGTCTCGAGATTATTCGTTTTTCTCCTTCTCGTAATCCGGGAAGTCGGACTCGAAACTGCGTGAGATCTTGGCCACCTCGAACCCGGCGTCCTTCACCGCTTTTTGGAGCAGCGCGTTCGAGATGTCCGCGTCTTCTTCTAGGCGCAGCGTGGCAAGCCCTTCGTTGAGGTCGATCTCGATGTCGGCCAGGCCGTCCAGCTTCTTCATCTTCTTCTGCACGCCGTACGAGCAAAACGGGCAGGCCATGCCCAAGATGGTCACCTCGATGATGCGGGGGCCGTCGTCTACGCTGGTGGGCTCCTGGGCCGTGGCCCCGGTTACCGGAAGCGTGAGGGCGCCGGTGAGTGCCAGCGCCATGGCGAGAGTCCTCATTTCTCCTCCTCGTGTGCGGGTCTGCGACCCATGGGTACGGATTTCTTGCTTCGGCATTTCCCTCTTTGTAGCTCAGGTCCCGGCGGGGATCGCGCCACCGCTCGTGCGCTCGCGATTGTCGCCACTCCCCGGTTCGTAGTCCGGGAAGTCGGATTCGTAGCTGCGTGAGATCTTGGCCACGTCGAAGCCGGCGTCCTTCACTGTTTTTCGGAGCAGCGCGTTCGAGATGTCCGCGTCTTCTTCAAGGCGCAGCGTGGCGAGCCCCGTCTCCAACACAACCTCGAGCTCCGTCACGCCATCGAGCTTCTTGAGCTTTTGCTCGACGCCGTAGGCGCAGAACGGGCAGCTCATCCCGAGGATCGTTACCTCGACCTGGCGTGGACCATCGTTCTGGGCTTGGGCCGGTTCTTGCCCGTACGCCGCGGGCGCTGCCAGGCTCAAGGCAAACGCCAGTACAATCGCTTTCCGAAATACTTGCATTATTACGTCCTCCTCCATAACCAAGGTTTCTGTCACCATCATGAAATCGTCGTCACGACGTCTACCCGTAGGGCTTCCCAACCTCACATCCCAGACAGGGGTTGGAACCAGTGGTGGAACCACGGTACGTCGTTGGGCCAGAGTGTCGAGTGAGTAAACGCCTCGAACCAGTCGCGAAGCCCAACTGCTCCAGCCAGCCAGTCCAGACCCCACCACCACGCCGTAGCCGCCAGCGCACCGGCCAGGATCGCAACCACGAGCCACACGAGCACCTGCTTGCCCAGCTCCACACCGAAGAGCGTGTAATACCGATGCAGCGCGAACGGCATGACGAGCGTCCCGAGATAGAAGGCGGACAACCCGGCGTAGCTCACGAATTGTGCCTTCCAAAGTCCGGCCGCCAACAGGGCGTTCCCTACCAGGGGCGCCCCCGTCACGTACGCGAGGAGCAATCCGACGACCGCGTTTCCGATTTGAACGAGCGGCCCGCGGCTCCCCTGAAGCGAGACGTAGGCCTCGGACTGACCGAGGGCGAGAAAGAACCCGATGCCAATCACTCCGAAGAGCAGCGGCCACCAAAGCGAGTAGACCTGTCCCCCGAGGGACATGCCGAGCCGTACCAAGACGGGTCCGCGGCGCGCGATAGGTGTGGCTTCCACGCCCTCCGCGAGTTGCTGGGCGGCGGACTGCCGAGCCGCTTCCCACAGTGATTTCGGTGTACGCCGAAGCCCGTACACCAGCACCGCCAACACAATGGCGACGGCGACGAATTGGCCGAGCATCGGCTGCGGTCCGTCCAGCTCCACGATGAAGAACAACATCCAAATGAACAGAGCCTGTGCCGAGACGAGATACGCCATCACTCCGGCAGGGCTGACCCCGTGCGCCAACAATTCCTTGGCCTGCGCGAATATCCGGCTACGGCTCGGCGGGCTCAGCACCCCGAGGAGTGCTGCCAGCCCCACCGTCCGCCAGCCATCGTCGCGGGCCTCGAGCACTCGGCGCCGCCAAATGTCGAAGAAGAACGATTCGCTCACGGTCGTAAGCGCAACCGCAAGCGCCCAGACCCACCAGAGCATGACGATGAAGTGGCGGCCGGAGAACGTGGCCCACATCTGCATAGTTTCTATGAACGGTGGCATGCGTATTCTCTCGCTAACTCTCGGTGCTTGTTCGCGCCATCATCGAAACAACGAAAACCGGAATCGGGTTCCGAGCTGGAACCGGGTGTCGTACTCCAACTGGGTTCCGTTGAGATCCTGCACGATCGGAAACTGGACGGATCCCTCGAACAAAAGCCACGGGGCCGGAATCCACTGGATATCCGGACTCAAGAACAGCAAGTGACCACCGGAATCCGGATTGGGCGTGCCGGCGATTTCGCCTCGCCTCGCCACCTCGCCATTCAGTTCGAGGTAGACGATGAGCGATTTGTCTCTGAGAGTCTTGTAGACCAACGGCGCGAGGCGGAGACCCAGCGCCACGTCATAGCTGAAGACGTCGCCCGCTTCGATATCGTCGTCGCTGGTGTTGATTCGGTAGCCGGTGTTGGCGAGAAGGCCGAAGCGGTCGCGCGTCATCGTGAACAACGCCTTGAAGGGAAAATCCCAGGAGCCGGAGCCCAACTGCAGCGTCCGAGGGGCAAGAGTACCGTCGGGCAACATGGCGCTGGTCTTGCCCAAAGGAATCTTGACTCCCCCCTGAATCCCTATGCGCGTGGTTCCCTTCAACTGGTTCTTGCTGAAGAAGATCCACTTGGTGTCCACGACCACGTCGCCGACCCCGCTGGTGGCATAATCCCCTCGCGCCCCGCCGGGTGCGGTGAAGTCCATGGACTTGCGCACGAACGGCACGATCACTCGCGTGGTCCACATCGGCGTGAGGGCGTACGGAAAGACTCCGAACGCCTGCACGAATACGTCGATGTCGCGTTGCATAGGATCGATGATCCCCACGCCGTCACGCCGCAGACCCCCCCGTCCGAAGAACGAAGAGAACGTGCGCGCGGCGGATTCTTCGAAGCCGGTGGTAATTGCGGTCGCGGTGTGGAACGGCAGCGCCTGGGCTGTAAGGGTCACGGGAGCCAGCAGGATGGCCGTCCACAGCGCAGTGACGACCCTCGACGCCGTCCGGACGCACGGGTTGGGAGGTCCAGCGTGTTCGAGACCGCTTGGGCCTGACGGTCTTCTATCGTTACGCATCGGGTTCACATCTGGCTCCACGTTTTGCCGATCGTACTCCACTGAAAGTCCTGTTGGAGCACTGGCAAGCATACGGGCTACGTTGCGCTGTTGGTAACGTAAACCTTGGAGTCTGGTCCAAGGTCAAGGGTCCGTCCGAACGCTGCTCGAGATCTCGGTCCGCTGCACCCGGAAACCCGCGCTCGCCAACACTTCGGCGAGGCGCTCGCCGGCCTCTCCACCCCCCTCCCAGTCCACCCGTACCTGCTTGGTTGTAGGGTCGGCCGACACCTCGGTCACTTCCTCGAGGCCTTCGAGGCGATTCTGGACTGTGCGGGCGCAGCCTTCGCAGTGCATATCCGGCACCTGGATCAGGAGTTTTGCCGGTGGCAATTCGGGCTCGGCCGGTGGAACCGCCAGAGCTTCCTCCACACCCTCGGCGCCAACCGGAAGCCTGCCCCAGAAAGAGTTCGCCAGCACAGCGCTGACGCTTGCTACCATCGCCACCATCGCCCAGATGGGATGAACGAGCCCTGTCGCGGCCAAAGGGATACCCACGCCGTTGAAGGCGAACGCCAGGGTCAGGTTCTGCACCGTCTTCCGGTACGACGTACGGCCGATGGAGATGGCGTCGCTCACCCCCTCCAGTCGGCTGTGGATGAGCACGACATCGGCCGACTCGATGGCGATGTCCGTTCCGGCGCCGATCGCGATGCCGACGTCTGCCTGCGTGAGAGCCGGCGCATCGTTGATCCCGTCGCCCACCATGGCCACGCGAATGCCGCTCGCCTGGAGCTCTCGGACCTTGGCCGCCTTCTCTTCGGGCAACACCTCGGCGATCACATTCTCGATCCCGACCTCGCGCGCCACGATGGCGGCCGTCTGCCGGTTGTCACCGGTCAGCATCGTCGGCTCGATACCGGCCTGCTTCAGGCGCGCGATGGCCGCCCGCGCTCCGTCCTTGACGGTGTCGGCAATGGCGATGAGGCCGATGAGCCGAGTGCCGCGGGCGACGCCCACGACCGTCTGGCCGCGGCCCTCGAGCTCGTCGAGGGTTTCTCGCGCGCCGGTATCGAACTCGACCTCGCGCTCTTCGAGCAGCTTCCGACGTCCCACGACGATGCGTTCGCCGGCCAGCTGGGCCACCACGCCACGGCCCGTCACCGACTCGAACGCGTCGGGCGCCTCGACGTCGAGGCCCCGGCGCTCGGCATGGGTCACAATCGCCTGGCCGAGGAAGTGTTCCGACAGCAGCTCCGCGGCCGCGGCCACGCCGAGGACGTCGTCTCTCGACTCCTCGCCAACGGCTACCACATCCACCACCGAGGGATCGCCCTCGGTAATGGTGCCGGTCTTGTCCAGCACGACCGCGCGAAGGTCTTTCATGACCTGGAAGGCCTCGGCGCTCCGGATGAGCACCCCCCGCTCGGCGGCCAGCCCGCCGCCCCGAATCAGGGCGAGCGGCGTCGCCATCCCGAGGGCACAGGGATAGCCCATGACCAGCACGCTGAGCGCGGCAAAGATCGCTCGAGTCCAGTCCGGGGAGCCGGTAAGGATCCAGGCGCCGCCGCTCCAGACGAGGAAGGCCAGGGCAGATACCGCCAGCACGCCGGGCACGAAGTAGGTGAGGATCGCGTCGACGAGCTGAATGATGCCCGGCTTCATCGCGCGTGCTTCCTGCACATGCTTGGCTACCCGGCGGAGGAAGGTCTCCTCGCCCACGCGAGTGACTTCGATCAGGAGCGAGCCGGCCTTATTCACCGACCCGCCTATGGCCTCAGCGCCGGGCGCCTTCTCGACAGGCAGTGCCTCTCCGGTCACAATCGACTCGTCCACCGCGGAGAAACCGTCGACCACCCTCCCATCCACCGGAATGCGCTCGCCGGGGCGAACCCGAACGCGCTCGCCCACCCGGATCTGCTCGATGCCGACTTCGATCTCGACACCGTCCCGTACCACGCGCGCCGTGTCCGGTTGGAGCTCCAGCAGCTTGCGCACGGCTTGCTGGCTGCGAGCCCGGACGGTGGTGGAGACGTAGCCACTCAAGATGTGGTAGGTCATGAGAAGGGTCGCGGCTACGAAGAAGTCCGCGGGAAAGGCAGGATCCGCGAATCCCAGCATCCCCGCGAGGTAGGCGCCCAACGCCCCCAAGGACAGCAGAACGTGCTGGTTGAAGATCCGCCGCCGCAGGCTGCCCCACGCCATGTGAAGGACGTGAGAGCCAACCCCGAAGATGGCAACCGTCGCGATCGCCGCCTGAATGGCTCGGACCCACGGGTGCCGGAAACCGAACCACATCAGTGCCATCAAGAGGATGGACAGCGTGGTGAGCACCGCGTTCGCAAAGAGCTTGCGTTTCTCCCGCCGCAACTCCTCCTGTTGCTCTTCGTAGGCACGCACCCGGTTCGGATCCCGCACGCTGTAGCCCAGATCGCGCAACACGTCTTTGACACGTGCTTCATCGATCCGCTCGGCGTCGTACTCGATGAGCGCTTCCTCGTGAGCCACGCTGACGGCCACGGACTCGACCCCTTCCGTGTTCTGGAACGCGCGGCGGATGCTCTCCTGGCAGAAGGAGCAGTGCATCCCTCCGATATTGATTTGTAGTTTGTGAGTCATCAGATCCTCCGTGTCATTCCGACTTGCTGCAATGTAATCCTTGGAGTAGACTCCAAGGTCAAGACCCGTCTTCCTGGCTGAACCGGAACACCCTGTAGGAGGGCAGAAATGAGAATCGGGAAGCTCGCTGAAAGCGCGGGAGTCACGCCCGACACGATCCGGTATTACGAGCGTGAGGGGTTGCTGGCGCCTCCCCGACGGGGGTCCAACGGCTATCGAGATTATGGGCTGGAGGCGGTGGACGATCTTCGGTTCATCAAGAAGGCGCAGCTTCTCGGGATGAAGCTGAGCGATGTGCGCGAGACCCTCGAGATCGCCGCGCGCGGCACCCAGCCATGCGAGCATGTGCGCGCCAAGGTTTCCGCTCGTCTCTCCGACGTGGAAGAACGCCTGAAGCAGCTCAGGGCGCTACGTTCGACCCTCCTCGAGACGCTCGAACGCCTCGACCGTGCTCCCCCCCCAACGGCTGGATGCCGGTGTGCGGTCATAGAGGCCG
>JBGMRK010000123.1:5644-7080 GCA_048061375.1 Longimicrobiales bacterium | reverse complement strand
GAAATATGGAGGGATAGGAAGCAAAGTCATGGCAGCGCACTGGGCCGGAAACTAGTAATCCACCCGGCCCTGCTGGGCGACCCAGTGCTCGAACGGAGTTAGGGCCTCCTCGGCGAGCATTCTCCGAGCCGGTATACTGCGCCCGGCGATCTCCATAGCCAGCTCATCATAGATAAACTGATCGTCGAACCCGACGGCGGCTGCGTCGACCCGAGTCGCGGCATAGTAGATCCGCTCTGCCCGCGCCCAGTAGATCGCGCCCATGCACATCGGGCACGGCTCACTGCTGCAATAAACCTCACAGCCGGTCAACTGGAAATCGCCGAGGACCCGGCAAGCCTCGCGGACGGCCATCATCTCGGCATGCGCCGTGGGATCGTTCATGGACGTCACGCGATTGACGCCCGTCGCTACAACCTGATTGTCCCTCACTACGACCGCCCCGAATGGTCCACCCTCGCAGGACTCCACATTCTCGATGGCGATCTTGATCGCGTGACGTAGAAACGCCATGTGCCGCTCATCGCTCATGCCGACCCAGTCGTAATCGAGGTGAGGAGACTTCAGATTCTTCGGCAGGCGCCTGTGATCTCCCGCTCCACCTCCCGCGGGTCACCGATGGTCTCGAAGAATTCGTCCAGATATTCCGTGAGCCGGTCGCGGCTCCGTTGGTCCAGCCCCTCCTGGGTGGCAATCAGCTCGTTGATTACGGACCGACGCTCGGCGATGCTGGAAAGGATCTTGGAAAAATCCACATCGGGACGGCAAAACCCGCGGTAGAGCCGTTGCCGGACGCTGCGGGTTCCGATCAATGGGTCGGGCTTCGCGTACCGTGCATTGACGAGGCCGCTCCAATCGAAGTCATAAGCGATCGGAAAGTACACGAAATCCGCGGTTCGAAAGAGCTTGATGTTGTGGAACTTGACGAGCGAGAAGTCCGTATTGCCCACCATGTACTCGAAGACGGTTACCAGCGCGGCACCTTCTCCATCGTAGTCATAGGGGCTGGCCGAAGGGGCCTCCGCCAGCGTGCCACCCAGCCGGGCGGCCATTGCGTCTTCGTCTTCGATCAGGAATCCGTATCGAACGATGGGATCATCCTTCCCACGAGCATCCGCATACGTGATTCGTGCAAGACGAACGCGGAAACTGATATCGCTCAGCAGATTGTAAATGCGGTAAGCCAGATACTCCTCGATGACATTCACTTCATACGAGTCGCGATCCTGGCAGTGTGTTACGAGCTTGAGCCTGTCCTGACCCTCGAAGACCGTGCCCTCGGCCCCCTTCTCGGGAAAGTTGAGCCGGAGCGGCGGATACTTGCAACTGCTCCTCTGCAGACGAAATCGCCCACGGGTCTTGACCTTGACTGCCAGTCCCTCGGATTCGTCGCCAGCCGTGCCGAGAAAGAGTTCGGCCGGCTCGTACTCGCTGTC
>JBGMRK010000123.1:1843-5544 GCA_048061375.1 Longimicrobiales bacterium | reverse complement strand
CTTCTTGAGTCCCTTCAATGACCGTAGCTCCGCGGCGCGCACATGATCGCCACCGGCCTTCCGGATGCTGTCCAGAAGCGCCCCCGGCGAGACTCCGTCGCGGAGTCGTACGAGGTACTCGAGTATCGAGACACCCTCGGCCCCCGGGAGAATCTCCGCAAGGCGCCATCGCACGGCCAACCGCTCTAGGACCGGCTCTGCAGCCTCCTGGCACGGCCCGGCATCTTGCGTATGAAGCATGAGGACCGCATAGAGCTTTCGGTCTCTGGTCACCTCGGTTTCGGCCTCCAGGTACCGTTCCATCCGTGACACCCGGTCCGCGACCTCCATCAAATCCCGTTCCGTCATCGCACTCAAAAGCTGCTTGTCCCCGATGGCGACGGCACTCTGGGCAGATTGCGGCCCCGCGAGTACGTCCCCGAGATCCAACGCCCGGGTGCGGTCCTGCTGATCGGCATAGATGTTGCCGAAGTTGAGCTTCCACAGCACGACGTTGGTGATGCAGAAGATGATCGCAAGCGCCGCCGCGACTCCAAGAGCCTGCACACCCGAGGCCAACCCCACACCGATCGCGACAAAGACGTAGACCGCGTCCTTGGTGTCATCCAGAGTGGTGCGAAACCTGACTGCGGCCACGATGCCTGCCAGAGAAAACGCCAGAGCAAGGCTGGTCTGCACGATCACCACGGTGCCGGTGACCGCAACCGGTAGAATGAGCAAGGTATGCACGACCGACTGGTGATAACCCGTCCGCCGCTTCACCACGATGTAGGTCCACGCGACCGGGAGCATGATCACGAGCGCCCCGACCATCGAGAGAGTCGCCACCAGGATACCCAACCACCCGGTAACGTTGCCCGGTGTGAGATCGAGCGGGACCCCCCCGAACGTGTCCTGGATCTCTCCTTGAATCCCACCGGGGGTGTCCGACAGAATCAGCACATCCCGTACAATGGAAAACTTCGACGCGAGCAACGCCATCACGGCCGCGAGCAACGCGTAATAGAGAACGATATTGCGCAGGGACCTGACTGACTGGTCAGTGGCAACTTGGCGGTTGGGATCGCTCATGTGGTGCGCAACAGTCCGCTAAAGGCTGTGTTCACGCCCAAACTCCGTAAGCAGGACATCATCGAAGTGATCCGCCTGCTCGGACGTCCATAGCAGGAGATCAATGACCTCACCCGGGTCCAGATCCTCGATGGGGCGACCCGACGTGAGGTACACGAGCCCGTCGTCATGAACCGAGAAGGCCGCGCGCCCCTGGAGTTCATGGCTCAAGTCGAGCAGTCGGCGAAACAGCGGCCCTTGATTATCCTCAGGTACACGCATGAGCGCGAGACGCACTACAAGGACGAGCCCGTCCGGATCATCCCCGTCGCGAACCACACTCGCGGATCCGGAAGCGGAGCCTCGCTGGATCTTCTCTTCGAATCCGGCGGCCAGCGTTCCATCCTCGATATGCTCGATGATGCGCTCGACCAGCCCCATTAGCGAAGTGACTTCAGTCATGCATCAACTTCGATCCGAATATGCGGGTTGGCAAGCGTTCGGTTGGCCCGCCGATCCGCTCACATCGACTCCCACCAGGTGTTCCCGATGGGCCGGAAATGCCCTAGGGCGCCGGTCGCTGCGATAACATTGCAACGGTGATAGTCGATGACCCCGTCCGAGTTGATGAACGTGCCGCCGCCCCCGCCGCCTAGCCCGCCGATGACGGCGCCCCGGATGACGAACTCACGCTCCCACGAATTCCCGCCGACCATCGGTTCGAAGTGGGACGTCAGGATAACCCCGTCCCACTCGAAGTTCCATTGCGGCTGGAAATCCCCGGTCACGATCAACAAGCCTCTTCCCTTGGTCCACTGGTAGCCGATCTTGTCGCCGATGAACCTGACCACCGGGAACGAGTCGACGGGTATGTCGTCGCTCGCCCATACACCGTCGAAGTCGACGGGAAAGGCGGGGTCGGTGAGGGTGCTCCAACTGAGGTCCAACGCGCTGAGAACGGATGCGTATGAACCGTACGAAATGGAGTCGGTGCTCCCGCTCACGTCGGCCGGATCGAAGGTGACCGTGTTACCGCCACGGGCCACGCCGGCGATCGCCGGCCCGGCTCCATCGGGGCAGTCGAGGGTTGTGGAAATGTCACCGCCGGCGACGCGCGCGCCAGACTCGACGGTCAACGTGCCGCTCGACTGCGTGACCGCGGCGACCCAATCCACCGGCGTTTCCTTGCGGACCGCGTACTGATAGACGGTCCGCCGGGCCGGCAGTTGTTCCGAGACCGGGTCCGAATACACACCTTCGGAGCTCACTAGATACAGGCTGCTGAAGTCATCGATATCAGCGATTTTGCGAGCTATCACGATGGCGTCGCCGCCACTCAGGCTATACGTAACGGTATCCGCGAAGACTCCGACCTGCTCCGCCATGAAGCGCTGAAGGCCTGCCCGCGCGCGTCCAAGTGCAGTCTGGCCTTCTGTGCTCTGCACGGCCATCCTCCACTCGCTATGCACCACCTGGTACCCGGTGGCTCCGGCCACCGCGATCGCAAACAGCAGCAACACCACGAGAGCCAACGCGAATCCGGCGCGCGTGTCGGTGGGCGCGACGTGACCCTTCCTCACGTCGAGCGTCTCCGTCGAGGTCGGCGTGCGAGATGCCATGCGTCAGCGCGAGTTCTTCAAGGGAATGTCCACCGACCAGCCATACGTGTAGCCGCCCACGGCCGTGCGATTCGCCTCGGAGACCACGACGATGCGGACGCCATCCACCAGCGGGAGGTTGGCTGGCGGCACGCTGGTCTGGTAGGTGGGAGTTCCCAGCCGGTACTGGAAGTGGGTGACCGTGTTCATCCCGCTCGCGAACTCCACGAGCGGAGAGCCGTACCTTCCACGATACAAACCCAGCGTGGTGGGGTCCAGCGTTGAGATCGCGATCGAGAGCTCGACCTCGCGATAGATCATGACGACGTCGCCAACCGCCACCGGGTCCGGGATGCTGAGGGTCACGAAGTCGGAAACAATCCCGGTAGTATCGGCTCCATTTGCCGCACAGTCCGCCGCCGTGCTCGCAGCCGGCCCGTCGAACAACGCGGCCCAGGTCGACGCGCGGAAGTCCCAGTCACCCGCTGCATCGTGAAGGGCGTACCCGCTCATGTCTGCGGTGCTCATCTGAGTAAACTGCGGGATGCGCACGAGTACATGCGAGCCGATCCTGGTATCACAGACCCCCGCAACCCTCATCGGAACTCGAAACGCGAAGCGCGTAGAATCGGCCACCAGAACTCCACCCGGAGCCACTCCCCTCGCCTCGGAGGTTATGAGCTGAGTAACGCTCCGCAGGTTGTCCTGTACCTCGCTCCGCTCGGCCACCGAAGCGTAAAAGGAGTTCTGGACGAGAAACACGGAGGTGACGAGCCCAACCATTACAGAGGAAAGCGTTATGGCGATGATCGCCTCGACGAGGGTGAACCCGCCTCGGTGGGTTACCAGTCGAGCCGCACGTATGTGCTCCCCGAAAAAGACGGACCCGGTGGTGTCCCGGGCCCAACCGAAAGATCGATTTGGCGCAGTAACAGACTCGGCTGCGTAATGGTTGTCGTGCAAACGAACTCCGTCCCTCTCACCTGTAGCGTATCGACCGTTGCCCCCAGCGTAAGTGATGCGTAGGGGATCAACTCCAGGCTGTCCAGCCTT
>JBGMRK010000123.1:0-1743 GCA_048061375.1 Longimicrobiales bacterium | reverse complement strand
CCCTTTCCATCGAACCCGACGCTATCTCCCACAATCTGAAGGTCGATCGAGTCCAGTTTCACGTCGGAAGAATCGCCGAACGCTCGCCTCGCGACCTCGTCACCGGTGGCCGTGCTTACCGTATACAACAACGCCCCCTCGTCGAATTTCACGACAACCCACTCCCGAGACCGCACGGCCGAGCTTCTGGCCAAGACGAGGTCTCTGGCGAAGACCTGTGCCGCCCGCTGAGCGGTCGCGCGACCCAAGTACCCGGAAAAAACTGCCAGCACCCCGGTGAGCGTCACCAGCGCCAAGGTCATGGCCACCAGGATCTCCACCAGCGTCATCCCACGGCGGGCCGCAACGGCCGCCGCAACGCTCGAGCGCGATCGGTGCGGTCCCCGGCGCTCCAAACCCTTGCACGCCTCCTGCTTAAAAGATCTACTCGACATGCCAACCACTCAACAGTTTTCTTCCACAGCCGTCTTGAGCCTAACAAAGGCGCTCTATCCGGGCCACCCACCACCCTCTTATCTTACCACCCATTCGATGCCGTCTTTCCGGACGGCCCTTCGAGATTTCCTACCTGGGACGTGTGACGATGGTGACTAGAGCGCATGCAATCGTGTGGTCGATCCTCGTGACGCTGCTCTTGGCCTCCCCCATCGGGGCCCAGCAGTTTCCGACGGACAATCAGGTCTTGAGAGCTATTTGGGAAGAAGGAACGACGCGTGGGCAAACGTGGTCCCTGGCTCAAACACTCATGGACTCGATCGGCCCACGGCTAACGGGTACTCCTGGCCAGGAGGCCGCCGCCGACTGGGTGGTCCGCAAGTATACGGAGTGGGGGATCGACGCCCGCAATGAGACCTATGGTACATGGCGAGGCTGGCGCAGGGGGGTCACACACGTCGATCTGATGGAGCCACGTGTGCGAAGTCTCGAGGCCATGATGCTCGCGTGGAGTCCCGGTTCCAGTGGCATGAAGACGGGCGAGGCGATCGTGCCGCCGGAGTTCGGAAGTGCTGCCGACTTCCAGAAGTGGCTGACCCAGGTCGAGGGGAAGTTCGTGTTGCTTTCCGTGCCACAACCCACGTGCCGACCCGATGAAAACTGGGTGGAGTACGCTACCGAATCGTCCCTCGGGATCCTCCGAGAGGATCGGGCGAACGCCCAGCGGGAGTGGTCTGAGAATTGGAGTAGATCCGGAATTACCGCCAGTCCGAGAGCCTTGACGGGGGCGATCGCCGTCGCGGTCGAAGAAGCGGGTGCGGCGGGCGTCATCACCTCGCGTTGGTCCAGGGGTTGGGGCGTGCAGAAGATCTTCGGCGCGTCTACCAACCGAATTCCTACGATCGACGTCTCCTGTGAGGACTATGGCTTGGTCTATCGTCTCGCACACCGGGGGCAAGGCCCCGTTCTCAGGGTTCATGCGGATGCTGAGTTCACCGGTGAGGTCGCGGTGGCGAACACGATCGGCGTGATCCGCGGTTCGGAGTTGCCGGACGAATACGTGGTACTCTCAGCCCATTTCGACTCCTGGGATGGTGGTTCAGGCGCCACGGACAACGGCACCGGGACCATCACGATGCTCGAGGCCATGCGGATTCTGTCCGAGGTCTACCCCCAACCCAAGCGGACAATTCTCGTTGGGCACTGGAACAGCGAGGAGCAGGGTCTAAATGGATCCCGCGCCTTTGCCGCCGACCATCCGGAGGTTGTCGACGGACTGCAGGCGCTCTTCAACCAGGACAACGGGAC
>JBGMRK010000122.1:0-7092 GCA_048061375.1 Longimicrobiales bacterium | reverse complement strand
CCGCTGATTCACTTCACCTCCGATCGCAGGAAGATGGGCAAGTTCGCCAATCCCGCATGGGTAAAGGTGGCCGCGTGGACCGTTGCGGCGATCATCATCGCCCTGAATCTGGCGCTGGTGGTCGGCGTGCTGGGCAGTTGGCTCGACGGCGGAGCGGCCTGGCTCTGGCTGACAGTCATCCTTTCGGCAGCCCTCCTGGTGGGGATTCTCGGGTACCTGGTGCTGGCGCCCCTGTTCGGTCACGGCCGCGTCTGGGAAAGCGGAGTGGTCACGACCGGCCACGTGGTGGCCTCGCGCATCAAGCCCGTCCGATACCGGCACATCGGTGTGGCCGTGGAGCATAGGGAGGGGGATGCGGACGTGATCTCCTCCGCGTTGGCCCTGGTGGCGGCTCACAAGGCACGCATGACGCTGCTCCACGTCACGGAGACGCCGGGCACGATGGTATACGGAGCAGAGGAGGCGAGCCTACACGGTCGAGAGGACCAGGCCTATCTCGAGGAGCTGGCCCGGGAGGTGGAAGAGCGGGACGTATCCGTCGAAACGTCTCTGCGTTACGGAACCCCCGTCGAGGAGATCGTCAAGGCCGTCGATGAGGACGGCTACGACCTCCTGATCCTGGGCTCGCACGGGCATCGCGGCCTGGGCGACATCGTCTTCGGCCAGACCGTGAGCAGTGTCCGGCACTCCGTCGAGATCCCCGTAATGGTGGTACGGACGCACCCGGCCGAGCGAGAGCGGGCGCAGCGAGGAGATTCCGGGGACCACGACTCCACCTGACATGCCACGCCCCCCAGAGAAACCGCCGCCACGCGAGTGAAATCCCCCGGTGTCCCGCGCTGCTGACGCACTGTTGCGGGTTATATCACCCGATCCACAAGTGTCGTAGAACGCACGTGAACCTTCCTAACTCGTTGTTTATATAGTACTTACAGATTCCGGCGGTCCTGGCACGTCAATTGCTTGACCACACTTGGAGACCCATACCTCGCGGAGGCTCTACGCGGTGGGCGCAACCAGGTGGTCGTACCGAGACAGGACCGGCGCTGGCAAGACGGGATTCGTCCTGTTCCTCGCAGCGGTGTTCGTGGTCGCTCTAGCGTTGCTGTTGCTGGCTAGACGGCAGCCACCGGTTCCACAGCCCATAGCGTTCAACCACAAGAAGCACACCGAGGAACTCCAGCTCTCGTGTAACTTCTGCCACAAGTACTTCAACACCAGCGCCCACTCGGGACTACCCGACGCACAAACCTGCGCCCTGTGCCACTCGGTCGCCCTGGGCGAATCCCCCGAAGCCGCGAAGCTCACCGAGCTTCTCGTCCAGGGTGAGCCCCTCCAGTTCAACAAGCTCTTTCGACTCCCCGACTACGTCTTCTACACCCACCGCCGACACGTGACCGTGGGGGGCCTGGAGTGTGCCGAGTGCCACGCCGGCATCGCGGGGACCGAGGTTCCGCCGGAGCGGCCTCTCATCAAGGTCACGATGGCCTTCTGTGTCGACTGCCACGAGGAGCGCGAAGTGACCACCGACTGCAACGCTTGCCATCGTTGACGGAGGAAACCGTTCAATGACTCCCACCCGAAGCGAATTCCTCTGGACCATGGGCACGGCTGCCGGGGCGTTCGCGCTTGTGCCCATCGAGCAGATCTTCTGGACGCCGGAAATCGCTTCGGACGCGGGATGGACACCCGGGATCGAGGAGTGGATCCGTTCCTCATGCCTCGTGTGTCCCGCGCGCTGCGGGATTACGGGCCGCGTGGTAGACGGCCGGCTGGTTCGACTCATCGGGAATCCGCTACACCCCATGAGCCGTGGCGGCGTCTGCCCCAGAGGCGTCGCCGGAGTCCAGATGCTGTACCATCCGGAGCGCCTCGCATCCCCCCTTGTACGTGTCGGGGAGCGTGGCTCCGGTGAGTGGCGCAATGTCTCTCACGAAGAGGCGCTCACCTCGATCGCGGATCGCCTCCAGGACCTCCGCGATCAGGGTAGGCCCCAGGCGCTGGCGGCGGTCGGGGGGTACGCTGCGGGAACGATGCACGACGTGTGGCGCCAGTTCCTCCAGGCGTTTGGTTCCCCCAACTACGTGGTCGACGGATACGGGGACGGAACGGATGCGGTGATGGCCGCCATGCACGGTGTTGACGGATACCCGAGCTACGACCTCGAGTCCGCCGACATGGTCATGTCGTTCGGCGCCGCGCTGTTCGAGTCGTGGTGGTCTCCGCTACAGGCGTTCACGGCGTTCGGGCGGCTCGGGACGAACGGCGCGGTCCACCGCAGGTTCGTCCAGGTGGATCACCGTTTCTCTCGCACTGCCGCCCATTCAGACGCGTGGGTGGGAGTGAAACCGCGCACGCACGCCGTGCTGGCGCTGGGCATGGCCTACGTGATCCTTCGGGACAGGCTCTTCGACGAGGATTTCCTCGCCGAGCACGTCTCGGGCTTCGACGACTTCACTGACGCGCGAGGGCGCCGGAGGAGGGGGTTCCGATCGCTGATTCTCCAGCGCTACCGGACCGAGGAAGCTTCGGCGATCACTGGAGTATCCGTGGAGCGGATCACCGATCTGGCTCGCGCCTTCGCCATGGCCGAGCGGCCCGTGGCCGTGGTGGGACCCGACGTGACCTTCGCGCCCGACGGCCTCCTCGCGGCCATGGGCGTTCAAGCGCTCAACATCCTCACCGGAAGCATCAACCGGCCGGGTGGCGTCCTGTTCGGAAAAGGTCCACCGTTGGCGCCCCTTGCTCCGGTCGTGCCGGACTCGATCAGCAGTGCCGGACTCGCAACGACGCCGGTAGGCGATGCCGCACCCCCCTTCGGGGCCGGCGATCCGGTCACCCGCTTCGCCGAAGCCGTTGCCGGGGGAGCCTCCGTCGAGGTCCTGATGATCCACGGCACCGACCCCCTCGGCACGTCGCACCGGGCCGACCTGTGGGAGCGGGTTCTCGCGGAGACCCCCTATGTGGTGAGCTTCTCCCCATTCATGGACGAGACCACCCGGTACGCGGATATAGTGTTGCCCGATCTCCTGCCCTACGAACGGTGGCAGGACGCACCGACCCCGGCATCGTATCCCTACCCCGTGTGGGGGATCACCCGTCCCATGGTCGCTCCTCATGAAGGGGCCAAACATACAGGCGAAGCGATTTTCGCACTCGCGGCCACTCTGGGTGGAACGGTGGCGGAGAGCCTTCCCTACGGCACGTTCGAGGAATTGCTCGAGGTCCGCGCCCAGGGGCTCTTCGAGGCCCGGCGCGGACGCACCCTCGCCAGCGCGTTCGACCTCGAGAGCCAGAAAAAGCAGGAAGAGCGAGGGTGGTGGCTGGCGACGCACGACGACTTCGACGCGTTCTGGTCCGAGTTGGTCGAGCGGGGCGGATGGGTGGATCTGTTCTACGACTATGCGGATCCCGACAATCTGGCGCGCACCGACACCGGTCGAATCGAGCTGGTCCCGAATGTCGTGCTTCAGGCCATCGAGGGCGACGGTGACGGGCTTCGGTTGTACGGACACGGTCAGCGTGACGGAGACCGAGGAGACAAATCGTTCCCCTTCCGCCTCCTCCCCTATCGCGTCTCGACGCTCGCGTCCGACACACTGGGTCTCGAGCGATGGTTGGCGGAGCAGCCCAGCGTGCTCCCCGACACGCAGTGGAGGCCATGGGTGGCCATCGCCCCGACGACCGCCCAAGCTCTGGGTTTCGCCGACGGTACCGCGGTCCACGTGGTGTCCCGGAGGGGCCGGTATCGCGCCCGCGTGAGCGTCTCTCCCGGCATCGCTCCCCTGACCGTCTGTGCGCCTTATGGCCTGCGTCATAGTGGTGGTGAGGCCGCGAATCCCTTGCGCCTTCTCGAGGTCTCTTCCGACGCCCTGACCGGGATTCCCAGTTGGTTCACGACGTTCGTACGCCTCGAACAGGCGTGAGAGGAGCGCACTTATGAGCCGCTGGGGAATGGTTATCGACTTGGACCTCTGCACGGGATGCGCCGCCTGCGAGGTCGCCTGCAAGAGCGAGAACAACATTGCCACGGTTTCGCCGGAGCAGGCGGACATGGACCGGGCGATGAGCTGGATGAAGGTGGTCGCCAAGGAGACGGGAGAGTTCCCGAATACGTCGGTCGAGTTCTATCCCCGTCCCTGCATGCAGTGCGACAACCCGCCGTGTGTTCCGGTCTGTCCGGTTGCCGCGACGTACGTCGACGACGACGCCCTCGTCGCACAGATCTATCCACGGTGCATCGGCTGCCGTTACTGCGCAAACGCCTGCCCCTACACGGTGAAGTACTTCAACTGGTACGCGCCGGAGTGGCCCGAAACGGAGCGCCAGTATCTGAACCCCGACGTCTCCATTCGCCCGAAGGGCGTGATCGAAAAGTGCACCTTCTGCCATCACCGTCTGCAGAAAGCCCGGGAGGACGCGGCGGTCGAGGGTCGGGAGCTGCGGGAGAACGACTACCAACCCGCCTGTGCCGAGATCTGCCCCACCCGCGCCATCGTCTTTGGAGATCTGGACAATCCGAGCCATCGCGTGTTCCAGCTCAAGGAGGATGCCCGGGCCTTCCGGGTCATGGAGGACCTGGGCACGGAGCCCAAGGTCTACTATCTGCGGAGGAGGGGCTGAGATGCGCCCCGGCGTAGCCGAGAAGCTCTCCCGGATGGCGCCGGACGAGCAGGCGCTGCTGCGCCCGCTGGTGAGCACGTCGCGTGCGTACTACGTGATTCTGAGCGTGTTCGCCGTGATCTTCGTCTGGGGAATCTACGCCTACTTCCTGCAGGTGCGGGACGGGCTCGGGCGCACCGGGATGAACCGCCCCGCGTACTGGGGCATCTACATCATCGACTTCGTGTTCTTCATCGGGATCAGTCACGCCGGAACGCTGATCTCCGCGATCCTGCGGGTGAGCAAGGCGGAGTGGCGGCGGGCCATCACCCGGTCGGCCGAGCTCATCACCGTACTGGTCATCGGGTTCGGAGCCGTCCAGCCCATCATCGACCTCGGCCGGCCCGACCGCCTGCTGAACGTCTTCCTTTACCCTCAGTGGAGATCGCCGCTCATCTGGGACATGATGAGCATCATGCTCTACTTCACGGCCAGCACGATCTATCTCTACGCACCCCTGCTTCCCGACCTCGCCCTCATCCGCGATTCGGGTATCAAGATGCCGTGGCTGTATCGCATCCTCGCCGCCGGGTACCAGGATACGCCCCGGCAACGCGAGATCCTGGAGCGTTTCATCGGAGTGATGGCCATCGCGGTCATTCCCATCGCGGTCTCGGTCCACACCATCATCGGTTGGATCTTCGCGATGACGCTCCGGCCGATGTGGCACAGCACGATCTTCGGCCCCTACTTCGTCATGGGCGCCATCTATTCGGGAATCGCCGCGATCCTCCTGGCGATGTACATCATCCGCCGCGCGTTCAAGTTGGAGAACTACTTCAGGGATATCCACTTCGACTATCTGGGACGCATGCTCCTGCTGTTCAGCTTGCTCTGGCTGTACTTCACGTTCGCGGAGTACCTGACGGCCTTCTACGGATCCGAGCCCGGAGAGATGCGGACATTCTGGGCAAAGGTCACGGGCCCGTACGCCATCCCGTTCTGGACCATGGTCGTGTTCACCTTCGTGATTCCGTTCGTGCTCATGGCGCGGCAGGCCACCCGCACGCCTCTCGGCACGGTGCTCGCCAGCGTACCCGTGATCATCGGGATGTGGCTGGAGCGCTTCATCATCGTGGTCCCGACTTCCGTGAACCCGCGCTGGCAGATCTCGAGCCTGGGGCAGTACATGCCCTCATGGATCGAGTTGTCTATCATGGCGGCCACTTTGTCCGGCTTCATCCTCCTGTACATGATCGCGGTGAAGTTCGTCCCCATCGTATCGATCTGGGAGATCAAGGAGGGCCGGGAGGAATCGGTTCGCGAGGTTGCGAGCCGGGTCGCCGGATACCTGCCCGACGATATCGTACCCGAACCCATGGGAGCCGACGGATGATCGACCGTCCGACTGGCCGCTGGTGCGTACTCGTTCTCGTGGTACTCATCGGCCTGCTCGCGATCCCGGTCGGTGCACCCGCCCAGAGCACGTCCCGGTTCCCCGGAAACCCCACCTTGGGGCAGCAGTTGTTCTCGGAGCGCGGCTGCGTGCGGTGCCACTCGATCTGGGGCACCGGCGGCGAGCTGGGTCCGGACCTGGGCGAGGTCGGACTCGGGCGCAGCTTGATGCAGCTCGCGGGGATGTTCTGGAATCACACGCCCCGGATGATCGAAACCGTCCGAAGCCAGGGATTCGAGTGGCCCGTCTTCGCGGAGTCCGACATGGCCGACGTCATCAGCTTCATCTATTACGTGAAGCTGTTCGACCCCCCGGGGAACCCCGAGTTGGGGGCTCAGTGGTTCAGCGAGAAGCAGTGCCGGGAGTGCCATTCCGTGGGATCCGCGGGCGGAACCGTGGCGCCGCCCCTCGACTCCTACGCGCGCTTCATCGCGCCCCTGCCTCTCGCCGCTGGAATGTGGAATGGAGGAAAGGCCATGCGCGGGCTGCAGGCGGCAAAGGGTGTTCCCGTACCGCAGTTCTACGGTGGCGAGCTGGCGGACATCCAGGCGTTCATCCGCGAGGCCTCGACACACAGGAACCGGAAGATTTCCCTGCTTCCCCCACCCGATCTCGCCCGGGGAGAGCGCCTGTTTCGGTCCAAGGGCTGTACCGCCTGCCACGGGGCGACCGGAAGGGGCACGGCACGGGCGCCCGACCTGCGCACCGCCATCCAACACCTACGGGCCTCGGAGATCGCCGGCGAACTGTGGAATCACTCGGCCCGGATCACCGAGGCGATGGAGCAGAGCGGGATCACCTTCCCTGAATTCGACGGCAGTGAGCTGGCCGACGTCATCGGGTACCTCTACTACCTGAGGTACGAGGAGATGGCGGGCGACGTCCCTGCCGGACGAGCCCTCTTCGGGGCCAAGGGTTGCTCGAGTTGCCACCTTCTCGACGGCACTCCGTCGATTGGACCCGACCTCACGCGGTCGGCGGTGGTCTCCAACCCGGTGAGCCTCACGACGGCGATGTGGAATCACGCGCCCGTC
>JBGMRK010000121.1:0-7298 GCA_048061375.1 Longimicrobiales bacterium | reverse complement strand
GGGGCTGCCGGAGGAGGCGTACGCTTGGTACCTCGACCTACGCCGCTACGGGACGTTCACGCATTCGGGATTCGGGCTCGGCGTGGAGCGCACGGTGGCCTGGATCACGGGAAGGCACCACATCCGCGAGTTGATCCCCTTCCCGCGGCTCATGAACCGCCTCTATCCGTAAAGGGCGGCCAACCCGGGCACGAGGTCAGACATGACCAAGCTGGTCCTCGACGTCAACGACCGGCGTCCCGTGTGGGCTCTTCCCGAATGGGCGGTCGCGGAGATCCTCGCCGCGCTTCCCGATGACTGGGAGTTCGTGTCCATCACGGCCGAGAGTGACGGTACGGGCGACGGCTCAACGCGCACATCCCCTGAAGTACTCGCGGCGCTCCCCGGAGCCCGTGTGTACATCGGCTACGGAATCGCACCCGAGATCCTGACCGATGGTGAGGAACTCGAATGGGTACATACCGCATCGGCCGGCGTCGGAAAGTCTCTTTCGCCCGAAATGCTCGAGAGCGCCGTCTTATTCACGAACTCGGCCGGTATCCACGGGCCGCCGATGGCCGAGACCGTGCTCGCCATGATTCTCCATTTCGGGCGGGGCCTGGACTTTGCCGAGCGGGGCAAGGCCATCCGCGCCTGGCACAACGAGCCGTTCTACGATGTTGCTGGGCCCGCCCGCGAGTTGGCTCATAGTACGGTGGGTATTCTGGGGTTGGGCGGAGTCGGAAGGGAAGTGGCCTGGAGGGCCCGTGCACTCGGCGCTCGCGTGATCGGCCTCAAGCGCCGTCCGTCCGATGCGGCGGCCGGGAGTGGCGGATCGAGCGTGGAAGGAGTCGAGGTGGTCCACGGGCCCGAAGGGCTGGCGACGCTGGCGTCTGAGAGCGACTACCTGATCGTGACGGCTCCGCACACGGAAGACACACGCGGCATGGTGAGCCGGGAAGTCTTGAGCCTCATGAAGAGCGACGCCGTATTGATCAACGTCTCACGGGGTGCGCTCATCGACGAGGCCGCCTTGGTGGAATCGTTGCGGGCCGGGCGCCTGCGCGGGGCTGGGTTGGATGTATTTTCGGTAGAGCCGCTCCCGGAGGACCACGACCTCTGGGATCTCCCCAACGTGGTGATCACTCCGCACGTTTCTCCCGTCACCCGGGGATTTTGGCGCCGCGAAGTAGACCTGATCGTAGAGAACCTCGACCGGTTTCTGAGCGGCGGGACCCTGAGGAATCTGGTCGACAAGCAGGCGGGCTACTGATCCTGGGCAGTGCCCTCGGTTCGTTTGACGTCGTTCCAGATGGTGTCCAACTCCTCGAGCGACGCGCCCGGGATGTCTACGCCGCGGCTCTTGGCGAGTTCTTCCAACCGTTCGAACCGTCGCCTGAATTTGCGGTTGGCGGAATCCAACGCGGGCGCCGAGTGCACGCCGCAAAGCCGGACCAGGTTCACCACGGCGAAGAGCAGATCGCCCAATTCTTCTTCGAGCGCCACACGGGTCTCGGATGCCATGGCGCTGCGTACCTCCTCCAGCTCTTCACTCACCTTTTCCCACGCTCCCATCGGCTCCGCCCAGTCGAAGCCCACGCCGGCGACGCGGTCTTGGATCCTGTGCGCGAGCAGCAGAGGGTCCAACCCGGTCGCGAGGCCCGAGAGCACGGAATCTCCGGAGGCCCGTTCACGCGCCTTCAGGGCCTCCCAGTCCTCCTTGTCGCCGAGCCCGAAAAGATGCGGGTGCCGGCGGCGCATCTTGCCCTCGAGCCGGGCGGCGACCGACTCTGCCGTGAAGCGTTCCTTTTCTTCGGCGAGCACGACCTGAAACGCCAGATTCAGCAGGAGATCTCCCAGCTCACCCTCGAGATCAGGCCATGATTCGGCGCGAATGGCGTCGACGCACTCGTGGGTTTCCTCGAGCAGATGTGGGACCAGCGTGGCCGGCGTTTGCGCCTCGTCCCAGGGGCAGTTCGAGCGCAGGAAGCGGACGAGTTCGAGAGCCCGGTCCAGAGTGCCTTCTCCGAAGTCCACGTCAGTGGGGATCTGGTCGTTCGGCATGCTTTTCGCTTTCTTCATCGTCTATGTCAACGAGAGAGGGACTCCGAGCGTGGGTCGAGGTACGAGGCGGTGCCCTGAGGCGCAACCTTGGGCGGGTTCGTCAGGCCGCCGGTACCGAGGTACCCGTCATCCCGATGGTCAAGGCCGACGGGTACGGCCTGGGCATGGAAGACGTCGTGGACTGCGTCGATTCCCTCACTCCCTGGGCCTACGGAGTCGCCACCATAGCCGAGGGTCTCAGGCTCCGGCGCCATGGTGTGCAACGCCCCGTGCTCGTTCTCACTCCGGCGATCCCGGAGCGGTACGGCGACGCGGTCGCGGTGGGTCTCACGCTGTCCCTGTCGGACCTGGAAGCCGTCGAACGGCTCGACCGTGCCGCGGAGGAGGCCGAGCGCGACGTGGATTTCCACGTGGAGATCGACACCGGAATGGGCCGGGCGGGCTTCGCCTGGCAGGATGCCGCGGCCTGGGGCGAAGGGGTGGTGGCCAGGGCGGGGCCGAGGCTCAACTGGCAAGGATGTTTCACGCACTTCCATTCCGCGGATACCGACGACGACTCCACCCGCGAACAGTGGGAGCGGCTCGCCGCCGCGTTGTCCAAGGTCGCGGCGATTCCCACGAGTTGCATGGTGCACGTGTGCAACAGTGGGGGGGCGCTCCGTGGTCCCGAGTTCGCGGCCGACGCGGTGAGGCCGGGAATATTTCTTTACGGAGGGCGGGTCGGTGCCGGTCTGCCGGACCCCGAACCCGTTGCGTCGGTGAGGGCACGCGTCACTTTCCTGCGCGACGCGAACCCTGGCACTACGGTAGGTTATGGCACCACCTATACGGCGGAGCGTGAGGAACGGTGGGCCACCCTGGGCATTGGCTATGGCGATGGCCTTCCGCGCTCATTGGGAAACAGCGGGCATGCGCTTCTCGCCGGCGTACGAGTTCCGATCATTGGGCGGATCTCTATGGACACCACCGTGGTAGACATCACCAGGATCGAGAATGTGAGTGTTGGCGACGTGGCGACGCTGATAGGTCGCGACGGCGATGCGACTATCCTGCTGGACGAAGTGGCGGGCCTGGCCGGGACCATTGGGTACGAGATCCTCACCGGACTCACACCGAGGCTCCCACGGATTTGGATTGACGATGACGGATCGTGATGAGTTGCTGAACGCGGCGATATTCGTGAAGGCGCGCGCACATGCCCCCTATTCGGGATTCCGTGTGGGCGCGGCCCTGGAGGCGGACGACGGGACCGTCTATTCGGGCTGTAACGTGGAGAATGCTTCGTACGGGCTCACGATCTGCGCCGAGAGAGCGGCCGTGGCAGCCGCGGTTTCCGCGGGACGCCTGTCCTTCCGGCGCATCGCCTTGAGTTCCGATTCGGATGCGCCCGTTGCGCCTTGCGGGGCGTGCCGGCAGGTACTCGCTGAGTTCGCGCCGAAACTTTCGATCGTTTCGGAGACGGGCGGGACGGTGCGGGAGTGGACGCTGGACAGCCTTCTGCCGGAGGCGTTCGAGCTCGCGCATGGCGAAGAAGCAGAAGAGGAGTCCGAGTCTTGAGGACGAGATCGTGAGAAAAGCCACGAACGCGGCGGTGGTCGCGGTGGGCGCGGGACTGGTCCTGGTCGCGGGGTGCCAGGAGATGGTGCCGACTGCGACGGATGCGAGCCTGATCCCGATCAATCCGATCACCGTGGAGGTCTTGCTCGATTTCGAGGACTTCGTCACCGACTTCGATGTCATCGGCGGGTTCGGTTCGCCCTCCGATCTGGGAAGGGGACTCGTGGCTCGGGGCTACAGGGGCACCCTGGACGCACGGACGCTCATTCGATTCGGGAGTTTCCAGCGCAGCATCACGGTCCAGGACTCCCTCGGCGTGACCAGGACGGACACGGCCTTCACGGCCCTGGGCGGACAACTCTTGATCGTGTTCGACAGCACGAACGCGGTCCCCGACACCCCCGTGACGATTGCCGCCGCGGCGATAAACGCGCCCTGGGACCGAGAGACCGCCACCTGGGACCTGGCGATCGATTCGGTAGGGGAGCGCACGCCTTGGCCCACTCCCGGAGCAGGGTCGTCCACGCCGATCCGGTCCGTACTGTTCGACCGGGCGGTGAATGACACGCTTGTAATCGAGGTCGATTCCGCGACGATCGCGGCGTGGGGTGACACGACCAACCTGGCACGCGGCGTCATGATCGATGTGGCGGACGCGGGCGCGCGTCTCGAGTTTCTGTCGGTCTCGCTGAATATCGATGCCAGGCCGAGCATCCATCTCGATACGATCGTCAGCCTCACGGGAGTGGCTTCGGCCCGAACTTTCATCTTCCAGCCGTCTCCCGATCCCGATCCCCCGGGGCTTCGTGTGGGTGGTACGCCGGCTTGGCGATCAATCATGACGCTGGAGATTCCCGCGATGCTCAACGGCCCGCCCGCGCTGTGCGCCCTCGTGGGCTGCCCCCTGGCGATCACGGCGGAGCGGATCAACCAGGCGGAGTTGCTGCTGACGACCAGCTTGGACGATCCGGCGTTCGTGCCGCTGAGTTCCGTGCTCGTCGACATCAGACCTGTGCTGGCGCCGGAGTTACTGCCCAAGTCGCCCTTGGGCGCGACGATGGTAGGTCTCCTGGGTCAGGCCGTCGCCCCCGAGCTATTCGACGCCGAGACCGGAACGACCGTGGCGTTTCCAGTGACCCTCTTCCTGCAGGATTTGGTTCGAGGGGTCACGCCCTTCGATGAGCCGGCCCCCAACACGATCTCCGTCATGACCACCTTCGAGCCACTTTTGCTCGGGTTCGCGTCGTTCCTGGGGCCCGGGAGTCCCGCAGCCCCCAAGCTGCGGCTGGTCCTCACCATCTCCGAAAGCGTGCAGATTCCATGAGGCTCCGCCGCTACATGCTGGTTGTACTCGCCCTGTCTACTCTTCCCTCGGGGGCGGCGGCACAGACCTTGTTGAACGCCGGTGGGATCGGTGCTCCGATCGAGCCTCTCAACGCTCGAGTGCGGGGTATCGGCGGCGTCGGGCCGGGCATGTTCGACGCCATGCTTCTGCCCGGAGAGCCCGGCGCGGCCATCGACCTGGTGGTGCCAACGGTCACCTTCAGCCTACAGCCGGTTTGGGGGGCCTACAGCATCGGCGACAGCGGTGGCGACTTGCAGGCGACTCGGTTCCCGGTGGTGGGCCTGTCGTACCCTTTGGGCATCAACAGCATCGTCATGCTCACGTTCGGCGGGGTCTTCGATCAGCGCTGGGCCGTGACCCAGAACAGCGAAGCGGTGATCGGTGGTGAGAATGTCGCGGCCGAGGACCGCTTCGTGTCCGACGGTGGCGTGTCGGCGTTACGAGTGGGTTGGGTGCAGCGATTGACAGCGGATTTCGGCGTCGGTGTCTCTGTCGGGACGTACACGGGTCAGGTTACACGAACGTTCACACGATCCTTCGACACGTTGGCGGTGGCAAACCCCATCACAGATTTCACCGAGCAGGGTCGATGGCAATTCAGCGGCCCGTTGGCGACGGTCAGCGGCGTGTGGGACCCCTTGGACATCGTGAGGGTCGCTGCGACCGTCGCGTGGTCCGGTGGTCTCAAGGCCGAGCCGGTCAACATGACGGAGGGCGTGGCCCGGACGTTCGATATGCCCCTCGAGGTGAGGGTCGGGGCGAGCGCGCTGCTGAGTTCGGGCCTCAGCCTTCACGCGGGCGTTTCGACGGCCGACTGGTCGAGTACGGGTAAGGGCTTCGACGACGTGAGAACCACGGGCAGAGCGACGAGTGTGGGTGTCGGCATCCAGTGGGAGCTCGCGCGCTTCTGGGCGGGGCCCCTTCCACTCCGGCTGGGTTATCGGAAGACCGAGCTGCCGTTCCGGCTCGGTGAAGAAGATCCCGTCGAGACCGTGTTCTCCGTCGGTTGGTCGCTCACGCTGGCGCAGGTGGGGACCATTCCGCTGGCTGGGTTCGACTTCGCGCTGGAGTTCGGCGACCGTGATGCCGGCGCCCTTTCCGAGGACTTCCGGCGGCTCACCGTGACCTTCAGCCTGGCCGGTGGTTAGCCACCGTATTTCTTCAACAGCCGTCTAGTGTCGATGCGGGTTCACTATCACACCTTCGGATGCAAGGCCAACCAGTACGACACCGAGCGCATGCGGCAGGAACTGGAGGCCCGCGGCGCCGTCACCGCCACTGACCACACTCAGGCGGATGTGTGCGTGGTCAACACGTGCACGGTGACGAATCACGCCGACGCCGACGCACGCCGTTTCGTGCGGAAGGTCCGCCGGGAGAGCCCGGACGCGCGTATCGTGGTCGCGGGCTGTTCGGCGGCGTTGCGTACCGCAGACTATCTCGTGATGGATGGGGTGGAGGCCGTGGTGCCGGGCCACGATCCGGTGGGCGTTGCCCAGGCCGTCGATCACGCCCCGTCCCGCCTCGTCCAACTCGGCATTCACCGGTCTCTGGACAGATTGGACATGGAGCCGGTGGGTGGCGAGATCCTCACGCGGCGGGTCGGCGCCACTCGGGGTTGGGTCAAGATCCAGGACGGATGCGATCGCAAGTGCTCGTTCTGCGCGACGCGCTTGGCCCGAGGGGTGAGCCGGTCCCGTGAGCCCGGCCAGATCATCGCCGAGGCGCGGGCGTTGGCGCTGAACCATCCGGAGCTCGTACTCACCGGGATTCACATCGGACATTACGGCCGCGATCTCGATGCCCGCAGCACGCTGGGCGGACTTCTGGCGCGTCTCTTGGAGGGGGTACCCGACGTGCGGTTCAGGCTCGGCAGCGTCGAGGCGAGTGAGATCGACGACCCGCTCCTCGAGATCTTGGCCACGTCCCGGGACCGGGTCGCGTCCCACCTGCACATGCCGCTCCAGAGCGGCTCGGACCCCGTGCTGCGCAGGATGAGCAGATGGCACACACGTGAGGCGTATCGCGCGAGGGCGCTCGAGATCGCGGCCCGCGTCACACCGCTCGGGCTCGGTGCGGACGTCATCACGGGCTTTCCGGGTGAAACGGACGAGGACCACGAGCGGACACGAGCACTCATCGAGGAGCTTCCATTCACGTATCTGCATGTATTCCCATTCTCGCCGCGTGACGGTACCACCGCGGCGACCATGCCCGGTCCCGTGCCACAGCGTGTCGCGGCCGAGCGGAGCCGGGAGTTGCGCGAAATCGCTCAGCGGAAGGGGCGGGCGTACCGAGAGAGCCGCGTGGGTGGAAGCGCCGTGCTCGTGCTCGAGGGCGGTGCCGGCACCGC
>JBGMRK010000120.1:4477-7435 GCA_048061375.1 Longimicrobiales bacterium | reverse complement strand
GCCCGGCAGAGGGTACTGGCGGACATCGCGCGCGGAGGCCTCCAACTCGTGCTCGTGGCGCCTGAGCGGTTGGCGGTATCCGCATTCAGGGAGGCCCTCCAGCGCTGCCAGGTCTCGCTCATCGCCGTGGACGAGGCACATTGCATTTCTGAGTGGGGCCACGACTTTCGGCCCCATTACCGGCGCATCGGCCTGGTCAGGGACTGGGTGGACGCGCCGGTCATGGCGCTCACTGCCACCGCGACGCCCCGTGTCCGCGAGGACATTACGACCTCCCTCGACCTCAGGCGGCCCGAGCGCGTGGTGGGGAGCTTCGACCGGCCCAACCTCTCGTGGCACGTCGTCCAGGCGGAGGACCACACGGCGAAGGTGCGCCGGATTCGCCACCTGGTCCGCACGCGCCACGGACCGGCGATCATCTATGCTCCCACCCGCCGCACCGCGGACGCCCTTCGCCGGAGCCTCGCCGGGCTGGGCATTCCGGCCGCGGCCTACCACGCGGGCATGGCCGCCGAGGTGAGGAGCCGCGTCCAGGGGCAGTTCATGGACGGCCATATCCGGGTGGTGGTGGCGACGAGCGCGTTCGGCATGGGCGTGGACAAGGCCGACGTGCGCACGGTGATCCACTACCAGCTTCCGGGCACGATCGAGTCGTACTACCAGGAGGCGGGTAGGGGAGGGCGCGACGGGGCTCCCGCCGACTGCGTGGCACTCCACGGAAGGCGGGATGCCGTCCTGTTGCGCTCGTTCGTCGACCGTTCCCGTCCGGGTCGCCGGGTGCTCGAGAGCGTGCACCGAACCCTCACACGTGAGGTCGGAGCGGGCGAACGGAAGCGGGTGCCGGTATCAACCCTCCTGAGCGTCACCCTACGCGGAAGATCGCCGGTCACCGACGAGGACACGTTACGCGCCGCGATCCTATCGCTGGCTCGATCCGGCGCCATACGGATCTACGGGGATGTGGCACCGGAGGGAACCCTGGCCCCCAATGAAGGGTTTTCTACCCTCGACTTGGGCGTTCGCCGGGGCGCTCCGAACTTGGATCCGGCTCTTCGGCTCCGCCGAGCCGCCCTGGAGGGACTCGCGGCCGTCCAGGCGTACGCCGGACGCGGGGGGTGCAGGCGGAGTCGGCTTCTCGCATATTTCGGCGAGACCGGCGCGAAGCGCTGCGGCGCCTGTGACGTCTGTCTAAATGCTGACGCCGAGTACTCACGACAAAAAAAGGCCTGATGGACCGCTATCTGAACGATGCACACGTCGCCCTCGTGAAGCGCGTCCGCGACTTCGCGCGCGAGGAGATCGTTCCCATTGCCCGGGAGCTCGACGAAAGTTGTGAGTTTCCCTGGGAGACGGTCAAGACGATGGGCGAGATGGGCCTGCTCGGCGTTCCGGTGCCCAAAGAACTCGGCGGCATGGGCCTCGACTACCTGAGTTACATCCTGGTCGTCGAGGAGTTGGCGAAGTACGACGCCAGCCATGCCATCACCGTCTCGGCGCACACCACGCTTGGAACGTCGCCGATCCTGACGTTCGGCACGCCCGAGCAGAAGGAGCGGTACGTACCGCCGCTCGCCGGCGGCAAGGTGCTGGGCGGGTTCGGGCTTACGGAGCCCGAGGCGGGCTCGGACTCCGGCGGGACGCGCACTCGGGCCGTTCGCGAAAACGGAGGATATCGCCTGAACGGATCCAAGATCTTCATCACGCACGCGGGTGTGGGGGAGATCTTCACGATCACCGCGATGACGGATCCCGACGCGGGCTCTCGCGGCATCACCAGCTTCGTCGTGTGCAAGCCCACGGTGGATATCGAAAGGGCCAGCACCCTCGGATTCGGGCACGATGACAGCCTGGATTTCGTCGAGGGGCTCAGCGCCGGTAAGAAGGAAGACAAGATGGGATGGAGGGCGTCGGACACCAGGGAGCTACTCCTGGACGACGTTCTGGTCCCGATGGGCAGTCGATTGGGCGAGGAGGGCGAAGGCTTCAGCAACTTCATGCAGACCCTCGATGCCGGTCGCATCGGCGTGGCCGCGCTCTCCCTGGGGTTGGCGGAGGGTGCGTTCGACACCGCGCTTCGTTACGCCAACGAGCGTGAGCAGTTCGGAAAGAAGATCTGGGGTTTCCAGGCAGTCCAGTTCGGGTTGGCCGACATGGCAACCGACATCGAAGCAGGAAAGCATCTCACGTATCACGCAGCCTGGCTCAAGGACCAGGGCAGGCCTTTCTCCAAGGCGGCCGCGATGGCCAAGCTCTTCTGCTCCGAGCTCGCGATGCGGGCCACGCAGAAGGCGATTCAGATCCTTGGAGGAGCGGGCTACACCAGTGATTATCCCGTCGAGCGAATGATGCGGGACGCCAAGGTGTGCGAGATCGGTGAGGGCACAAACGAAATCCAGCGTCTGGTCATAGGCCGTCTACTCATCAGTGAGATGGCCTGTGAAGAGGCGCCGGCATGACACTAAAGGTTTCTCGGGCCGAATAGGCCGCGACATCACGCTCCGGGGGTGGCCGGATTCCGTCACATGCCAGTACCTAAGGGTGGCATGGGTGGGGCCGGGGCTCCCGAAGAGCTGACACCGCGCGGCGGCGCCGAGAACGAGAAAACGGAGTAGAAATTTTGAAGAGGGATATTTTGATAACTGCCACCAGGCACGAGTCCTGGGTGGCGATGGTAGAAGACAAGCAACTCGTAGAGATCATGTTCGACCGCCCCGATCAGGGGCGCATCGTCGGGGATATCTTCCTCGGCCGAGTCGAGGCGGTTCTGCCCGGCATTCAAGCGGCCTTCGTGGACATCGGAACCGAGAAAGCGGGTTTTCTGCACGTCTCGGACCTCGAGTACGACGACGAGGACGACGAGAATGATGGGCGCGGGCGCAATCGCAGATCGCGGAAGTATCCGCCCATCCAGGATACGATCAAGAAGGGTCAGGAGATCGTCGTTCAGGCCACGAAGGA
>JBGMRK010000120.1:0-4377 GCA_048061375.1 Longimicrobiales bacterium | reverse complement strand
GACGTGGAAGAAGATCAAGGTGCGTGCCGACTCGTCCAAGGCACCGGCCACCGTGCACCGTGAGGCCAAGCTGATCAGCGGTGTGATCCGTGACCTGTTCAGTGACAAGTTCGGCTCCGTGATCGTAGACAGCAGAGACGTCTACAGCGAGATCCTCCAATACGTGAAGAACGTGGATCCGGAGCTCAAGGAACGGGTCCGCTTCCATGACGATCCCGTGCCGCTGTTCGACAAGTACGGAATTGGAGAAGAGGTCCAACGCACGTTCCACAGGAGGGTGGACCTCCCCTCCGGCGGTCACATCGTGATCGAGCCGACCGAGGCACTGGTCTCGATCGACGTGAACACGGGACGCTACACGGGCAAGAGGGATGCGGAGAGCACCATCCTCAAGGTCAATATGGATGCGGCGCGCGAGATCGCGAAGCAGCTCAGGCTGAGGGACATTGGTGGCATCATCGTCTGCGACTTCATAGACATGGAGTCTCAGCAGAACCGCGACAAGGTGCTCCACGAGCTTAGAATGCACCTTGGGCGGGACAGAGCCAGGACCAAAGCGTTCGAGATCTCCGGCCTCGGTCTCGTGGAGATGACGCGGCAGCGTGTGCGGCCGTCTCTGTTCCAGTCACTCACGCTCATGTGCCCCACCTGTAACGGCCGCGGCCGTATCCAGGCGCCGGCCACCGTCGTGCGCACGATTGAGCGTTCCCTAAAGCGCGCGGGCTCGGGTGGCTCGGAAAAGTCGATCTTGGTGAAGGTCCATCCGGAGGTGGCGCTGAGCATCATGGAGGAGGAGCCCGGCTTCGTGCGAAGAATGTCGCGCTACACGAAGATCAAGGTAGACGTGAGGGACGACCCGCTCCTGGGGCAGGACGACTTCCGATTTCTCTCGGGCCCGGCCGAGACCGACGTCACGGCGAAGTACGCAGCCGCCTGAGGTGTCGGTGGGGAGTGCGTGAGGGGGTTTGGGCGGTTCGGACCCCTGAGCACCTTGACCCGAGCCTCTGCTTTTCTAAATTTGTCAGGCTATACGGCTACTGTTTTCGATGTGATCGAGGCACACATGTACGCTCTGTTTCGGACCGGTGGTAAACAATTCCGGGCGGTGCCGGGAAGGAAGATTCGTATTCCTTCGCTGGACGCCGCGCCGGGTGACACCGTTACGTTCGATGAGGTTCTACTGGCATCCGACGGGGAGAGCGTCTCGGTCGGCCAGCCTCTCGTGGATGGCGCTTCGGTTACGGCCGAGGTGATCCAGCACGGGAGAGACAAGAAGCTCGTGATCTTCAAGCGCAAGCGCCGTAAGGGCTACCGCAAGAAGGCGGGGCATCGGCAGGGCTTCACGGAGGTCAGAGTCGAGCAGATCGCGCTCTGACGTAGAGACCGGCACGCACAGGACGAACCGATGGCACATAAAAAGGGCGTAGGCTCCAGTAGAAACGGCCGCGACAGCAACCCCCAATATTTGGGAATCAAGCGCTATGGGGGCGAGCGGGTATCGGCCGGGAGCATTCTGATCAGGCAGCGTGGAACCCGTTTCCATCCTGGGTGGAACGTCGGCAAGGGCAGAGATGACACGCTCTATGCCAGGGCCGACGGTATCGTGCAATTCGAGCGAGTTCGCGGCCGAAAGGCGGTGTCGGTCCACCCCGAATAGTTCCCAAGGAAAGATTTCGCCGGCCTGCTTCGCCATGCGGCGGGGCAGGCCGTCGTGTATGGAAATGCATCTTTTCGTTCGATAATCCGTAAGGCAGCATGATCGAAGGTTTGATACATCGAAGGAGGTCCCATGGACTCCATGAAGAAAAATAGATGGCTGAGGGTGGTGAAGCAGACCCTCCAGCCCGAAGAACTACGGGGCGGGCACCGGTTGCTGCGGGGCCTCGCGCTCATCTTCTCGGTCGTATTTATGGTCCTGGGCCTCGCCCTGGGAACGGCTGACGCACGGGTGGGCTCCACGAACGGCGATGGTTCAGCCGCGGCCGAAGGTCAGGCCGGGTCGACTGCGTCGCTCGGCTTGCCATTGCCCACGGAGGTCAACGAGCGAGTCGAGTACTGGATGGAGCGGTTCTCGACCGACGAGCGGGTCGCTTTCGAGGGATTGTTGGCGCGTGAAGGGCTCTACGCGGAAATGATCCGCGCCAAGCTCGCCGAGCGAGACATGCCGGAGGAGCTCGTCTACCTTGCGATGATCGAGTCGGGGTTTTCGGCCGACGCGCGCTCACACCGGGCGGCGACCGGGATGTGGCAGTTCATGAGCGGCACGGCCAGGGCATACGGACTTCGCGTGGACGCGTACGTGGACGAGCGGCGAGATCCGATTCGGGCCACGGACGCGGCGCTCGCTTATTTGGCCCGGCTCTATGAGCGCTATGGGTCATGGTATCTCGCCGCGGCGGCCTACAACGCCGGTCCGAGCCGCGTCTCACGCGCGCTCAGGCGGCACGCGTCGGCGAGGGAAGGGGACGAAGCTTTATACTGGGAGATCGTCGACCACCTGCCGCGGGAAACGGCGAATTATGTGCCGCGCTTGCTAGCGGTCACTCGTTTGGCCCGATCCTCGGAGTCACTGGGCTTCGAATTCGAGTTGGCCAGCCCGTACGCGTTCGATGTGGTCTGGGTTCCCGGCGGGACGTCCCTCGCCAAGGTGGCGGAGGGCCTGGGCGTCGATGTGGCTGACGTGAGGGGGCTCAATCCCCATTTGATCAGGGGAGTGACGCCGCCGGCTGAGGTATTCCCGCTGCGCGTGCCGGTGGGAAGGAAGAGCACCGTGGTAGCGGCGCTCAGCCCTGCCCGTAGGGCCGACTAGAACCTCTAGGGCGATTCGTCCCGGGCCGGGGCGGGGGCCCCCATGCGGTCTCGCCCGCTTGAGCCGAGCGAGCCGACGCGATGATGCGCCAGACCACGTCGCGAGCGAGTTCCTCGTCGACCCCCAATTCGCGCGCCCTCTCTGCCATCCGCCTCACCACCGTGGCTTCCCTCGCGGGATCCATGACAGGCAGTCCGAGCGCCTCTTTGATGCGACCCGCTTCGAGCACGAGGGCTCGGCGTTCGCCGATCCGGCGGATCAACTCGTCATCGAGTTCCATGATGCGCCTCCGGTCCGGTCAGGGGGTCTGTGCAGCCCGCGACGAAGTGGGCCACGTGCTCGGTGTCCTGCGCAGGCGTCACCAGGCTGACGCCGATCAACACGGGAATGTGCACCATCAACCCGAGGATGCCTTCGTGCAAGTCCAGTGGGCGCAACTCTGAGAAGACGTAGAAAAACACAGCGGTACCGGCACCGGCCAGCAGGCCGGCGACCACGCCTGCGGTGGTCGCCCGGCGCCAATACAGGGCGGCCAAGACCGGTGGGGCGAGCTGGGCGATGATCCCGTAGGAGCCGAGCAGCAGTTGGACCAGGGAACTCTCCGCGTCCAACGCCTGCCAGTAGGCAACGAGCCCGACCACCACAATCAACACCTGCATCAGGTTCCTCCGCTGCCCGTCGCTGAGGTCCATGAAGGGCCGCACACCGTCCTCGACCACCACCGACGCGGCTCCGTGAAGGAGCGCATCTCCGGTCGACATGGATGCTGAGAGAGCACCGGCGCAAAAGAGGCCCACGACCAACGCCGGCAGTCCCGTCCGCAGCACCAAGAACGGAAGGATGAAGTCCGAGTTGGGCGGTGTCTCGGGGAACAGCACGCCCGCGAAGCCGATCAGGAACACCGGGATCAGGAACAACTGGAAGGTGGGAAAGAGGATCACCGTCCGGCGGATGATATCGTCGTCACGGGCCGTGAAGGCCTTCATGAACAGGTGCGGCCACATCTGGAGCCCGATCGCGCTCACCAGGATCGCCGTGCTGTATCCTCCCCACGTCCACGGATCGCCCGAAGCGGTCAGGCCCGGTGGCGTGAGAAGCTCCGGACGGACAGCGGCGATCTGCTCGAACATGGGCCCGATTCCGCCGTAGAGGCGGAACGGGAGGTAGATACCCAGCGCCCAGGCGATGGCCAGCATGAAGATCCCCTGGAACGTGTTGGTCCAGCCCACCGCCACGACGCCGCTTCTCAAGACGTAGAGGATCACGATGCCGTAGGCGACACCCGCACCCACGGCCAAAGGCACGTGACCGTCCGTAACCGCCTCAATCACGATGCCGGCGCCGCGCATCTGCAGCGTGATGTAGGGCACGAACGCCACGAGCGTGAGCGTCGCGATCAGCACCGAGAGAAACCGGGAGGGGAAGCGACCCACGAGCAGTTGCGCCTGCGTCACATACCCCAAGCGTCGGCCCACCTGGGCGACCCTCGGGCCGATCCAGTACCAGGGAGCCATGCCTAGCACGCCGTAACTCAGGATGTAGAAGGCGGCCGCCCCCCTGGAATACGC
>JBGMRK010000119.1:5642-7570 GCA_048061375.1 Longimicrobiales bacterium | reverse complement strand
CGAGCATCGCGAGGGCGGAGTACTCGGACCGCGTGGCACGCTTCCAGGCTGAAGATGCGAGGCTGGCGGCCCGTCAGAACGCCGATGGCGCCCTCAGGGCGGTCACGACCGCGGAACGCGCAATCGCGATCGCCCATGAGGCTGTGGCCGTATCCGATGAAGACCTGAGGGTTATACGCGAGCGCTACAGGCTGGGTGTGGCGATCATACTCGATGTGATCACCAGTCAGATCTCGTCCGACCAGGCCAGGGTCGACCTTGTCCGGGCGCGGTATTCCTATCTTGTCGCACGTGCGGAGTTGGAGTCGATCCTCGGGAGGGAATTGTGAGCGACTTGATCATAAGGACGGAGGGTCTCACCAAGGACTACGTCCTCGGAGCGGAGACGGTGCACGCGCTACGCGCGGTCGATCTGAAGATCGAGAAAAGTGAGTTCGTGGCCATGATGGGGCCGTCAGGGAGTGGGAAGTCCACGTTCATGAACTTGATCGGTTGCCTCGACACGCCCACCGCTGGTGAGTATTGGCTGAGCGGAAGCCCGGTGAGCGAGTTGTCGGAGGACGAATTGGCGCGCGTTCGGAACCGCGAGATCGGTTTCGTTTTCCAGACGTTCAACCTGCTCCCCCGCGCCACGGCGCTGCACAATGTGGAACTCCCTTTGATCTACGCGGGGGTTGGCTCAAAGGAGCGTCGGGCACGGGCGGAGGCGAGCCTGGACCTGGTGGGGCTGTCGGACCGGATGGGCCACCGGCCACCCGAACTCTCGGGAGGTCAGCGGCAGCGTGTCGCCGTCGCGCGCGCCCTGGTGAACAATCCCGCGCTACTGCTGGCCGACGAACCGACCGGCAACCTGGATTCGGCGACGAGCGAGGAGATCATGAGGGTGCTCGTCGATCTCAACGCCAACGGCCAGACCATAGTCGTGGTCACTCACGAACGCGACGTCGCCAAACACGCCAAGCGCCAGGTTCACCTGCGCGACGGCATGATTGAGAGAGATTTCATGAACGGTCACGTGGGGGTGGAGGCATGACGTCAGTGAAGAGATTCCTCGGGGTGGCATTGGTGCTCCCCGTTATGGTGGCCTGCGCGGAGGGAGAGGCGGACGAAGCACCGTCGGTGCCTTCAGCAGTGGTCGAGCGGGGCAATCTGATCATCAAAGCGGAGGCGACCGGCTCGGTGGAGCCGATCCGGCGTGTCGAGGTGAAGTCGAAGGCCTCCGGCGAGATCTTGCGGCTGCACGCCGATGTCGGCGACCAAGTGGAGCCTGGGGCACTGTTGGCGGAAATCGATCCTCGTGACGTGCGTAACGGCTTCGAGCAGGCGGAGGCGGACCTCGATGTCGCGAAGGCTCGGATGAAGATCTCGCAAGCCCAGTATACACGGGCCGAGGACCTCATCGCCGCGGACGTGATCACGACCCTGGAGTTGGAAACGCGCGAGCTGGATTATGCCAACGCCCGGGCGGCGCTGGTACGGGCGGAGGCCAACTTCGAGCTGAATGAACTCAGGCTTTCGGACGTTACGATCCGGGCTCCTATGGCCGGCACGATCATCGAGCGTTCAGTGGAGGAGGGCGTGGTGATCCAGTCGGCGTCTCAGAACGTCTCGGGTGGCACCACGCTCATGATCATGGCGAACCTGGAGGACATGCAGGTCCGCACGCTGGTCGACGAGACGGACATGGGTGAGATTCGCGCGGACATGGAAGCTACGGTACGGGTCGAGGCCTTTCCGGATCGCATTTTCTCCGGCGTCGTCGAGAAGATCGAGCCCCAGGCCGTCGTGCAGCAGAACGTAACCATGTTTCCCGTGATCGTGCGGCTGAGCAACCGAGAGGGCCTGCTCAAGCCCGGCATGAACGCTGAGGTGGAGATCTTGATCGCGGAGGCGCCCGATGTCGTACTGGTGCCCAACAACGCGGTCGT
>JBGMRK010000119.1:0-5542 GCA_048061375.1 Longimicrobiales bacterium | reverse complement strand
GGCAGGCCGGCACTGGTATTCCTGATTGCCGAAGATGGCACGATCGAGCCTCGCGCGATCACGATAGGCCTGAGCGACTGGGACCGGTCGCAGGTCTTGAGCGGATTGGAGGGAGGTGAGCAGATTGCGCTCATCGGCGCCGCGCAGCTCCAACAGTCGCAGCAGGATTTCTTGGAGCGAATACGCTCGCGCAGCAGCAGTCCGTTTAGTGGCCGGGGACGCGGGAGATAGGTGCTCTCGCTCGAAATCTTGATGGTGGCTCTGAGCGCAATCAGGGCGAATCTGATGCGCTCCGCGCTCACCACGCTCGGCATCGTGATCGGCGTTTCGGCGGTGATTGCCATGGTGGCTCTGGGAGAGGGAGCCCAACGGCAGGTCGAGGAGCAGATCGAGCGCATGGGCACCAACGTGCTCACGATCCGCGCGGGCCAGCGATTCTTCGGGGGTGTATCCACCGGTGACTCGGAGGACCTCAGGGTGGAGGACGCCGAGGCGCTACGTGACGAACCGGGTGGGGTCCTGACGATCTCGCCCGAGGTCAGTTCCCGCTCGCAGCTCGCCTACCTTCGCTGGAACTCCAGCAACGACGTCAAGGGAGTCTGGCCCGAGTACTTCGGCATCTACAGCCACACGTTGGAGTACGGAAGGCTATTCACTCAGGGTGAGGTACAAGGTCGTAGGCGGGTCGTGGTGCTCGGCTTTGGTATTCCCGAGAAACTGGGCACTCCCGCCGAAATCCTGGTGGGTAACACCATTCAAATCAACGGCCAGCCTTTCGAGGTCATCGGGATCCTGGCGGAAAAGGGAGAGACCTCGTTTTACTTCCGGCCGGACGACTGGGCGTTCATTCCCACCAGCACAGCGCAGTTCCGCCTGTTCGGGGGGCGGGGTCAGCGACTTTCGAGCATCTACGCTCAAGTGCCCAGCGCCGAATTCATGGACGAGGCCTTTGCCGATATCGACCAGGTGCTTAGGCGTGAGCACAGGATCCGTCCGGGCAAGGAAATCGACTTCAGTATCAGGAACTCCAGCGACCTTGTCGCCACGTTCAACGAGACCACGCAGACGTTCACGCTGCTGCTGGCAGGCATCGCAGGTATCAGCCTTCTCGTGGGAGGGATCGGCATCATGAACATCATGCTCGTGAGCGTCACCGAGCGCACCAGGGAGATCGGTGTGCGAATGGCGCTCGGAGCGACCCGCCGTGCCATCATGCTTCAGTTTCTGATCGAGGCGTTGGTGCTGTGCGCGCTCGGGGGCCTTCTAGGCGTGATCGCTGGGTTCACCGGGGCCCGCCTGATGACCGAGGTGGCAAACTGGCAGACGGTCGTTGCGCCCTCTGCAATCATGATGGCGCTCGGATTTTCAGTAGGAATTGGGCTGTTCTTTGGAATCTGGCCCGCCCGCCGCGCGGCCAGGATGGATCCGATCGATGCCCTGAGGTACGAGTAGGGAGAGCGCGCTAGCGTGGCAGCGTCAGCTGAACACGATCGCCGTTTCGAACGACAGTGATTGTAGTCTCGCCACGGCGCCCGAACGTGGCGAGCGCCGCTCGCAGGGCGTTCATCGACCCGACATCTTTGCGATCGACCCGGATGATCACGTCGCCGGGCGTGAGATTAGCTTGTGCCGCCAACGACCCTCTGAGCACATCCATCACGAGCACGCCGTCCTGCACGTCGAAATACTCGGCGAGGCCTGCGTTGAGATCCGCTAGCTGGGCACCCGCCACGAAGTGTCGCCCGGCCAGGCGTGCGGAGAACGTAGAGGTACGTGCTACCGGAGGAGTTGAGAAAACTACGGCCGGCGTCCGCTCGCGCACGGCGATGCCTTGGTCCTCTCGCTCGTCGTCACCGATTCTCCTGAGCCGGCCAGCGAGAATCTTGATCTCGGACTCCAGCCGGCCCCCCTCGAGGCGGAGGTGGATGAGCTCGTCGTCGCGACCGGCGGCTTCTCCGGCTGTTCCTACTTCCCGGGCCTGCGGTAACTGCAACACCGCCAACGCTTTCTGGCGCTGTCGCTGGGCGGCCTCGTTCTGTGCGAGCTTCTCACGTATGTCCACCAAGTCCGTCTTGACCGATTCGGCCTCGGGGGTCGTGAGCACGTAAAACTCGAACGGCAGGGCGGCAGCCGAAGCGATCATCTCGGACGCGGCCACGTTCCGAGGGCTCGAAAGAATCAGCACTCGCTGGGATGCCTCCAAGCGCTCATCGGACTCCGGGCCAAAGGTGAACCTGAAACCGGAAGAATCCGCATTGATGGCAAACCCCGACCCGGCCCAGTTCACGCCTTCGCTCACAGCCCGCCCGATGCGCTCGATGCTTTCGGCGACCGAGACCTGTATTCGGGAGGTCGAGTCGCCGTTTAGGACGATCGTAAAACCGGGTTCGTTTTCGTAGCGGACTCGCACGGCGGCGATCCGGTTCGTGATCGAGTTCTGCACGGCCTCCCACCCATAGGAATACCCTGCCGAAGCCGTGGACGACGGACGAATGGCGGGCGCGCTTGCCGGCCGCAGACCGACGGGAACCACCACCTCGAGGCGGCTCCCATCGCGCTGTACGGAAAAGCGGATGTCGTCGCCCGGCGTCAGCCGCGACGTGAGGCCGTCCCACGCCCGTAAGGTGAGTCTGCGTCCGTCCACCCGGTAGATCGTGTCACCGGGCAGGAGCCCCGCGATATCCGCTGGGCTACCGTTGATCGTCTCGGCGATAATGATGAAGACCGTCTCTCTGCCGTCAATGATGCTCGCGTCGATGCTCGTACTGATCCCGAACCAGCCTTTGCCGGCGGACTGCGATCGGCGGACGCCAACTCCCTGGGCGTCCACAGAGGTCGCCAGGAAGGAGAGCGCCAGAAGGCCTGAAGTCAGGCCACGGAACAGGGGCTTGAACATGCTCAGAACCAGCCACCGTCCCGCGTGGACGAAATCTGCCGGAGCATTTGCTCACGCTCGGCGAGTGTATTGACCAGCAATCCGTTGAAGAACGGGTCGGATGGTGCGATGCGTACCGCTTCTTGCGTTGCCGCGAGGAGGGCGTCGAGCGTCGCCGCGCGGCCGAGAAGCTCTCCGTAGTTCCTCACGCGCCCACCGCGCTCGATTTGTCCGTATTGGACCAGAGCCTGTTGGTAGGTTTGCTCCGCGTTATATACGGCCGCGGCCGCGGCCTCCACAGACTCTGGCACACTTGCTACCGCGGCATCGGACGGGTCGTGTAAGGCTGCCTGGATGTCTTCGGACATCGCCGCGCCGAAACTGGTGCCGCCGAGGAATAGAATCACCGCCGCCGCCGCCTGCATCCATCCGGTGCGGAAGAGCACGCTGAAGCCCCGGGAGCGGCTCCCACCATCGACCAGGCCCTCGGACATCAGTCGCGCTTCGAGCTCCACCCAATCCCCGGGCGGCGGCCTCAGGTCCGGCAAGCACCCGAGTGCCTCGGTCTGCTGGCGAAGATCGCGAAGCTCGATCGCGCACACCGTGCATGAAGAGAGGTGCTCCCTCTGTTCCGGATTCGGACGCTCATCCACCAAGCGAGCCAGCGTTTCGTTCGTCAAATGCTCCATGCTTCTACTTCCTCTTGGCCGTTGGGCGCCATCAGCGCCTGCAGCAGGGTCCTCATCTTGCCTCTTGCCTTGAAGAGCTGGGACTTCGACGTACCTGGTGCCACGCCCAGCAACTCACCGATCTCTTCATGCGTATAGCCCTCCACATCGTGGAGGATCAGCACCTTTCGCATCCTAACGGGCAACTGATCCAGCGCCTGCTCCAGCCGGTCGCCCAACAGCACGTCGCCGGACTGAGGGCTGATGGCGATGGTTTCGGGCATTGGGCCCTCACGTTTCTGGCGTGTTTCGGCCTTCCTGAGCGCCTGAAGCGCCGAGTTGACCGCGATTCGATGTAGCCACGTTGAAAACCGTGCGTCACCCCGAAATGTCGGGAGGGCCCTGATTGCCCTGATCCACGCCTCTTGGGCGTAGTCCTGAGCCAGGTCGTCGTCGCCCGCGATACGTCGCACTACGGCGTAAACCCGGGGGGCATAACGCTCGTATAAAGAACGGATCGCGGGCCCGTCGCCCTGACAGGCCCTTCTTATGAGTTTCGCTTCGGTCATTCTTCGTTTTCTCGAGTCACCTTCTCAGATGCCCAAACCACCAAACAGGGTTGCCCATACTACGGGTATAGCGGTCCTGGTCTTGCGCGGGCCCATTCAAGATATGAAGCCTGGACGGCAGGCGTCAGAGTCATGGGGTTGGGGTGGTTAGGCGAGGGGCCTATAGTTCTGTTTCCCAGGCACATGCGTAATGTCCGGGTTCTTTCTTAAGTACGATCTAATTCGAGACGATCCATGGAAAGGCCGATGACCGATTATCCGAGACTCCCCGGCGCGACGCATCTCGAGTGCACGCGAACGGGAGAACATGCCGAGAGTGAGAAGCTCCAGACCCTATCTCCGACGGGTAAGCCATATTTCGCCTGTTATGACCTCGAGGCGATCAAAGCCGGGTTCACGCCTAAGGACCTCTTGGGCCGTAGCGCGGATCTATGGCGGTATGAAGAGGTCCTACCGGTTCGTGACCCAGCCTGCCAGATCAAGCTCGGGGAAGGTTGGACGCCACTGCTACATGTTCCGAACGTTGCGCGCCACATGGGTGTTGGGCGTGTGTGGATCAAGGACGAAGGGCAGAATCCTACCGGTAGCTTCAAGGCTCGAGGCCTTTGCCTCGCGGTGTCCCGAGCAAAGGAGTTGGGCGCCAGCGAGTTGGCTCTACCGTCGGCGGGCAACGCTGGCAGTGCCGCTGCGGCCTATGGGGCTGCCGCCGGGTTGCCGGTGCACGTCGTTGTGCCAAGCGATACACCGGCGCCGATCATCGAGGAGATCCGTGCCCTCGGCGCTGACCTGCAACTTCTCGACGGCCTCATAACGGATTGTGGCAAGGTGGTCCGAAAGGGAGTGGAAGAGAACGGCTGGTTCGACCTCTCGACGCTGAAGGAGCCATACCGCGTGGAGGGCAAGAAGACCATGGGGTACGAGATCTTCGAGCAGCTCGGGGGGCGCCTCCCTGACGCACTCATCTATCCCACCGGAGGCGGGACGGGCCTGATCGGAATGTGGAAAGCGTTTGACGAGATGCAGGCCTTGGGATGGATCGGCGATGAACGCCCGAAGATGTTTTCCGTTCAGGCATCGGGATGCGCACCCATCGTGCGGGCGTGGGAGGCCGGCGAGCATGAAGCGAAGCCGTGGACGGACTCGGCGACCTATGCGGCAGGACTTCGCGTGCCTCAGGCGGTGGGTGACTTTCTCATCCTCGATGCAGTCCGCGAATCCGGAGGAGCGGCGGTGGCCGTGAGCGATTCGGAAATGAACGAGTGGGTCCATCTGTTGGGGGCGAAGACGGGAGTGTTCGTGTGCCCGGAGGGTGGTGCGGTGGCTGCCGCTGTGCCCCCGTTGCTTCAGAGCGGATGCTTGTTGCCACAGGATGAAGTCGTTCTGTTCAACACGGGAAGCGGCCTCAAATACGTTGGGATGACACCGCTAGA
>JBGMRK010000118.1:1819-7572 GCA_048061375.1 Longimicrobiales bacterium | reverse complement strand
GAAGGGAAGGGGGATGACGATGGAGGATAGAGTCATTCTCCGGGTCGGGGCCAAGATCCTGATTCCGCACATCCTGCTCTTCGCGCTGTACGTCCAATTCCACGGAGATTACAGTCCTGGCGGCGGCTTTCAGGCAGGGGTGATCTTCGCCTCAGCATTCATTCTATACGCCCTGATCTACGGACTTGCCCACGCCAAGCGCGTCTTGCCCCTGGGCTTCGCGTCTTTCTGCGCCGCGCTGGGGGTCGTCATCTTCGCGGGTGTCGGAGTCGCCTCTCTCCTCAAGGGAGGGGTCTTCCTCGATTACGACGTTCTTCGGCTCGATCCCGTGCATGGACAAGAGTTGGGCATCCTTCTGGTAGAGCTGGGCGTCTTCACGACGGTCTTCGGATCCATGGTGGCCATCTTCTACTCGTTCACGGGCCGACGGAAGATGTCCTCGTGAACGTTCTCGGCCTCTTCAACTACTGGATCTTCATATTCCTGATGATGGTGGGGTTCTACATCCTCATCTCTCGCGGGAACCTGGTAAAGAAGATCGTGGGTCTGAACATCTTCCAGACCTCCGTGTTCATCCTCTACATCAGCATGGGAAACGTGAGGGGCGGTACCGCGCCGATCCTCGTTGAGGGGGACGCGGTCTACTCGAACCCGCTGCCCCATGTGCTGATCCTCACGGCAATCGTCGTCGGGGTCGCGACCACCGCGCTCGGACTCAGCCTGGTGGTTCGGATCAAAGAGGCCTACGGGACGATCGAAGAGGACGAGATCCAGGCGGAGGACCTGCTCCCTTGATCGCCCACCTACCGGTACTTCAGGTGCTCGTGCCGCTCCTGGCGGCCCCCTTGTGTGCGACCGTACGGAACAGACGCGTCGCGTGGGCCGTGGCCGTGGCGGCGAGTTGGACTTCACTGTGGATCGCGATCCAACTCCTGACACTCGTGTTGGCCGACGGACCGATAAGCTACGCACTGGGCGGTTGGGCGGCTCCGTGGGGCATCGAATACCGCATCGACACGGTGAGCGCCTTCGTACTCCTCACCGTGTCGGCCATCGCGGCGCTCGTAACACTCTACGCGCTCAAGAGCATCGAGCGCGAGGTGGAGGCCTCCCGTGTGTCTCTGTTCTATGCGGCGTTCATGCTCAGCGTGGCGGGGCTGCTCGGAATCACGGTGACGGGTGATGTCTTCAACCTTTTCGTCTTCCTCGAGATCTCGTCGCTTTCCGCGTACGCATTGATCGCCATCGGGCAGAATCGGAAAGCGCTCACCGCGGCCTTCCAGTACCTGATCATGGGCAGTGTGGGGGCGACCTTCATATTGATCGGCATCGGCATGATGTACGTCATGACCGGGTCGCTCAACATGGCGGACCTGGCCGAACTCCTGCCTCAGGTGTCCGCTTCTCGCACGATCCCGGTGGCGTTCGCGTTTCTCACCGTCGGGATCAGTCTGAAGCTGGCGCTCTTTCCTCTCCACCTCTGGCTACCAAACGCCTACACCTACGCTCCGTCGACCGTAAGCGTGTTCATGGCGTCGACCGCCACAAAGGTGGCGGTCTACATGCTGATCCGGTTCTTCTTCACCGTCTTCGGACCGGCGTTCTCCTTCGACGTGATGCAGCTGGACCGCGTGCTGTTGCCGCTCGCCCTCCTGGCGATCTTCAGCATGTCGCTGGTCGCCATCTTCCAGACGAACATCAAGCGAATGCTGGCTTACTCGAGCATGGCCCAAGTCGGGTACATGATACTCGGGATCAGTATGGCGTCGGTCACCGGGCTGACCGCCGGAATTCTCCACTTGTTCAACCACGCCATGATTAAGGCCGCTCTATTCATGGCGCTGGGGTGCGTAATGTACCGCGTCGGATCCGTTCACATCGATTCCATGCGCGGCCTGGGGAAGCGCATGCCCTGGACGATGGCGGCATTCGTGATCGCCGGGCTCAGCCTGATCGGCGTGCCGCTCACCGTGGGCTTCGTCAGCAAGTGGTACCTCATCCAAGGGGCGCTCGAGAAGGGCTGGTGGCCGGTCGCCGCACTGATTCTAATCGTATCACTCATGGCTGCAGTCTACATCTGGCGGGTAGTGGAAGCCGCGTATTTCCAGGAGTTTCCGGGTGATGACGATGACGAGCTGAAAGAAGCGCCCCTGGCGATGTTGTTGCCCACGTGGGCTCTGATCTTGGTCAACCTCTATTTCGGGATCGACGCCTCGTTCACGGCCGGAGTCGCCGGAGCGGCGGCCCGCAGCCTGCTGGGGGTGGGTCCATGAGCCCGGAGACCACCGTGGTCCTGGCTTTCGCGATCCCGCTGGCGGGCGCGGTACTCATCGCTGCGGCTGGGAGGCTTCCCAACCTGAGGGAGGCGGTGACATTGGTCACCAGCGCCGCGCTGCTCTTCGTGGTTGCTTCGTTGATTCCTGAGGTGCTGGCCGGAGCCCGCCCCAGCGTGGACCTGGTCGAGTGGGTCCCGGGAATCCAGCTCCGGTTCACCGTGGAGCCGTTGGGGATGATTTTCGCGGGCGTCGCGGCACTGCTGTGGCCCGTGAACTCGCTGTATTCCATCGGTTACATGAGGGCGAACGGCGAATCGCACCAGACGCGGTTCTACGTCGCCTTCGCCGTCGCGATCGCCGGCGCGATCGGCGTCGCGTTCGCCGGAAATCTGCTCACCCTGTTCGTGTTCTACGAGGTGCTGACCCTCTCGACCTACCCGCTCGTCGCACACCATGGCACAGATGACGCGAAGCGCGGCGGGCGAACGTACCTCGGCATTCTCATGACGACGTCGATCGGCCTGCTGTTGTTCGCCATCGTGTGGACATGGCAGGCCGCCGGCACCACCGAGTTCACGGAGGGAGGCATCTTATCGGGCCGCCTCGAGGGTGCCCAGGTGGGTCTGCTCCTGTTCCTGTTCATGTTCGGGATCGGCAAGGCCGCGATCATGCCCGTCCATCGCTGGCTGCCGGCAGCGATGGTCGCTCCCACGCCGGTGAGCGCGCTTCTGCACGCGGTGGCCGTGGTGAAGGCCGGCGTGTTCAGCATCGTGAAGGTGCTCGTCTACGTGTTCGGACTCGAGCTGCTTCAGGCCGAACCGAGCACGCGTTGGCTGCTCTACGTTGCCAGCTTCACTGTGATCGCCGCCTCTGTGGTCGCGCTCCGGATCGCTTTCGAGCAGGGCAACCTCAAGCGTTTGCTGGCCTACTCCACGATCAGCCAACTCTCGTACATCGTGCTCTCCGCTTCCATTTTCCTGCCCATCGCGGCCGCCGGAGCGGGGCTCCACATCGTGGCCCACGCATTCGGAAAAATCACGCTTTTCTTCGCGGCTGGCTCGATCTACACCGCGGCTCATAAGACCGAGATCGGCCAACTCAAGGGGATTGGCCGACGCATGCCCTGGACGATGGGTGCCTTTGCGATCGGAGCCCTCTCGATGATCGGGCTGCCCCCGGCCGGTGGGTTCATCAGCAAGTGGTACATTCTGCTGGGTGCATTCGAAGCCGATCAATATTTTGCGATGGGCATCCTCGTGGCGAGCACCCTACTCAACGCGGCCTACTTCGTGCCGATCGTCTATATGGCGTTCTTCATGGAGGAGGAAGCGCCGATCGGTGACCACCCCGACAGTCACGGGCACGGCGAGGCGCCGCTAGCCATGGTCGTAGCGCTCTCTGCCACGGCGGGCCTGACCGTTCTGTTGTTCTTCTTCCCGGGTGTGCCCCTCGCCCTGGCACACGCATTCACAGGGGGCGGGCCATGACCGGCAACCGCCAAGACGACCACTGGCTGGTGCGCCCCGGCTCGATTCGCGTGTTGTGGATCGTGTTCATCGGTGTGCTCGCTGCCACTGTAGCGCCCGACTTCGTGATCAATCAATACGGAGAGTTCGGGATCGAAGGCAGCTTCGCGTTCTACGCGTGGTACGGCTTCCTCACCTGTGTGGGCATGATCGTGGTATCGAAGGTGCTGGGACGCTTCCTCAAGCGGCGGGATACTTACTTTGACGATTAGCTTCCCACCGGGGATGATCCTGATCGTAGGTGGTCTGCTGATCCCGTTCGTGCGTGGGCGGGTGAGGGGGGCGCTCGTCCTGGGCCTGCCTTTGCTTACGCTCTGGGCCGTCTGGCTCATTCCCGATGGAGCCGCGGTCACACTCTCCTTCCTGGACTACCAGCTCACGCCGGTATTCGGCAGCACGGTGGGTCGTCTGTTCGGCACTGTTTTCTCCATCATGGCATTCGCCGGCGGCCTCTTCGCATTCCGCCAAGCCCGCACGCTCGAGCTCGCCGCCGCCTTCGGCTACGCGGGCAGCGCGATCGCCGTCACTTCGGCGGGCGATTTGATCTCGGTGTTCGTGTTCTGGGAGCTCATGGCTGTAGGCTCGACCCTCGTGGTGTGGGCGTCAGACCAGCCGAAGGCCTTCGAGGCCAGCATGCGCTACATGCTGATCCACCTCCTTGGTGGCGTGATCCTGATGATCGGGATCATAGCTCAAATAGCGGACACAGGGTCGGTGGCGTTCGAGGCGATGCAGCCCGACTCGTTCGGCCGAGTCCTGATACTCATCGGATTCCTGATCAACGTGGGCGCGCCACCCCTGTCCGCTTGGATCCCGGACGCGTACCCCGAGGCCAGCCCGAGCGGTATGGTGTTCCTCTCCGCGTTCACCACCAAGACGGCCGTCTTCACGTTGTGGGTCGCCTTCCCCGGCACTTGGATCCTGATCCCGGTGGGCCTCTACATGGTCTTCTACGGGATTATCTACGCCCTGCTCGAGAACGATATGCGCCGCATTCTGGCCTATTCGATCGTGAACCAGGTGGGCTTCATGGTCACTGGAATCGGGATCGGCACCGAGATGGCGCTAAACGGGGCGGCCTCGCACGCGTTCGCACACATCATCTACAAGGCGTTACTGATGATGTCGGCGGGCAGCGTTCTGTACCGGACCGGCAAGAGGAAGTGCAGCGACCTCGGCGGCCTGTTCCGGACCATGCCGATCACGACTCTCAGCGGCGGCATCGGCGCGTTGGCGATTTCGGCATTCCCGTTCACGTCGGGCTTCGTGTCCAAGTCGATGATCGCGGAGGGAGCCGGCGACCAACAGCTCATCATCGTCTGGTTTCTCCTGACCGCCGCTTCGGCCGGTGTATTCCTGCACGCGGGCATCAAGTTCCCTTGGTTCGTGTTCTTCCAGAAGGATTCGGGGCTGCGCCCCTCGGATCCTCCGATGAACATGCAGTGGGCCATGCTGCTCTTCGTATTCCTTTCAATCGGCATCGGCGTCTATCCGAAACCGCTGTACGACATCCTGCCGTACACCGTCGAATTCGTGCCGTATACGATCCCACACGTGGTGGCCCAGTCGCAGTTGCTGCTGTTCGCCGGCCTAGCCTTCTTCGTGCTCCTCCCTCAGATGCAGCGTACGTCGACCATCACGTTGGACTTCGACTGGTTCTACCGGCGCTTCTGCACCGCGCTCGGCCGAGAACTCGCCGTTCGAACGACGCGTGTACAGGCCCTCGTGCTGAATGCCACGATGCCGCGCGCTCGGAGATTCACCAATGGACTCCTTCGGCACCACGAGCCACAGGGCATCCTCGCCCGGACGTGGCCGACGGGTAGCATGGTCCTCTGGGTCGCGGTGCTCCTCGCCGCCTATTTGGTGTTCTATTTCAGATCATGACGACGGTGCTCAGGTTAGGATCCCGGGGCTCGAAGCTCGCCCTCACTCAAAGCCGAACGGTGGC
>JBGMRK010000118.1:0-1719 GCA_048061375.1 Longimicrobiales bacterium | reverse complement strand
GTCGATGCCGGCGACTACGACGCGGTGATACTCGCTGGGGCCGGCCTCGTTCGTCTCGGGCTCGAGGATCGCATCGGTCAATGGATGGAACGCACCTCCTGGCTGCCCGCTCCCGCCCAGGGCGCTCTCGGCATCGTGACACGCACCGACGACGAGGAGACCCGCGCGCTCTTGGAGCCTCTTCGCCACCCGGAGACCGAGATGGCCGTCACCGCCGAGCGTTCACTCCTCGCCACTCTGGGTGGCGGTTGCCACGTGCCCGTCGGTGCGCTTGGACTGACCTACGCCGGCGGACTCCGCCTGTGGGCTCTGGTGGCGAGTCCGGATGGGCGGCAACTGGTGCGTGCGGACCTCACCGGCACCGCACGTGACCCGGCGGAGTTGGGCCGGCGTACCGCTCGGACGCTGATAAACCGAGGTGCGAATGCTTTGCTCGAGGCGGCTGAAGCGGCCGGGGCTTCGGGCTCATGACCGAAGCTTCCGGCGCCGCCCAAAAAATCCTCACACGATCAGATTTCATCACCCGTTACGGCCCTCCGAGAGATCGGCGGGTCGTGTTCACCAACGGTTGCTTCGACATCTTACACCGTGGCCACGTGACGTACCTCGAGCAGGCTCGCCGTCTGGGGGATGCGCTCGTGGTCGGGGTGAACACCGACGCATCGGTTGCACGGCTCAAGGGCTCCGGACGGCCGCTCGTGCCCGAAGGGGATCGGGCGCTCGTTCTCGCCGCCCTCTCTTCGGTCACGGCGGTCACGCTCTTCGACGAGGACACGCCCGCCGAGTTGATCGCCGCCCTGCGGCCGGATGTGCTCGTGAAGGGCGGCGACTACACACCTGAGGGAATCGTGGGGGCCGACACGGTAGAGCGTGGGGGCGGACGCGTCGTCGTCATCCCGTATGTGGAGAGTCGCTCCACCACAGAACTGATTCGGCAACTACGGGAGAGTGACCCATGAGCCGGCCCGACGGGCGAACTCCGGACGAGTTACGACCCATCACGATCGATCTCGGAAAAGCACGGCATGCCGAGGGCTCTTGCCTCATCAGCGCCGGCCATACGCAAATTCTTTGTGCGGCGAGCGTCGAAGAGCGCGTGCCCGATTGGAAAGCGGGGCGGGGAGCGGGTTGGGTTACGGCAGAGTACAGCATGCTACCCCGTGCCACTCACACCCGTAGCAGACGTGAGCGGGGTAGCGTAGGTGGGCGCACTCAGGAGATCCAACGCCTCATCGGGCGATCACTGCGGTCCGTGATCGACCTGGGGGCATTGGGCGAAAGGACCATCATAGTCGACTGCGATGTCCTCGAAGCGGACGGCGGGACCCGTACGGCTGCCGTTACGGGTGCCTGTGTGGCACTCGAGGCGGCTTGTCGCTGTCTGGTGGGAGAGGGTCTGATCGCCCGCAATCCGCTCCGCGAGATGGTAACGGCGGTGAGTGTCGGAATCGTCGGTGGTGTCGCCTGCCTCGATCTGAATTACGAGGAGGACTCCTCGGCCCAAGTCGACATGAATGTGGTCGCCACCGCTTCGGGCCGGCTCGTGGAAGTCCAGGGAACGGCTGAAAAAGATCCGTTTTCGCGAGAGGAACTCGACAACCTCCTCGATCTCGCACTCGACGGCATTCGGCGACTCACAGCCCACCAGCAAGAGGCGCTCGCCCAATAGATGGATCTGCTGGTCGCGACGCGCAGCGCCCACAAGATGGTCGAGATCCG
>JBGMRK010000117.1:1188-7609 GCA_048061375.1 Longimicrobiales bacterium | reverse complement strand
AACCCGTGGCACACGGTAGTGGGTGTGGTCCGCACGATCGACATGCTCGAGCCCCTCCAGTTCGCTGCCGATAAGCCCGAGAACATGTTCGCTCCGCTCGCCCAGAACCCTGTGGCCGGACTTTCCGTGATGCTCAAGACGAACGGTGACCCGCTCCTGGCCGCCCTGCCGGTAAGAGACATCATCACTCGGATCGACTCGGATATCCCGGTGAACCGGGTCGCGACATTCGAGCAACGCATCAAGGATGCCTCTGTCGATGACAGGATCATCGGCGGCATGTTTGCGATCTTCGGCGTAGTGGCCCTTCTTCTCGCTTCGATCGGCCTTTACGCGGTCATGGCGTTCTCCGTTGGCCGCCGCACTGCGGAAGTGGGTATCCGCATGGCACTCGGTGCGGACAGTGGTAGCATCGTACGGCTGATCCTGAGGCAGGGTATTATGCCACTCGGAGTGGGCATCGTTCTCGGCCTCGGGCTGGCGGCGCTACTCGGCCAGGCGCTGTCCTCGTTCCTGTTCAACATAAGCGCGTGGGACCCGATGACTTTCGTCGGGATCTCACTCTTGTTGACAACCGTCAGCATCGCGGCCCTGCTGATACCGGCGAGCCGCGCGGCTCGGATCGCGCCGGTTGTCGCGCTTCGGGAGGAGTAAGCCGGCGGCCTCTTGCCTCTAGCGGTACGTCAGGTAGACCGACAGGTGCCGACGATCTCCCAGTTAGCCTTGGACGGGTCGTCGAGAATCTCGAAGAACGCCTCTAGGTAGCGGGTGGCTCGCTCCCGGCTACGCTGGCTGAGGCCTTCCTGGGTGGCGAACAGGGTGAGAATGGCCTCGCGATTCTCCTGAAACCGCTGGTAGATCAACCCAAAGTCCACCGCCGGTCGACAGAAGCCCAGGTAGACCCGCTCCCGCACGGAGCGTGTGCCGAATCGGCTGTTCGGCTTTGCGTAAGCGGCCTCCACCAGGCCTGCCCAATCGTAGTCGTACGGTATGGGTACGTAGGAACCCGTAGCCAGTTGAACGAGCTTGATGTTGTGGAAGAACACCACCGAGAAATCGGTGTTGCCGATCATGTACTGGAAGACCGAGACCAGGGCAGATTCCTCGTCGCTCAACAGGTTCGGAGGAGCTTCCCTCGCCTTGACGATCTTGCCGTCGAGGCGCTCTGCCAGCCTGTCTTCGTCTTCGATCAGAAATCCGTAGCGGACCAGGTCATCGTCGTTCCCGCGTGAGTCCACATAGGTAATCCGCGCCAGCCGGACCCGGAAGCTCGAGTCGGTAAGTAGGTTGTATGTCCTGTAGATCAAGTACTCTTCGAGCGTGTTCTGCTCGTACTCGTCGTTGTCCCGGCAGTGTGTCACGAGCTTGAGCTTGTTCTGGCCCTCGAAGACGGTTCCCTCCATCTCGGACTTCGGGAAGTCGAGCCTCAAGGGCGGGTCCTGGCAGGTGCTCCTCTTGAGTCTGAATATGCCTCGCGTCTTGATCTTCAGCCCGAGCTCCTGGACTGTTCCGTCCCGATCCTCCATACGGAGCGTCGCCGGGTAAGACTTGGCTTTCGCTTTCCGCTCCTTGTGGATTTTGTTGAAATTCGCTTCAATCCTCAACTCGAGTATCTCCTGCGAGGCGAACAGGGGCGGAACGGCCTCCTGTGCGGATCCGGGGATCGGCAGGAAGGTCGAGACGACCAGGGCTGAAAGAATTACACGCGTGGGCATGGCAGGTATCCTTCAGTAGAGAAGTGTGTAGCACACTATTCCGAATTCCATATGAAAGCACCAGATAATTTTTCCCTCATCATGTCGGATGGTTGACCCATGAGCAGAGTTCGCCTCGCGTTGGGCATGACGTTTTTCGCCGTGCCCCTGCTCGCCATGGGCCCGCCCCCGCCCCCGGCGCCGACGGATGCTCCCGTCCGGCAGGAGGACCCGCCTCGGCTGGTGGTTCTCCTGGTAGTCGATGCGCTGAGCGCCGATCTCTTCGAGCGTTATCAGGACCTCTTTACGGGCGGCCTCCGCAGGCTACTCGAGGGAGGGCGGGTATATCCCAACGCGACGAACGACTATGCCATAGGGGAGACGTCTCCCGGACACGCGACGATGGCCTCCGGGGTGTATCCCTCGCGGCACGGAGTGGTCGCGAACGCCTGGTGGGAACAGGACGACACCTTCGAATGGCGCCAGATCGTCAACGTAATCGACCCGGAAATGCCGCTCATCGAGCTCCCGGGGTACGAGGGCGCCTCGGCGCGTGTGCTGCTACGTCCTGGTCTGGCCGATTGGATGTATGAGTATGACGACGACACCAAGGTGGTCTCCATTGCGGGTAAGGACCGCGCCGCCATCCTGATGGCGTCTCTCCACCGCGGACAGGTGTACTGGTTCGACCCATTGGTCGGTCGCTTCGTCACGTCGGTATACTACCGGGACAAGTATCCCCGGTGGGTGCGGCGGTTCAACGAAGGCATGATCCCCGAGTTTCAAAGTGACTCCACCTGGTGGAGCGACATCCCGGAGCCGGCGCTCGCGCGGTCTCGTCCCGACACGACCGTCTACGAGGCGGATGGCATCAACACCGCCTTCCCCCACGTATTCCGAGAGGGGCCCGTGAGGGATCCCCCTCTGAGCTTCTACGAATGGCTCGCGACCACTCCTGCCGTCGACGCCCTCGTGCTCGACATGGCTCGCGCAGCCATCGACGCCGAGGATCTCGGTGACGACGAGACTCCCGACCTACTGGCCATTTCGTTGTCCCAGACCGACAAGGTCGGGCACGCGTACGGGCCGTACAGCCGCGAAGAGCTCGACAACCTTCTTCGACTGGACCGAGAGCTGGGAAGGTTCTTCGAGTACCTGGACGCTGAGATCGGTGACGACACCTACCTCGTCGCGTTCACTGCGGATCACGGCGTTCTCGGGATTCCGGAGTTCATTCAGGATGGTGACCAGCCCGGTGTTCGGCTGACGAGGGATGCGCTCGTGGAGTTGCAGGCGAGATTCGACGAGGTCGTTCGGGAGAATGCGGGGAGGGGCGCGAATGCTGTGCCGAACGGCCTCGCGGCAGCGATTCCCGAGTTGCCGTGGGTCGCGCGTGCTTGGACGCACGAGGACCTTTTGAGCGGTGAGCTCACGGACTCGATGTCCATCTACGTGCGCCGTTCCCTCTATCAGGGGCGACCGGGTGGCCTGCTCGGCCGGTTCGGTGTCGAGATCCTGATCGAGCCCAACCATCTGCGTTGGGATGTGCCCCGAGGCACGACCCACGGCACGCCCTACCTCTATGACCGCAGGGTGCCGTTCATCCTCATGGGCCCGGGGATCGCGGCGGGCATCGACGAAGAACGCGTATCTCCGGTGGACCTCGCTCCGACGTTGGCGGAGTTCGCGCAGGTGCCCTATCCCGACGATCTGGACGGGACGTCGCGCAAGCGTTAGTGGTCTCCTTTCGCCTCGACGCCGTTCTAGTGACTTGCCGCCTCCTCCCGGACGAGCGTCCAGAGTAGCACGGCCGCAAGCAAGGCTGTGCCCGCTCCGAAATAGAAGGGCGCCGCCGGCCCGAAACCCTGCCATCCCCCGACCCCCTGCCACAAGACGCCGGCGATGAGTGAGGCCGGCAGGTCGATGATACCGAGCGTCGCATGGTAGGCCCCAAAGGCCGTCCCACGCGAGGCCGGCTCCACCAGGTCCGCGACAAACGCCTTGCCGGTTCCGACCACGAGCCCGTAGTGCGCCCCGTACAGCATGTAGAGCACGACCACGTGGGTCGGGGTCTCGGCGAGCGCGAAGCCGAGGTAGATGGCGGCGTACAGGATCCACCCGGTCCCTATGACCACCTTGCGATTGAATCGATCAGAGAGAGAGCCCGCGGGAGTCGAGACGATGGCGTAGACCAGGTTGAACGCGAAGAGCGTCCAGAGCACGTCCACCACGCCGAGCCCGCGCTCCTGGGCGCGGAGCACCAGGAACGCGTCCGAGAAGTTTCCGAGGTCGAACAGCGCCGAGATCGCGAGGAAGACTCCGAACCGCTTTCCGAGGCCGCGGAAGCTGATTTTTGCACGGGATCCGGACGTCGCGCCCTTTACGTCCTTCGCCCACACCGTCACCGTAATGACTGCCAGGACGGCCGGAATCAGGGCGAGCAGGACCAGCACGCGGAAGGTGTTCTCGTCCAGCACGCCGGCGTTCTGCTGTATGGCCGACACCACGGCGATCGCGATCAGGAGGCCCAGGACCGCTCCCCCCGTGTCGGCTCCTCGATGCAGCCCGAATGCCAGTCCGCGCCGGCCGGGCTCGACGGAGTCGGCGAGCATGGCATCGCGGGGTGCCGTGCGCATCCCTTTGCCGGTGCGCTCAGCCCAGCGCACCCCGGCCACCGCACCCCAACTGTTCGCGAAGTAGAATCCGGCTTTGGCGATGGCCGAAAATGCGTAGCCACCCGCCACGAACCGCTTCCGCATGCGGAGGCGATCCGATAACGCCCCGAAGTAGACCTTTAGGAAGCTGGCCGTGGATGCCGCGACGCCTTCGATCAGTCCGATGGTGGCCGTGCCTACGCCCAGCACGTTCGACAGGAAAAGCGGCAGCACATTCTGGATCATCTCGCTGGAGATGTCCGTCAGGAAGCTCGTGGCGCTGAGCACCCAGACGTTGCGCGAGAGGCCCTTGGCTTTTGGATCGGCCGTTGGCATGTCCGTACCGGTGAGGGGGGAGGTCACGCAGCCAACAGTGCCGCCCCAGGGGCCCTCGGGTCCAGTGTTGGGGCTTGCTCGCCCAGGCAGTCGCACCGATGCTTCCCGCATGTTCGACGATTCCACGTTGATCGAAGAGATCCTGGCCTCGGCTCCTGTCTCGATCGATGAGGGCGACGAGATCGGCCGGTCGCGGGAGGGCCGCAAGGTACGTGGCTTCATCTTTGGGGAAGGGCCCATCCGTGTGAGCCTCATCGCCGGATGCCACTCGGACGAGCCTGTAGGCCCGGCGCTCCTACGTAGGCTCGCCCGCTACCTCATGGACTCGGGAAGTCATCCTTTGCTCGAGCGCTGCGAGTGGTGGATCGTCCCGCATGCCAACCCGGACGGTGAAGTCGTGAACCATACCTGGGAGGAAGGGCTCGCGGGATCGGTGGCGGGCGCCACCGGAGCAGCGTACGACCCGGTGGCTTTTCTCACCGACGTCATGCGGGAGCTTCCGGGTGAGGACATGGAGTTCTGCTTCCCGAAAGATGCCGATGACCGCGAGGCACGACCCGAGAATCTGGGGATCTACGATTGGTGGCGTTCCGGCGGGGTACCGTTCGACGTGCACGCCTCCCTGCATGGAATGGCCATGTCTGCGGGACCGTTCTTTCTGCTGGATGCGGCGTGGGCCGACCGCTGCGCACCGCTTAAGGCGCGCTGCGCCGCCGAGGCCGGCCGACTTGGATACACGCTGCACGACGTGGAGCGGCACGGCGAGAAGGGGTTTCACCGATTGGAACGGGGGTTCGGCACGCGCCCGGACTCCGAGGCCATGCGGAAGCACTTTCTGGCGCTTGGAGATGAAGCCACCGCCGGCCGCTTCCGCCCGAGCTCCATGGAGGCGATGAGGTCCTTCGGCGCCGACTGCCTGACGGTCGTCAGCGAGATGCCCCTCTTCATCACGCCGGGTGTGGGTGAGACGCTTGGCCCACCCGATCCGGTTCGCGAGGCGTGGTTGGAGCGCCGCAACCGCTGGGTGTCCGTGCTCAGATCGGGAGCCGACGAGGGGGTCGCCTCCATTGAGGTGGAGATCGCGACCAGTGGGCTCCGGCCAATGCCGATCCGCGACCAGATGGTGCTTCAGTGGACGTTGGTGGCGGCAGCCATCGACCTGGTGTCGGCTCACGGTTGAACCGCTTGCCAAAACGAGAAGCCCGGGACCGCCCTAAAGCAGCCCCGGGCTACAATTCGCCGGGTGGCATTGCCTCCTCCTCGGGGAAGCGCCGACTGATCGCTGCGGTTCGGTGACGGCGTCGGCACACCGCACATGACGTCCGCAACTCTTGCGGAGGCTATCCTGAACCGCGCTGCCCATCGCTCGTGCCGCGGACGACCCGCGTGCCCTTAGGTGAGGGTCATGAGAGCGGCGCAACGTGCTCCCGCTAGGCGGGGTCCCGATGCGGCCCACAGGGCGTGACAGTACCTTCAACTTGGCTCCCGGGCGCCGTCTCGGCAAGCGGGCACCCTTGCGCGTCTGGTCGATCCGCCGTTGTGACGGCGGAGTAGAGTAGAGCGACAAGAACTCAGGCACTCAAGAGAACACATGAAAGACGAACAACCGGCCCGCCATAGGGCGGAGACCGCCCTACGGTTGGTGGGGCTCGAGTTGGTGGCGATCTCGTTCGCGGTACTCTTCCAGGAACTGGTCTTCATCCGCTGGATCCCCAGCCAGGTCAGGGTGGTGGCTTA
>JBGMRK010000117.1:0-1088 GCA_048061375.1 Longimicrobiales bacterium | reverse complement strand
GTCCTGGCCATCGTGATCGTGGCGATGGTCTGGGGCAACGAGAAGGCCGAGTACTACAGTCCGTACTACGCCATCTCTACGCGCGACCTTCCCAGCCTCTCGGAGTTCCAAGTCCTCACCAACGGGTCGTTGCACCAGGTCGCGCGCAGGCTGGACAAAGGCGCCCCCATCCTGGGGGAGGAGGACGCCACCAACCGCGCGGGATATCACTATCCCTATGATCAGCTGGCCCGGCCGCCCCGGAACGTTCTGGTGCTCGGCGCGGGCACGGGAAACGACGTCGCCGTACTGCTCGACCAGGGGGCTGAGCACATCGATGTGGTCGAGATCGATCCGGTGATCATCCAGCTCGGACGGGAGCACCACCCGAACCGCCCGTACGATTCTCCGCGCGTCGAGTTCTTCAACACCGACGCCCGCTCGTTCCTGAACGACACGGACCGCATGTACGATCTCATCGTGTTCGGCACACTCGACTCGATGACCCGTCTTTCGGCCCTTTCCAACGTGCGGCTCGACAATTTCGTGTACACGGTGGATGGCATCCAGGCGGCGAGGGACCACCTGACGCCCGACGGTGGCATGGTGATGTACTTCATGGTCTCCATCCCCCATATCGGCGAGTACTTGTACGGCATGCTCACGACCGTGTTCGGCGAGACTCCCACCGTGCACGCGGGCAACTTCATGCTGTTCAACCGGGTGTATATGGCCGGTCCGGCATTCGCGCACTTGAACACGGTCTCGCCTGAAGACCAGCAGGAGTATATCGCCGAGGTATTGCCGTTCGTCGACCTCCCCACCGACGACTGGCCGTTCCTGTACCTGAAGTCGCGGAGCGTGGGTGAGTTCTACCTCACGCTGATGGCTATCTTCATCGGGTTGGCGATCGCGGGCGTCTTCATGGCGTCGCGGGAGATGCGCAAGAGTCTTACCGGACGCGGTGTGGTGGACACCGAGATGTTCCTGTTCGGCATGGCGTTCCTGTTGCTCGAGACACGTTTCGTCACGTCCATGAACCTGGTGTGGGGTGCGACCTGGCTCACGAGCGCGGTGGTGTTCGGTTCGATTCTGGCGATGATCCTGCT
>JBGMRK010000116.1:0-7616 GCA_048061375.1 Longimicrobiales bacterium | reverse complement strand
CGGGAGCTTCCTCCTCGGCAGCCTCGGCCTCGGGAGCTTCCTCCTCGGCAGCCTCGGCCTCAGGAGCTTCCTCCTCGGCGGCTTCGGCAGCCTCGACCTCAGCGGCGGCTGCGGCGGCAAACTCTGCGGCAGCCTCCGCCTCAGCGGCAGCTTCCCGCGCCGCCGTTTCGGACTTACGGCGACCTTCGAGCCGCTTCTCCTGCAGCTCCTTGATCTCATCAGGGCTGAGTTCACCGAGCGCGACCGTGGCATCGCCACCGCGCCGGGCCTTGTTGAGCAACGAATTGACCGTGTCGCTCGGTCGCGCGCCCTGTCCGATCCAGTGGTCCACACGCTCCAGGTCCACAACGAGCCGTGCCGGCTCCGACAAAGGCTTGTAGTAACCCAACGTCTCTACGAAACGGCCATCCCGAGGGGAGGCGCTGTCGGCCACTACGATGCGATAGTGCGCGAGCTTCTTCCGGCCCATCCGCCGAAGTCTGATTCGAACTGCCATAGTCCCTTTCCAGTCCTGTTTCTCCCGACGCTGGGCACATGGCCCGCACGCCGAATCAGAAGGGCATCATGCCCTTCATCTGCTTCATGAACTTCTGAGCTTCCTTGAACTGCTTGAGCAGCCGGTTGACTTCCGCCACCGGCCGCCCACTTCCCTTCGCGATCCGCGCCCGCCTCGATCCGTTGAGGATCTCAGGCCGCTGCCGCTCCGCGACCGTCATCGAGAGGATGATCGCCTCCACATGCTTCATCCTGTTCGGGTCGATCCCGCCCGCCGGAATCGCCCGGGACGCCCCCGGTATCATTTTCAGGACCTGCTCCATCGGCCCCAGCTTCTGCACCTGCCGCATCGCGCCGAGGAAATCCTCCAGCGTGAACCGGCCCTTGAGCATCTGTTGTTGGAGCTGCGCCTGCTCATCGGCGTCCATCACCATCTCGGCCCGTTCCACGAGACCGACCACATCCCCCATCCGCAGGATGCGTCCCGCCAACCTGTCGGGGTCCGCGGCGTCGAGGTCGTCGACCCCCTCGCCCGTGCCCACGAACTTAATCGGCTTGCCGACCACACCCCGGATCGACAATGCGGCGCCACCGCGCGCATCGCCGTCCATCTTCGTCAAGATGACGCCCGTCAGTTCCAGAGCCTCGTCGAAGCCCTCCGCGATCCGGACCGCCTCCTGCCCCGTCATCGCGTCCGCGACCAGGAGGATCTCCCGGGGCGCAAGCTCGGCTTTCAGTCTCCGAAGCTCGTCCATCATCGGCTCGTCGATCTGCAGCCGTCCCGCCGTGTCCAGAATCAAGACGGCACTTCCGGCCGTCCGAGCCTTTTCCAGCGCCGCCAAAGCGACGTCGACCGGATCGCTCCCGGCTTCACCGGCGTACACCGGCACGCCGATCTGGCCGCCCAGCGTCTGCAACTGCGCCACCGCAGCCGGCCTGTACAGGTCGCAAGCCGCGAGCAGTGGTGCTCTGCCCTGGCGCGCGAGCCGCTTGGCCAGCTTAGCAACCGTGGTCGTCTTCCCGGACCCCTGAAGGCCCACGACCATGATCACCGTCGGCGGCGACGGCGCCCAATCCAGCGTCGGCGGCTCCCCACCCAATAGGTTGGCGAGCTCGTCGTGAACGATCTTCACGATCTGCTGGCCCGGCGAAACGGCCTTCAAGACCCGCTCGCCCAACGCCTGTTCCTGCACCCGCTCCAGGAACCCGCGCGTCACCTTGTAGTTGACGTCCGCCTCGAGGAGGACCCGCCGCACCTCCCGGAGTCCTTCCCGGATCATGGGTTCGTTCAACACCCCACGCTGCCGGAATTTCCCCAGGACGGTGTCGAGTTTTTTGCCTAACTCCTCGAACAATTAACCCGCCCTCCGTGGCGTAAGCCCCCCGCACCAGACTCGACCTGCACGCACTCTCGATGACCCGAGCGCAGGCAGCAGAGCTAAATAAGATAAAGACAGGAGGTTAAGCGCTCAAGACGGGTTTCGATCAGACCGATCGAATGATCTGACCGCGCTTCGTGCCCACCGAGATCATAGCCACGGGTGCACCCGTGAGTTCTTGAATTCGATCCAGGTAGTGTCGCGCCGCAGACGGAAGATCCTCCAACCGGCGAGCATCGCACGTCGAGGCCTCCCAACCCGGGACGGTCTCGAGGATGGGTTCCACCGTCCCGAGTGACCAGGTGTCGGCTGGGAACTCGTCGACCACCTCGTTACCGATGCGATACCCGGTGGCGATCGAGATCTCCGGAAGCGTGTCCAGCACATCGAGCTTGGTCACGGCCAGACCGGTGAGCCCGTTGACGCGGGCCGAATAGCGCGCAAGCACGGCGTCGAACCAGCCACAGCGCCTGGGCCGACCCGTCGTGGCGCCGAATTCGCCACCGAGCACCCTGACGTGCTTGTCCATCTCCTCGTCGAACGCAGAGGGCAATGGGCCGTTGCCGACGCGCGTAGTATAGGCCTTGACCACGCCGATCACCCGGGATATGGCGGTGGGCCCTATGCCCACACCGGTCGCGGCGGCGGCGGCGGTGGTGTTGGACGACGTAACGAACGGGTACGTGCCATGATCGAGGTCCAGCGCCGTGCCCTGAGCGCCTTCCAGGAGCACAGCCTTGTCGCTGCGTAGAGCCCGCACGATCTCCAGCCCCGTATCGGCGGCCAACGCTCGCAGCGCCTCGCCGTGTGACAAGGCCTCATCGACCTCGTCTTGCAGCTCGGAGGAGTGCTCGTGCCCCAAGGCCTCGAGCCGCCGCTCGGCGCGCTCGACCCCGACCGCCACGAGTTCGCGCAAACGTGCGGGATTCGCGAGGTCCGCGACTCGCACACCGCTCCTTCCCGCCTTGGACTCGTACGCCGGGCCGATGCCACGGCCGGTCGTGCCGATCTTCCGGACGGCTTGGCCTTCGGCCGCCTTGTCCAGGAGGCGGTGGTACGGGAGCAGCAAATGAGCGCGCTGGCTCACGCCTAAACGGCCGTCGAGATCGATACCACGCGCTTGGAGCGCACGGTACTCCTCGAAGAACTGGACGATGTCCAGTACGACCCCGTTGCCCAGAAGGCAGCGCTTACCCCGGTGGAGGATGCCTGAGGGGATCTGGTGCAGCACGAACTCTTCATCTCCGACGTGCACCGTGTGGCCCGCGTTCGCGCCACCCTGGTAACGGGCGATGATATCGACGTCTTCGGCCAGGACATCGACGATCTTGCCCTTCCCTTCATCGCCCCACTGGCAGCCTACGACGACCGTGCAGCCGCCTAGACGCTCGGATTCGGACACTACGCTACCGCTCTCATTGATGGACATCGGAGTGGATCCACCGATCAGGTGGGCACAAGAAGATCCGCCTTCTCGAGGAAGCCCGCAACCGCCTCTCGACCGCGCTCGTCGAGAGGATGGAGGGGCTGCCGCGGCGGTCCGCCGCGAAGCCCCAGCAGGTCGAGGCCGGCCTTGACTCCAGGTACCCCCAGCCCCCCCACCACACCGGTGTGCAACGGGCCGATGCGCTCTTGGATTCTCCCCGCCCCGGAGGAGTTTCCCGCACACACTTCGGTGTGGATTTCGGCGGAGCCGGCGGGATCCAGGTTCGCCACGGCGAGAATGCCTCCCACCGCACCCAAGCTCAGCGCCCCATAAAAGGCAGCCCCACTTCCGACCAGCACCTGGAAGCCCTCCGGTGTGGCGGTGACCAACTCGCCCAACAGCTCGAGGCTACCGCGCGAGTCCTTGATCCCCACGATATTGTCGATCCGAGACAACTCCGACACCAGGCTCGTCGCGAACTCGAGCGAGCTGAGGCGTAGCGGAACCTGATAGAGGATCACGGGAACGGGCGATGCCTCCGCGACCGCACGATAGTGGGTGGTGAGCGCACGGTCGTTCATCGCGCCTCGGTAGAACGCGGGAGGCTGCACGAGTACCGCGTCCACGCCGTTGTCGGCCGCCATGGCACACAGGTGGATCGTGCTACGTGTCGATTCGGCCCCAGTACCGGCCACGAGGACGCGGTCGTCCGAGATCACGTCGCGCGCACCCTCCAGAAGGCGGCCTCGCTCCTCCTCGTCGAGCAGGACGGCCTCTCCGGTGGACCCGCCCACCAAGATCCCACGGATGGGGTGGTCGAGCAGGCTGCGAAGGTTGGCGCGGAACCCGACCAGGTCGAGCTCGCCGGTGACCGGATCGAACGGCGTGGTCGTAGGAACCAAGACTCCGGAGAGATCCAGCTGGGTCAACCCCCGAAGACCTCGATGTCGTCGCTCCCGCTGGACGCCCCGGCGCTAGTCTGTGGAGTCCCCGTCCCGAAGACATTCATCTTCAGGTCGAAGTCGTTCGGGTTGTTGGCCGCGGCCTTGGCAACATCGAAGGAGATCAAATCTTCCTGGACGAGGGCCGTGAGATGCTGGTCGAACGTCTGGGAGCCGTAGGTATCCTTGCCCTCCTCGATGAGGTCATGGATCTCATCCATGCGGTCCACGTCGAGAATACAGTCGCGAATCGTACCGGTCACGACCATGACCTCACAGGCAACGACGCGGTCCTTGCCGTCGGCGGTCGGAATCAGGCGCTGGCTGACCACGGACCGGATGGAGTCCGCCAGGCGCACTCGAATCATGTCCTGCTCTTCGGGGGCGAAAACGGCGATGAGGCGCGACAGCGTCTGCACCGCGTTCTTGGTGTGCACCGTGGAAATGACGAGGTGGCCCGTCTCGGCGGCCTTGAGAGCCGTATCGATGGTAGTCTTGTCCCGCATCTCACCGATCAGCAGCACATCGGGGTCCTGACGCAGAGCGGAACGCAGGCCGTCGACGAACGACGCCGTGTCCATGCCAATGTCCCGCTGTGTGACGGAAGAGTTCAAGTCACGGTGCAAGAACTCGATCGGGTTCTCCAGCGTGACGATGTGCCTCTTGTAGTTCCGGTTGATGTAGTTGATGATGGCCGCCATGGTCGAGCTCTTCCCGGACCCTGTGACGCCGGTCACCAGGACCAGTCCCCGCTCGTACTGAGCTACCGTTTCGAGCACCTTGGGCAACCTGAGGTCGGCGAAGGTGGGGATCTCGATCGGGATCACCCGCATGACGATCATGAATGTGCCGCGCTGCTTCAGGATGTTGACCCGGAAACGGCCCATGCCTGGAAGTCCCCAGGAACAGTCGTAGTCCGTGAGCTCGTCGATGCGTTCGCGGTCCTTCTCGAGCGGGATCAGCTTAAGCGCGAGCTGGCGCACCTGGGCGTTGGAGATCTTCTGGTCCGTAAGCGGCACCAACTCGCCGGTGACGCGGGCCCGTACCACGTCCCCGGCCTTGATGTGAAGGTCACTGGCTCCTTCCTCGATGGCGCGCTTGAAGATTTCATTCATGGGTGCCTCCCGGGCCGGGCCTTCCCGGCAGAGTCGACTCGACCTGAGCGAATTGCCAACATAGCGCCGCCCCGGACGGGCTCGCCATACGAAATACCAGCCAGCCTCATGAAATCGCGGACCGCCAGTCGATTCCCATTCGCCGCCGGGCCTCGGCCAGCGTACCTGCCGCGATGGAGCGTGCCTGCGCGGCGCCACGTTCGAGGATGTCCCGGACCTCATCGGGGTTCGATCGATAGTGGGCCGCCCGCTCCCTGAACGGCTGGAACGCCTCAGCGATGCTATCGGCCAGAATGTGCTTGCAGTCCACACATCCCCGTTCCGCCGTGCGACACTGCTGGTCGATGTCCGGAATCAACCCGGCGTCGGTGATCAGTTGGTGAAGGGTGAACACGTTGCAGACCTCGGGGCGGCCCGGATCGTCCCTCCGGATCCTTTGGGGATCCGTGACCGCGGTCCTCACCCTCTCCCAGATCGTGTCCGGCTCGTCGAGAATACCGATGGTGTTGCCGAGCGACTTGCTCATCTTGGCGTTCCCATCGAGCCCGATGATTCGCCCCACCTCCGGGATGATCGCCTCTGGTTCGGGGAAAAACTCACCGTACTTGGCGTTCCACCGGCGTGCGATCTCCCTGGTGAGTTCCAGATGCTGCCTCTGGTCTTCCCCGACCGGCACCGCACCCGCGCGATAGATGAGGATGTCCGCGGCCTGAAGCACCGGATAGTTGAGCACTCCCGCAGGCACCGACTCGAGCCGCGCGGATCTGTCCTTGTATTGCGTCATGCGCTCGAGGTCACCGATAGGCGCCACCGAGTTGAACAGCCAGGCCAACTCCATGTGCTCTATCACGTCCGACTGCACGAAGATGGTGCAGCGTTCGGGGTCCAGCCCGACCGCCAGCAGACTGACCGCCATGTCGAACGTCAGGCGCGGCAGCTCCGCCGGATTCGAATCACCCACGATCGCGTGCTGATCCACGATGGTGAACAAGCACTCATACTCGTCCTGCATGTGGACCCATTGGCGGAAGGCTCCCAGGTAGTTGCCCAAGTGGGCCTCGCCGCTGGGTTGAACGCCGCTCAATACCCTCATTCTCTTATCTGCGCCCGTCTGATCCATGCCACCGCGTTGCCGTCCGTGGATTTTCCCTGGAGCCCCGAGGAAGGGCCGTTAGTTTACTGCGACCCTTTTGCAAGGAAAAGGCATGACGGAATTCTCGACCACGCTTCTCTCGACCGCCATCGCCGCGGCCGAGGCCGCAGCGGAGGTTCACCGCCGCCACTCTGCCCGCATGTCGCGGGTGGGCTTGTCGGAGGCTTGCGAGAAGGGGCGGGCAGACTACGTGTCCGCGGTCGACGTGGAGGCCGAGGAGGTGAGCCTGGCAATCATCCGCCGGCGCTTTCCAGACCATGCGATACTCGCCGAGGAGTCCCACGCCGAGGACGCCGAGAACACTCTGGCCCGCGATGTACCTACCTGGATCGTCGATCCGCTGGACGGCACGGCCAACTACTTGCACGGCCACCCCATGTTCGCGTCTTCGGTTGCCGTGGTCATCGACGGCCGACCCGTCGCGGGGGCCGTGGTGGCCGCCGCGACCGGCGAGCGATGGTCGGCGGCCCGGGGCGCGGGCGCCTGGAAGAACGGCCGGCCCATTCATGTGTCCACGGTCAGCGCCTACGGTCACGCCATGGTGGGCACCGGCTTTCCGTTCAAGGTCCCGTCCGCGCTGCCCGAGTACATTGAACAGTTGGGCCGCGTCCTCGGTACCGCCGCCGGGGTCCGCCGCTGCGGGGCGGCGGCGCTCGATCTTTGTTACCTGGCCTCCGGCACGCTCGACGCCTTCTGGGAGCTGGTTCTGAGCCCCTGGGACTATGCCGCCGGATGGATCATCGTCGAGGAGGCCGGCGGCGTCCTGAGCCGGGTCGACGGGTCGCCTCTCACGACGGTGCCCGGCTCGGTGCTCGGTGCGAATTCGCCGGGTATGCTCGATTCGCTCGGGAAGGTGGTGCGAAGGTCGGACTGATGCTCCACGGGCCCCGGGGGGATGACTCCTCCAGGGCCCGCGCGCGTCGATCCGCCGGTGATGCTTCCGGCTCAGTCCGGCGGCGAAATCTCGATCGGCCGGCTCTTGGCCTCCGGGAGCTTGGGAACACGAATGCTCAGCAGTCCGTCCTTGTAGTCCGCGTGTACGTCGTCCACGCTCACCGTACGTGGCAGCTTGAATGTCCGCTGGAAGCTTCCGAAACGCCGCTCCAC
>JBGMRK010000115.1:5776-7634 GCA_048061375.1 Longimicrobiales bacterium | reverse complement strand
CTGAGCCCCGAGCCACCAGCCCAGCCCTCCCCCCACCGACATTCCGAAGAAGTTGATGAATCCCTTCATGATTCCCGCTTCCGCTGGAGAAATAGGCCGCTGCGTAGCGGACGATCAACTATAGACCCAGGGGCGGCTACTGTCGGCAAGGCGCGTTCGGATCTTCCGGAACCGGGCCGTCCACCTCAACTCGGTTATCGAGGTTCAAGACCTCGTCGGCGATCGCCTTTATCAGGTTTCCGATCCGGGCCATCTTGTCGTACTCGATGTACTGCGGCTCGTCCGTAACCTGATGATAGTCGCGGTGCGATCCGGTGCTGAAGAACACGATGGGTATGCCGTAACGGGCGTACATGGCGTGATCGCTACGGCAGTAGAAATTGCTCGGGTGCCCGTCCGCATCGTACTGGTAGTCGAACTCGAAACCGTAATCGCCCGCCTCGTTGACCGCTTCAACGATGTCGCCCAACTCGGTCGACAATCGACGCGATCCGATCAACTGCAGGTATCCGGGCCCGGCCTCCGAGAGGTCGGACGTCTGTCCTCGCCCGATCATGTCCATGTTCAACTGGGCCACGATCGAATCCCGCGGGACCGTCGGGTGATCGGTAAAGTATCGAGAGCCCAGCAGTCCAGCTTCTTCCCCGTTGTGGAACACGAAGAGAACCGATCGGCGCGGCTTGGTTGGTGCCGACGCGAACGCTTCAGCCAGTTCCAACGTGGTGACCGTGCCCGATCCGTCGTCGTCGGCGCCGTTCGAGATCGAGTCGGGTCGGTCCACAGGCCGGAGAGCCCTGAGACCTTCGAGCACAGTGGCTACGGTGGCCGCCTCTTCATCCGTGGGAGCCCGGTTCGGGGACTCCGCCCCAAGGGGCCTCACCACCTCCAGAAATGCCCGCAAGGAGTCATGTGGCACGGGGTTCTGGCTGAATCCGACGTGATCGCTGTGGGCGCCGATCGCGACGTACTGGTTCCTCAACTCCGGATCACTCCCTCGCACGATGCCGATCACGTTCAATGTGGGCACCTCCGGGGGAGTCGTCTCGAAGCTGAAGCTGCCGGCGACCGGTGTACCGATCGCGCCAGGCTCGAGATCGGCAAATGGACTTCCCAGTATCGTCTCGGCCATTTCGAGTGAAATGAACAATGCCAACGCTCCCCGGGAGTCTGTCGGCCCCTCTTCAGACATGAACGACTGAGGCGCCATGAAGAAGCCCAGGAACGGCCGGGGGAGGCCGTCGAAATTCGCCATCGCGATTCCGGCCGCCTCGGACCAGGCGACGATCGCCGGTGCAGCGATACCGAACGTAGGGTTGCCGTCTTCATCTAGAGGCGGCGCCAGGATCACCAGTTTTCCCGCTGCCTGCTCGGCGGAAATGAAGGTACTGGGGTCCGCCATATCACCTCCATACACGACAGGAACCCCGTCGATGTCGCCCGTGCTTCCGACGGGGAGGCCGCCGAGTTGGGGTAACGGGGGGAGAGGTGCCCAATCTTCGCCGGCCACGAAGTCTCTCTGTCCAACGGTCAGGCTACCGCTCGAGACCAGGGTGCGTGTATGCATCGGCAGTTCTTGGAAGTAGCCGTCTTCCCCTGCGGGCTCGACGCCCATGCGTTCCAGCTCACTCGCGATATAGGAAATCGCCTTGAAGTTGCCCCAGGTGCCGACTTCTCGACCCGTCATCGAATCGGCGGCCACGATGAACAGACGCGTGCGCAGATCCTGCGCGGTTATGTCCGGGCTGGTGGCGCCCGATGGCGTCGCGGCCGCGGGCGCAGCCGATGGCGCGGCGGCCGCCGGTACTTGGGCGGATCCCGAACAGCCGGCGGAGAACCCCAAGGACAGGGCAAGGGCTGC
>JBGMRK010000115.1:0-5676 GCA_048061375.1 Longimicrobiales bacterium | reverse complement strand
GGCTCCACATGCGAACCGATTTCGCTATCATATGCGTTTGCCGGATCGGACGTTCGCCCCCATCCCTTCTGGCGCCGGATATCCGGGCAAATCAGCACGCCGCGCGCGAAGAAAGAGCTTGAGCATGATCTGTGAAGACTGTCGGGGAGCCTAGCGGGGTGGTTGCTCCGCCCAAGACCGCCGTGCTTCTAGATGTCGAAGGGTTGGCCTCGGACTCCCCGATCGCGGCCGCTCTGATCCCGATTCTCGGACGCTCGCCGTTTCAGCGCCATGTCAAGCATCTCGGCGGGCTTGGAGTGGGCAGGATCATCGTTCCGCTCTCCGGTTCCGCCGAGGGCGCGGCGCTCGAAGAGCAGTGCAGGGAGCAGGCTCCCCCGGTACTGCCCGACGGGTGCGAACTGGTGTTCGTGCGTCCCGGCGTGGAAGGGCGGTCCGACCCGTCTTCGGATGACGATGCCGTGGTTCTGGTCGCCGCCGACACCGTGCTGGATCCGAGGCTGTACCGGATGGTGTTCGGTGCAGCCGGACCCGCCTGGGTGGGCGATCGGTCCGAGCAATCCGGCGACCAAGGCTCGGGCGAGGTCGTTGCGGTGGGTCTTCGCACCGTGAGTGGGTGGCGCGACGGTGCTTCACATGAATTCGTGGGAGGCCTCGAGGAGCGGATCCTCGTGGATGAGCTCGACGCCTACCTGCCCGATTTGAGGCGTACGCTGCGGCCCTATTGGGTATCGGCGCGGTCCGCTGATGATCGGACGCGAGCGGCCGGCAGGATCCTGGACTCGGCCCAGAAGGGCGTGCTCGACCTTCCCGCCCGTTACCTTCACCCGCCGGCGGAGAACTTCTTGGCCCGGCTCCTATCCTCCACCTCGCTCACTCCCAACCACGTCACGTTCATCACGGCCATCACGGGGTTTACGGCAACCTACTTGTTCGCCACCGGGTCGTATGGGCTCGGCCTCGTGCTCGCCCTGGTCACCAACGTGTTGGATGGGGTGGACGGCAAGCTGGCTCGGATCAAGCTCCAGACCAGCCCCTTCGGGAATGCGCTGGACCACACGCTCGACGTCTCATTCGAGTTCTCGTGGTACGTGGCGTTGGGCTGGGGACTTTCGGGCGGGGCCGTGAGGTCTGGGCCGTTCGGAGTGGCGCTGGCGCTCATCGCGGTCATGATCGGCACGAGAGGCGTTTCGGGTGTCTACAAGCTGATCACGGGGCGTCAGATCCACGATCACCGGGCCTTCGACCGTGCTGTACGGCTCGTGGCGGGCCGCCGGAACATCTATGTGATGGTCTTGCTGGCAGGATTCCTCGTCGATCGCGTCGGGGCGGCCTTCACGCTATCCCTGTGGTGGGCTCTGGGGACGCTGGGTGTGTACGTGGCTCGGACGATGCTGGCCTGGGCCACGAGGCGGTCCGGCGGCGCTACCGAAAGCGTGTGAGAATACGGCTGAGTTGAGCTTGGTCCTCCCTCTCCAGCTTGAGGAGCCAGAGCATTCCAAAGAATACTCCAAGCAATAGCGGGAGACCCAGCAGGTAGCCGACCGCGGGCGGGGCGCTCACGAGCGATTGCAGCGTCCAAACGATGGCCAGAGCCGAGACCGCGGCGGTGAGCGGCTTCAGGATATTGGCCTCGACCACACTCAGTCCGAACATCCAGCGGCTCGCCGTGATCCGGGCAACGTTGACCACGATCACGGTGAGGAGGACCGCCAAGGCCACCCCCTCCAGACCGTAGACCTGAAACAACAGGACCCCGCCCACCAACCCGATGGCCAGCATGGCCGCACCGAACAAGATATTGGCGGAGGGCCGGAGGTACACGAACGGCAACTCGCTCACTCCGAGGCTCCCGTTGAACGCGTCCCCGACCATGAGCAGCACCAGGACGGTGGCGCCGGTCACGAAGTCACTATCCACGAGGCCCAGAATCGCCGCCCCGAAGAAGAAGAACACCAGCACGACGAGCAGTTCGGCCGTCATGATCCAACGGGCGACCATGGCCAGTTGCTGGTTGGCCCGCCGTAGATCGTTGGCGGCGATGCTCTCTGAGAATATCGGGGGGAGGATGCGGTCGAAGCCTCCTCGGATCTTCTTCGTGACGGTCGAGAACTGGCGGGCCATCCCGTAGATGCCGACGGTCGAAGCCGGAGCGAAGTACGAGACGATGAAGATGTCCACCTTGTCGGCGAGCATGAGGAAGAGCTCGTACCCGGCCGTGGGGCCGCTGAACGACGCGAGGCTTCGGATCTCGTGCCAGCGAAGCGGCACTCGGAGACACTCCCAGAGGGGAAACACCCGGACGAAGAAGAACACCGTGGTCACCACGGCCGCGAAAAGGGAAGCGACGTAGGCGACGGCCAGCCCCAACTCGCGGACGCCGGCCCAGTAGACCACCACGATCGCGAGCATGAGCGTGATCGGCTCGACGAGACTCCGTGCGTAGACCTCGAAGCGCATCTGCCGTGTGAAGCGGATCGAGACCAACAGGATGTCCGAGAGGACGATCATGGGGATCGCCAGAGTCAGCACGAGCAGAGGGCGGGTCGCACCCGGGAGGCCGAACGCGCCGGTAAGCGGCCCCGCCGTTACGGCGACCAGGAGTGTGAGAACGGCGCCCGCCGTCACCGCCAGCGCGACGCCATTGGCGATCGATCGATGCACCGTTTCGCCGCGCGCCACCGCCTCGCTCATGAACCGGAACAGCGAACGCTTCATCCCGAACAGGGCGAGGGCGGCAGCCGTCTCGGCCACCGTGATCCCGAACGTGTACTCTCCGAAGCCCTCTCCGCCGTAGAGACGGCCCGCGAGCACGAGAAAGATAGCCCTGGGCGCGATGCGGGCGACCGAGCCGAGGTAGTTCACGCCGGCCCCGCGAGCGAGATCCTGGGTGTCCGTTTCTTCGGAGGTACGTTCCGGGCGCTCGCTCCGAACGGAATCCGCGGTCATTACAGCGGAGGCGCCTTAGCCGTCCATGTGCCGGTCCTCCGCGCACGCGCCCAACTCGACAGGTTGACCTCCAGGGTCGCGGGAAAGAGAAGGAGGGTCGCACCCACTCCGAACAGTGGAAGCGCCAACGGCAACTGTCCGACGACTGCGAGGGCAAGCGCGATAAAGGCGAAGAAATCCCGTTTGCCCATGAAGTGCATGACCCGCATCACCCGGCTCCCAAGGTCCGCTCCGTCTTGGTATCCGTATTGCACGGACAGGAAACTTCCGGAGCGCTGCCCACGCCTCACGGACATCGTCAGGTTGAGAATGCTGGCCGCACCCGCCACGAACCCGACGATTCCGGCCTGATAGTAGAGATCCGGAAACGGTGAGCGGTAGACACCCACGATCAAACCCAACAGAAACGCCAGGTAGGAGACGTTGTCGCAGACGGTGTCGATCCACTCTCCGCGTTGGCTCGACTGGAAGGTCAACTTCGCCACCTCCCCATCCGTGCCGTCTACGATCGAGGCGATCTGAAAGAGAAGCCCGGCGATCAGGAATCCCACATAACCGCCCTGAACCGCGAAGCCCGCGGAGATCACACTGATCACCAGGGTCGAGACGCTGATCTGGTTGGGCGTGACCGGGGTGTTGACCACAACGCGGCTGAGCGCGGTCGAAATCGGGCGATTGATATACCGTGAGACAGGACCGTCTGAGGCCTTGCGGACGCCATTCATCAATTTGCGCTCCGCTTCGACGAGATCTTGGGGCGTATCCACGTCGTGCCACATGTGGTCCCCGATGTCCGTCACCCTGGCGAGTCCCTCGGTGGCGAGCTTCTGGACGCCCGCCGAGAGGCTGGCGTTCCCTTCAGCGCGAGCCTCGTGAATCGCGCCGAAGAGCGCCGGCGAGGCGAGGAATATGCCCGTGTCGATCGCGTTGTATTCCGGTAGGGTCTTGCCGATGGCCACGATCCGGCCTTCAGACACCTCGACCTTGGTGGCATCGTCCAGGTCGATCACCGAGTCGACGTCATAGTCCACCGCGAGGTTAATGCCTCCATGCGCGCCGCTGCGTGCCAGCGACCTGACGATATCGGCATGGAAGAGGTGGTCGGTCATGGTGAGGAAGAACGGGCCATCGAGCTCCGCCTCTCCGGCGAGCACGGAAACACCGTTGGGCTCTTTCCACTGAGGGTTGTGGAGCCAGTGCACCGTCAGGCCGAGCCGCGTGATCTTGTCGATTCCGGCACGCACCTGCTCCGCTTCATGTCCGACTACCACATAGGCGTCGGTCACACCGGCCTTCCGGAGCGAAAAAAGCGTGCGCCCCAACAGCGAAACGCCCAGCACGCGCGTCAACGGCTTGGGGGTACCACTTTTCAAGCGCGAGCCCATGCCCGCAGCGAGGATCAGGGCCTGCGAGACCGTCTCAGGAGTGTCGTTCATGTTTCGTACCGAACCACGATCACTCCTTGTCGGTGACTTGCATCAGGGCCGGTAGAATGACGAGTGCGCTCACGAGTGTTGCCAACAGGCCGACGATGGCGAGCTTCCCGATCGAAATCAGCCCGGGGTGGGTCGCCAACAGCAGGCCGGTGTAGCCTACGATCGTCGTGATGGTCGCGACCGCGACGGCCGGCCCAGTGCGCCTGAGTACCAGATACAGCGATCCCGGTCCCTCCGCCCGATACCTGTGGTGAAGGTGGACTCCGGTATCTACGCCGATCCCCACGACACTGGGCAAAACGACCATGTTGAACAGGTTGAGCTTCATTCCCAGCAGGAACATCACTCCGCCCATCCATGTGAGCCCGAGCACGAGTGGGCTCATCACGAGCAGCGTGTTCTTCAGACTGCGCACATCCAGCAGGATGATGAGGAAGACGACCAGAAAAGACAGGACAACGGCCAGTTTGCCCTCGCGAATCGCCATGCGTAACAGGTCGGCGATGATGAGGTTCGGACTCGCTGCGCGCAGCTCCTTCCCCGACGGGAGCGTGATGGTGCCGATGTCTTCGGCAAAGCGGATGCTGTTGCGTCCGTCGCGTAGGGGCACGCTGGGATAGATGAACACGAAACTGCCCACCTCGCCCGCTCGATTCCGAAACCGCCTGATTTCATTCGGCGGCACATCCTCGAAGGTGATCGGTGCATCCACGCTGAGGTAGCCCTCGAGCCTGTCCAACCGTTCCAGGTTCTCGCCGGAAAGGAGGTCCCGCGCGTCCTCTTCTTCGATGAGGTCCCGGATCGCACGTATGCGCTCCAATCGGGGCCGCTGATCCCGAGGTACCAGCGAATACACCGAGCTGACTTTCTCCACGGTGGGGGTCACCGTGTCCACCTGCATCAGGCGCTCCACTTCGGCTTGCACGGCCTCCGCCTCTTCCGGGGAGGTGGCCAGGACGAGTGCGGGTGAATCGGAGAGCGAAAAGACACCGCGGGTCAGCTCGCTCACCGTCTGCCGTTCCGGAGTGATGATGCGTAGCTCGGTGAAGTCGTACTCGAACCTGATCTGTGAGAGCCCGTACACGGCGAACGCGGTCACCACGGCACCCCCGATCAGCAACCTTCGTGCGGGCCGGTATGGGCGCGGCTCGAACGTCAGCGTCTTTCCGGGGACCCGCGCGATCCGGAGTAGCCCGAAGTTCTCCGCGATGATGATGAGGGCCGGCAGCAGGAACATCGTGGCGGCAAGCGCGAAGAGGAGGCCGATTCCCGTGATGGCGCCGAGCTCCGAGAA
>JBGMRK010000114.1:0-7797 GCA_048061375.1 Longimicrobiales bacterium | reverse complement strand
AGGCTCAGTCTCCCCCGAACACGATCCGGCCGCCCACGATCGTGAACAGGGCCCGCCCCCTCAGTTCCCAACCGTCGAAGGGTTGATTTCGGCTCTTCGAGCGAAACACCTCCCGGTCGACGGTCCACTCTGCCTCCGGATCGATGATGGTCACGTCGGCCACGGAGCCGGGTGTCAGCGAGCCACCGGGAAGCGAGAAGGCCTCGGCCGGCGCCCGGCTCATTCTGTCCACCATTGTGGGGAGGTCGATGATACCCTTCGCCACCACGTGAGTCAGGATCAACCCGAGCGACGTCTCCAGCCCCACGATGCCAAACGGCGCGTCGTCGAACGCCCGCTCCTTTTCGTCGTAGTGGTGAGGCGCGTGGTCCGTGGCGATCATATCCAATGTGCCGTCGGCGAGGCCCTCCTGAACGGCCGCCCGATCCTTCGCGCTGCGCAATGGAGGATTCATCTTCGCATCGGTCACGTAACCGTCCACCGCCTCATCCGTCAGTAACAAGTGGTGGGGCGAAGCCTCGGCCGTGACGCGTACTCCCCTCGTCTTGGCTTGCCGGATCGCTTCGACGCCGAAGGCCGTGGAGATGTGCTGTAAATGGATCCGCCCGCCCGTGAACTCGGCGAGCAGCAAGTCACGCACGATGTGGATGTCCTCGGACGCGTTGGGCTTGCCACGGAGTCCCAGGCGCGTGGAGACCACGCTCTCATTCATGACGCCTTCGGCAGACAGGCCGAGGTCCTCGGGATGATCGGCTACCGGGATGCCGAACGCTTGAGCGTACTCGAGGGCCATCCGCATGAGGCCGGAATCCATCACCGGGTGACCATCGTCCGTGATCGCCACGGCTCCCGCTTCCACCATTTCGCCGACTTCGGCGAGCTGCGTGCCTTCCAAACCCACCGAGATGGCACCGACCGGGTACACGCGGGAGGCCCCCACGCGCTCTCCCTGGGCCTTCACGAACCCGACTGTCGCCGGATCGTCGACGGGCGGATCCGTGTTGGGCATCGCGCATATCGCCGTGAAGCCTCCGGCCACCGCCGCGAGGGCTCCGGTCTCGATGGTTTCCCTGTGTTCGCCCCCAGGTTCTCTGAGGTGGACATGTACGTCGATCAGTCCCGGGGTCACGATCATGCCCGACGCATCGATCTCCACGGCGCCCCCGGGCGCGTCGATCCGGCCTGCCACCTCGATGATCCCGTTCTCGTCGAGCAACACGTCGTGCGGGCCGTCGATGCCTTGGCCCGGATCGACCACTCTGCCGCCCTTGATGACCGTCGAAGGGCTCATGACTCCTCCCCTCCCTTCGCCGCTTCCGCCCCCTCAGGCATCCCGCCGGAGAGCAGGTAGAGGACCGCCATGCGGATCGCCACGCCATTCGTCACCTGGTTGAGGATGACCGAATGCGGGCCGTCCGCCACGTCACTGTCGATCTCCACTCCGCGATTCATGGGCCCCGGGTGAAGAATCACGAGATCCCTGGGGGCCGCGTCCAGGCGAGCGCTGGAGACACCCCAAACGCGGTTGTACTCCCGCAGGCTAGGCACGTACCCCGCCTTCATGCGCTCGAGCTGGAGCCGGAGCACGTTGAGCACATCCGCCCATTCGATGGCGTCCTCGATCCGCTCGAAGACGGAAACACCAAGATCTTCCACACCCCTCGGAAGCAGCGTGCGCGGCCCGCATACGGCCACCTCCGCACCCAATTTCAGCAGACCGTAGATGTTCGACCGAGCCACCCTCGAATGCAGGATATCTCCCACGATGCAGACCTTGAGCCCGGAGATCCGGCCCAGCGCGTCACGAATCGTGAGCATGTCCAGCAGCGCCTGTGTCGGATGCTCGTGCCCCCCGTCCCCCGCGTTGACCACGCTGGACGGTATCCTTTCCGCCAAGAAGCGAGCAGCACCCGACGATCCGTGGCGAATGACGACCATGTCGATCTTCATGGCCTCGAGGTTCCGCGCTGTGTCCACCAGCGTCTCACCCTTCACCACCGACGATCCGGAAGACGAGATGTTCACGGTGTCGGCGCTAAGGCGCTTCTCTGCGAACTCGAACGATACGCGTGTCCGCGTGGAGGGCTCGAAGAACAGATTGACGATGGTCTTCCCGCGTAACACGGGGACCTTCTTGATCCGACGCTCCGAGATTTCCTTGAAGGGCTCGGCGGTATCGAGAATTGAGGAAATCTGATCAGGTAAGAGGCGCTCCAGGCCCACGAGGTCTTTCCCGAGAGAAGGAGCGGTTCGGGTCATGCGGCCTCCGGTGGAAGGGTCACAACGTGCACGCCGAGGTCGCCGTCCAATTCGGGTACCAACACCTCGACGGTCTGGTTCGGCATGACTTCGATGGACTTGCCCACAATGTCGGGACGAATCGGCAGCTCGCGTCCACCTCGGTCTACGAGGACACACAGATAGATGCGGGCCGGTCTCCCCCAATCCATCAGTTCGTTCAGCGCCGCCCGAGCCGTTCGCCCCGTAAAGAGAACGTCGTCCACGATCACCACGACCTGGTCGTCGATGCCGTCGGGTGGCAACTCCGACTCACCGATCACAGGCCTCGGGCCGATGACCATCAGGTCGTCGCGGTACAACGTTATGTCGAGTGTGCCGAGCGGCACGGAGAGGCCTTCAGCCCGTTCGATCTCGGCTTGAAGCAGGTGGGCCAGTTGAACGCCTCGCCTGTGGATGCCCATGAGCATCAACCTGGCCCCGCCGGCGTTCATTTCAATAACTTCACGGGCCATCCGGGCGATCGCCCGCTCGACAGCCTTCGCATCCATCACCAGAGTGCGTGTACCGGGCACCAGGAGTCCGCCTGCCTCCACAGAGAGTGTTTTGCTCGTGCGGGAGACCGGGAAGTGGCACCCCCCGCGCGCGAGGCGCCGGAAACTAGAGAAGATCGGGGTTCTTTACAAGGGATGTGCACGCGCCCATCATGAAGCCCGATTTCATGCGGATTTCCGCCATATAGGAAGGCAGTCCATGCAGCGCAGTCTTCACCGGGCTCTCGTCTGGTCGATGGCCATGCTGGTGCTCGTTGCGCCGAGCTTGAGCGCCCAGGAATTGGCTCAAGCCCCCAAGGTCATTCTGGGCGGGGTACCGTTTTCGGTAACGCTGGAGGGCGCGAAAGACACTGCGAGCGTCTACGAAATCCGTGACTCGGGCGGCGCCGTGCTCGCGAGCGGAAGCGTGGAGGCACAGGAGTCCACCACCATCGAAGGCCTCGTGGTCGCCAACCGGTCCGGACTCCCTTTGGAGGTCCGCATGGGCGGCGTCACCGAGACGCTGGACCGGCCTTTCGCGTATGGCTGGTTCTCTCTGATGCCTCCGCTCATCGCCATCGCGATGGCGCTCATCTTCAGAGAGGTGATCACTGCGCTGCTGGCGGGTGTCTGGCTGGGCGCGCTAGCCGTGGCGGGCTACAACCCGCTACAGGCACTCTGGCGGGTCGTAGACAGCTACGTCGTTCCGGCTCTCTCGGACTCTGACGGAGGCCACACCCAGATTGTGGTCTTCTCGCTGCTTCTCGGTGGCATGGTGGGTGTCATCGCCCGAAATGGCGGCACTCAAGGCATTGTGAACGCCGTGGCGCCATTCGCGAGCACCAGTCGACGCGGGAAGCTCGCGACCTGGCTTGCCGGCCTGGCGATTTTTTTCGACGACTACGCCAACACGCTCATCGTCGGCAACACCATGCGCCCCATCACGGACCGCCTGAAGATCAGCCGGGAAAAGCTGGCGTACATCGTAGACTCGACCGCGGCACCCGTCGCCGCACTGGTCCCTATTTCCACCTGGGTAGGCTACGAAATCTCGCTCATCTCCGACGGGCTCGACATCGCCGCGGCCCAGCAATCGGCCAATCCCGCTCTGGCTCAGGCGCTGTCGACGGCGAGTCCTTTCGGAGTGTTCATCAACACGATCCCGTACCTGTTCTATCCACTTCTGGCGGTGACGTTCGTATTCCTCACGTCGTTCATGGACCGCGACTTGGGGCCCATGGCCGCAGCGGAAGAGCGGGCGGCGAGCGGCGGCGGGTTGTACCGGCCGGGGGCGGCGCTCGCCACGGACACCTCGGGCGAGATCATGCAGGCAAAGGAAGGCGTATCACCCCGTTGGTACAATGCGGCCCTGCCCGTGCTGACCGTCATCCTCGTGGTGCTCGTGGGCCTCTACACCTCGGGACGCGCCGCAATCGGTCCCGAGGCCTCCATTATGGATGTGTTTGGGGCCGCCGACCCCTTCGCGACCCTCCTGTGGGGGTCGTTCGCGGGCTGTGTGGTGGGAATCGCGCTCTCCGTCGGGCAGAGAATTCTCAGCCTGCAGGAGGCCCTCGACGCCTGGGGAGCGGGCATGAAGGCCATGGTCACCGCCATGGTGATTCTCGTCATGGCCTGGTCACTCGGACAGGTGACGGCGGATCTCGGTACCGCCCAGTTCCTGGCACAGGCCGTAAGCGACGCACTGCCGCTCGGGCTGCTCCCTGTCCTCGTCTTCGTGATCGCGGCTGTGATCGCGTTCGCCACGGGCACCTCATGGGCCACGATGGCCATCCTGCTTCCGCTCGTCATCCCCCTCACGGTCACGCTCGGCGGTGCCGAGAATTTCGCGGTGGGCGGAGGTTATTCGATCCTCTTGGGTTCGATCAGCTCGGTTTTGGCCGGCGCGATCTTCGGTGACCACTGCTCTCCCATCTCCGATACGACCGTGCTGAGCTCGACGGCCTCAGCGTGCGATCACGTGGATCACGTCAGGACACAACTACCGTACGCTCTCTTGGTGGCGGTGGTCGCCATGATCCTCGGGGATTTGGGAACGGCATTCGGCCTCCCGAGCTGGCTGGCCCTGCTAGGCGGTGTTGGTGTGCTCGTCGCAATCCTTCGGATTTGGGGCAGACCAACAGGCAGGCAGCCTTCGGAGGCCTCGGCGACCTGAGGGATCGGGCTACTCGGCCCGCCGGTCCCGGAAGAACTCACGGAGCAGGGCGCCCGCCGCGTCCGCGTGCACCCCGGAGGTTATCTCGGCCCGGTGGTTGAGAGCCGGATCCTGTAGCAGGTTGCCTAGCGAGCCCGCCATTCCCGACTTGGGATCCGGAGCGCCGTACACCACTCTTGGAATTCGGGCCAGAACGATGGCGCCGCAACACATCGCACACGGCTCCAGCGTGACGTAGAGTGTGCTTCCCGTCAGGCGCCAGTCACCCAGCCCGGCTCCTGCGGCCCGCATGACCACCACTTCAGCATGCGCGCAGGGATCCGAGTCCGTCACAGTCCGGTTGTGACCTTCGGCCAGCACCTCGCCTCCCCGCACGATCAGGGCGCCAACGGGCACTTCGCCGCAACGAGCCGCCTCGGCCGCGAGCTCGAGGGCGCGCGACATCCAGACGGAGTCGTCGGAGGCAATGGGGGAAGTGTCGATCGAGATGGATGCGGGATCCTTGGTCACGGACGGATCAGACCCGGCCGAACGTGGATCAGTGGGCGGTGGTGCTCAACAGCATGGGCACGCCATCCAGCCGCCGGTAAAGCGCGGCGACCCGTCCGATCAGCTTCAGCTTCGCGGGCTCTTCAACCACCGTCGGGCCCTCCGAGCCATCCAGGGGCGAGAGGTTGACGCCTTGTCCGTTACGAGACAGGCGGAAGTAGGACGCCCGCCCGCCAACACGAGCTACCACCAGCGCGTCGTCTGCGACATCGTCGATGGCGGTAGGTTCCACCAGAAGGTAGTCGCCTTCAGCAACCTCGATCGCGCCCAACTCGTTGCCCTTGGCCTGCACGAAGAAGCAGCCCTTGGCTCCGGCCAGGCGGCGGTCCATCGAAAGGTAGGCCTCGGCGCGATCGGTGCGCAGGCCCGAACGGCCCTCCGGAAGCTCATTATAGCACGGCACGGACACGGTCTGGGCGTTCAGGTCCACACCGAGAATCTTGACTCCTCGAGAACGGGAGGGGTCACGCTCCAGGTATCCTTTGTCCGCGAGAGCCTGCAGATGCTCAGAAACAGTCTTGGTACTCTTGATGGCGAAGCGTTCGCCGATTTCTCGAATGGAGGGCTGATACGTGTTGGTGCGCAGATAGAGCACCATGAAGTCCAGTATCCGGCGTTCGATTGCAGTGAGATTGATCACCATCCGGGCTCCGTGCCCCCCTCCGGAAGGGAGAATTCAAGTGTTTACCGTTCGGGAACCTATCCTAATGTGTGGCGATCATCGGTGTCAAGAAAGGGTTTTCCTCACTTCGGAAAGTCTCGTCACGGCTGAACGCAGCCTTTCGACCACGCGGTCCTTGCCCATCAGGCGGAGCACATGGAAGATGCCCGGACTCGCGGTTCTGCCCGTAATCGCTACACGAACGGGGTGAATCACCTTCCCCGCACCCATGCCTAATTCCTCAGCATAGTCCCGAACGACGGCCTCGAGGGCAGGTTCGTCCCAAGGCGACGCCTCTAGGCGGCGAGCCAATTCCTGGAGACGCGTCCCGACACCGTCGGGGTCATCGAGCCAGTGCTTCTTTACCGCATCCTCGGAGATTTCGAGGTCTTCCGTTACGAACGGCAACGCCTGATCCATCAGGTCGTTCATGTTACGGCACCGGGTCTTGAGCAGGTCGATAAGCTCGAGGTACCAGTTCTGACGTGCCTCGAGGTCCGCCGGATCGGCTAGCCCCGCATCCATCAGCCGCTCGGTAAGCCCCGGCGCCAACGCCGCAGCGGGCATGCTATTGAAGTGCTGTCCGCTCAACCACGCCAGTTTCTCCAGGTCGAAGATCGAACTCTTCTTGAGCACACGGTCCATCGAGAAGGCCTCGATGAGTTCCTCGACGGTCATCTGCTCCCGATCATCACCCGGACTCCAGCCGAGTAGAGCCAAGAAGTTCACCATGGCGGCAGAAAGCAGTCCCTGGCTCTCGTATTCTCCCACCGATGTGGCCCCGTGGCGCTTCGAGAGCCGCTTCCCGTCCGATCCAAGGATCATCGGCACGTGCCCGAACTGCGGCACGGGCTGGCCCAGGGCCTCGTACAGCAGGATCTGCTTGGGCGTGTTCGAAAGATGGTCGTCGCCCCTGATGACATGCGTGATGCGCTCGTCCGCGTCGTCCGAGACCACGGCGAGGTTGTAGGTGGGGCTTCCGTCACTCCTGAGGATCACCAGGTCGTCGATGTCGGCATTCTCGAAACGCATTTCCCCGTGAACCATATCGCTCCAGGTGGTTTCACCGTCCGGCACCCGGAAACGGATGGCGTACGGCTCGCCCGCCGCCGATCTCCTCTCGGCCTCGCCGGGCGCCATGCCGTCGGCGATCCTTCTCGCCATTCTGCGGTCCACCAGTCCACCCTCCGGCCTCCTCTTGGCCTGCTCCGCGGCCAACTCCTCCTGTGTCGTGAAGTCACGAAAGGCCTTGTCCGCCGCCATCAAGGCCCGGGCTTCCCCTCGATGCCGGTCCACTCCGTCACTCTGAAAAAACGGCCCCTCATCCCAATCGAGACCCAACCACCTCAGCGCGTGGAGGATGGTCTCGGTATGCTCCGGCTTCGAGCGCTCTCGATCCGTGTCCTCGATTCGCAACACGAAGACCCCACCGTGCTTGCGAGCGAAGAGCCAGTTGAAGAGTGCGGTGCGCGCTCCTCCGACATGGAGGTACCCTGTCGGTGACGGCGGAAATCGGACACGTATAGACATGGCTTATAACACCTTACCTGGTTTATCTCACGCTATTTGTTATATAGAGAAAGCCGCCTGGCCCAGAGCTTCGACTCTGGCGTGCTACACTACACCTCGACCGGCACCGGCTC
>JBGMRK010000113.1:0-7820 GCA_048061375.1 Longimicrobiales bacterium | reverse complement strand
GCTGGACGATCTCGCCGGGCGCAAGCAAGCCGGCCCGCCCGTCTGGACCGGGCTCAAAACGGCCGAGTCGGGCGCATGAGCGGCGCAACGGCTGGAAACGGCAACGTGTTCCGGAGCGTGCCCGAGATTCCCTGCAGCGAGGACTGCCTGCTCCGACCCGGTAACACAAACTGCGGCGGCTGCGGCATGAGCGTCGGGCTGAGCATGCTGGGGCGGGCACTCGCGGAAGCGGACGATACCTGTATGCTGTCGATCCCGGCCTGTTGCGGTGCGGTCGCGGCCGGCGCGTTCCCGACCACGAGCTACGGGGTACCAACGGTGTGCACGACGTTCGCGGCCAGCCCGGCGGTTGCCAGCGGGCTGGCCAGCATCCGCGACCTGAACGGCGAATCCGGCCAGGTGATCTGTTGGGCCGGAGACGGCGGCACGTACGACATCGGTTTGGCGACGCTTTCGGCAGCGGCGGAACGCAACGAAAACATCATCTACATCTGTTACGACAACGAGATCTATGGGAACACGGGCGGTCAGCGGAGCTCCGCCACACCGGCCGGCGCGAGGACCACGACCACCCCAACCGGCAAGACCGAAGGAAAAAAAGACATCATGGCCATCATGGCCGCGCACGAGATCCCGTATACGGCCACCCTTTCGATCGCGCATCCCGAGGACTTCCGGCGAAAGCTGGTCAAAGCGCTCGATATGCAGGGTATGCGCTTCCTGCTCATGCACTCACCCTGCCCCATCGGCTGGAAATCGGAACCGTCCGACTCCATCGAGCTGGTACGCCTGGCGGTGGACAGCGGACTCTTCCTGCTGTACGAAGTATTCGGTGGCCGGTCGTGGCGGATCAACGTGGAGCCCACATGGTCTGACCCGACGCCCTATTTCGAGCGCCAGCGCCGCTTCGCCGACAACGAGATCGATCCCGGCGCTGCGGTGCGGCTCAGCCGGGAACGGTACCGCCTTCTGGAGGTGCTCGCCGAGCAGTTCCCGGCATAGGGTCCGCGTCACGGCCCTGGAATGGCTTGCGCACTCGGTGCGGGCGTATGTCCGACAGCTTGCTGGCAGCGCGCCCGCTAATGCCGCGGAATGCGCTCCCCCTCGGCGGCCAGCCAATCTGAAAAGCTCATCAACCGCGGGTTGAGGCGACGTGATACGTCTAGGCTGCGAACGCCACAGAAGTAGTCCTCGAAGTCGTGGTTGAACTGGAACATGTTGCCCAGGTCCTCCGCGCCCGGGAAGTCGAACGACCGGTAGTCCCCGAAGGGCACGGGATAGTAGCCCACCGGCTCGCCCATCATGTTCGATAGCGCGGCGGCCATCTGAGATCCCGTGAGGTGCTCCCCCGCGACTCCGACCGTGGCGCCGACGTGCTGTGGTCCTTCCCGCAAGATCCCGTAGGCGCAGCGCCCGATGTCCTGGGCAGCCATGCCCGGCAGTTTGCGGTCGCCCATCGGGAGCGCGAACACGAGCGACCCGTCCTCTCCCCGCTGGGGCTCCATGCCGAAGTTGATCAGGTTGTCCCAGTAGAACGATGTCAGGAGGTACGTCGTGGGCACGCCCGCCTCGGCGAAGACCGCGTTCGCCTCGCCCTTGGCGTCGAAGTGAGGAACGTTGAAGCGGTCCATGAGCACCGGCATGCGGTCGTCTTCCAACGGCAGCCAGTTACGCGTGTCCTCCAACGTGGACCAGATGACGTGCTGTAGACCGCCCGCCTTCGCCGCCGCCGCCAGAGACCTGGCCTGAGCGATCTCCTTGTCGGGCGAGAAGTGCTCCCAGAAGTTCGTGACGCAGTACGCGCCGTACGCGCCCTCGAACACCTCGCGTAGGCTCGTCTCGTCGTCCAGATCCGCCTGAACCACCTCGGCCCCGCGGTCAGCGAGAGCCCGAGCGTTGTCCGAGTCGGGGTTACGCGTGACCGCCCGCGCGGCGAAACCGCCCTCCGGGTCGTCCAGGATCGCTCTCACGAGCCCACCACCCTGCGCGCCGGTGGCTCCTACAACCGCGATGATCTTCTTGTTGGACATGGGTCTCACCTCTTGTCGATGCCAGGGTCGACGATCAGAGAAAGAAGGCGGGGAGGACAACTTCGCGGAGGATGGGCGGGCGCGCCAGAGCGCATCAGGAACCGGAATACGTGTCTATTGGTTCACTCTATACGTATACCGATCCAGCCGAAGTCCAAGAACTGGCAGCGGGGGGGTATCGTGCTATTATCGGGCACTGGCTGATCCTCGAGGCATCGCGCATTGACCTTATCAGGGAGGTAACAATGACGCACGCTCTTCGAAACATCGTCACGGCCCCGCTTTGGGGCACCGTGCTCATGGCGGTCGCATGCTCCGGCGGGGACGGCTCGGGGCCCTCGGAACCGCCCGCGGTCAACCCACCCCCAGGAGCAAATGCGGTAAACGTAGGCGACAATTTCTACGATCCCAATGCCAAGAGCGTCGGGCCCGGCGGTACCATCACGTGGACGTGGAATGGAAGCAACCCGCATTCTGTCACGTTCGACGCCGGTGGACCCAGTTCGACGGTCAAGACCACCGGCACCTTCGCGCGGACCTTCGCGACCGCAGGCCAGTTCACCTACTTCTGCACGGTGCACGGCGCGGCTGTCATGTCCGGGACGGTGACCGTTCAGTAACGGGTAGGAACGACCTCAGCGGTCCCGGAGGCCCTCCAACGCAGCGCGGATCAGCGTCAAGGTGGACCGCATGCTGGTCTCGCGGCCCTCTTCGGCCGTGGGGAACGACGCGATACCCAATGCCTTCACCTTGGGATCGGCCATCAACTCCCGGAGCACGGCGGCCACTTCGCTGGCCGTGGCCCCCCCTGGAGTCTCGAAGAAGCTTCCCGGAATCGCGGTGGCGTCGAGGATGTCCAGGTCCACGTGGAGGTAGATGACATCGACACGCTTCGATAACCGCCTCACCGCCCTCTTCATGGCGTCGCTGCGTTGAACCATGTCCTCGGGAGAGATCACCGTGATGTGTGACTCATCGATGAGAACCTGTTCGAGGGGGTCGACGTCGCGCGATCCCATCTGGACGATGTCCCGGGTGGAGATGGGTGGGTCCAACCCCGCGGTCGTACGTAATCGCACGAGGCTCTGGCCCGCGGCCACCGAAACCGGCATCCCACCGAGCCAACCGCTCAGCGTGGTCTCGGGAGTGTTGAAGTCCCCGTGGGCGTCGATCCAGATGAGTCCGACCTTCAGGGGCGCGGCCGAGGGACCGGAGCGCTGAAGTCCCGCCAGCATGCCCCAGGAACTGATGCAGTTTCCCAGTAGCCCCAACACGAAGTTTCCTTCGCGGGCCATGGGTGCGACCGCCCTTCCGAGGTGTGCGTCCGCCAGGCTCACCCTTTGCCAGACCCCGTAGCTGCCTCTCTCGGCAGGTGTGAGCTCCACGCTCTCGACCCCCGCCGTCTCGATCCCCAACTCACCCATGAGGGCCAACACCTCGGGACGGAGGATGTCCGGAGCCGTGGAGATCTCGTCCACTCCGCGCCGGCCCGTATAGGACTGAAGAGCCAGGCCGACCCTGGCCGGGACGGAGTCTCGGGTGGCCGCGGGTGTCGGCGATCCCTGTCGACCGAAGGCCGCCTCCGGTCCCGGCATACCCACGAAGAACGCCACCCACCAGAGGGCACCGAACGCGTACGTGGCGGCGGCTCCAGCTCCATCGGCAGCGGTGAGGCTCATCGGGTTTCCTCCGAGTCGAAAAGGCCCTCTACCGCAAGATACCGTGCGTCGCGGGTGGTTTCCATCATGCGGTGGAGTGAAGATGGCCCTGCGACACCAACGGCGCCTCGGCGGGCTCCCCGCCGATCACGACACTTGTCGTCGCGTCCTTGCCTGGGCGAACGGCACGCGTGCACATTGGCCTTCGTCCGCCTGACGAGGTAATGACGTGCCCGAACTGTCGTTCACGCTGAATGGCCGCCCCACGACGGTGGCATTCGAGGAGGGGATGAGCCTCCTCGACGTCCTGAGGGACGGGTGCGGCGTCACGTCGCCCAAAGACGGCTGCGCGCCTCAGGGACACTGCGGCTGCTGCACCGTGATGGTCGATGGACGCGCGGTGCTCTCGTGTCTCAGGAAGCCGCCGTCGGTGGATGGCCGCGTGGTCACTACGCTGGAGGGCATCTCGCCGGAGAAGCGCCGGATCCTTGCGGAGTCCTTCGTGCGTGAGGGCGGCCTGCAATGCGGCTTCTGCACGCCCGGCATCGCGATGCGGGCGGTCGCGCTCCTCGACCGGGGGGGCGGTGAGGACGCGGACGAGGTCGCCAAGGCCCTGTCCGGCCACCTGTGCCGCTGCACGGGATACCGCCGGATCGTGGACGCCATCCTGACGGCCGGTGAAGCCTGGCAGAGCGGCGTCCTTCCCGGGGACGGCTCCCCCCGGAACCCGCACCTGTTCGGGGAGCAGTTCGGCCTGGCGCGCACGTCGACGGCGTCGAGGAAGGGCGTGGGTAGCTCCTCGCCGCGATACCGTGGGGACGATCACGCCCTCGGGCAAAAGCCCTACGTGGCGGACATGCGGGCCGAGGGAATGCTCCACGGGGCCATGGTGCTGAGTCGCCATCCGCGGGCGCGGGTGCTCGGGCTCGACACCTCCGTGGCGCTGGCGCTCCCGGGTGTCCACCGGGTTCTCACCGCGGAGGACGTCCCCGGAGCCCGGCACGTGGGGCTGATCCGAGAGGATTGGCCGGTGTTCGTCGCCCCGGGAGAGCTGACCCGGTACGTGGGGGACGTTCTGGCCCTGGTGCTCGCCGACTCGCGCTTCCACGCTCTCCGGGCGGCCGAGGCGCTGGAGGCGGCCGTAGAGTACGAGGTCCTTACCCCCGTGACCGACCCCTTCGACGCCCTGGCGCCCGGGGCTCCCGAGGTACACTCCGGAGGGAACCTGCTCGATGTGTGCGAGTTCTCCCGGGGCGATGTCGACGGAGCGCTCTCCGCCTCGGAGCACGTGGTCGAGGGGACCTTCACGACCCAGCGCATCGAGCACGCGTTCCTGGAGCCGGAGGCTTGCCTCGCGGTGCCCGGCGGAAGCGACGGCCCGCGACTCAAGGTCTACACGCAGGGGCAGGGGGTGCACGAAGAGCAGGCGCAAATCGCGAAAGTCCTCAGCCTCGAGCCCGGCGCGATCGAGGTGGAGTTGGTCACGAACGGTGGGGCGTTCGGGGGCAAGGAGGATCTGTCCATCCAGGCCCAGACCGCGCTGGCGGCGCTCCTCACGGGGCTCCCCGTGAGCACAGTGCTGACCCGCGAGCAGTCCATGCGCCTCCACCCCAAGCGCCACCCCCTCACGCTCCGCTATACCGCGGGCGCCGACGCCGACGGACGTCTTACCGCGGTGCGAGCCCGCATCGTCGGCGACACGGGTGCCTACGCCTCCGTGGGGATGAAGGTACTCGAGCGCGCCGCGGGCCACTCCTGCGGCCCATACCGGGTCCCCGCCGTCGACGTCGAGGCGAAGACGGTGTACACCAACAATCCGCCGTGCGGCGCCATGCGGGGCTTCGGTGCCAACCAGGCCTCCTTCGCCGTGGAGGGCATCATGGACATGCTGGCGGAGAAGGTGGGGATCGACGGGTACGACATCCGGGAGCGGAACGTGCTCGGGCCGGGGGACGCGTTCGCCACCGGGCAGATCATGCCCCAAGGGTGCGGGATCCGGGAGACGCTCGCGGCGGTGCGCGATGTGTACAAGAGCGCCCCGGGGGCTGGGATCGCGTGCGGGATCAAGAACACGGGCATCGGCAACGGCATGGACGACAGCGGCCGGTTGCTCCTGCGCGTCCTCGACGGCGGCCGGCTCGAGATCATCACCGGCTACACGGAGATGGGGCAGGGCCTTTTCACCGTCCTCCGGCAAGTGGTGGAAGAGGAGGCGGACATCGACCCCGAGCGGATGACCGTGCTCACGACCAGCGACCCGCGCGTCGTGTGTGGAATGACCACCGCGTCCCGGGCCACGGCCCTCCTGACCGCCGCGGGGCAGATGGCGGCGCGCAAGCTGGCAGCCGACCTGGAGGGGTCCTCTCTGGAAGAGCTCGCCGGGCGTGAATACCATGGCGAGTTCGTGTGCGACTTCACGACCAAGCCGGGCGTGGGCGTGGAGAGTCCGGTCACCCATATGGCGTTCGGTTACGCGACCCAGGTGGTCATCCTGGACGGAGAGGGGCGCTTACAGCGGGTGGTGGCCGCGCACGACGTGGGACGGGCCATCAACCCGCTCCAATGCGCGGGGCAGATCGAAGGCGCGGTGCACATGGGCCTCGGCTACGCGCTCTCGGAGGACTTCCCCTGTACGGGGGGACACCCCGACTCCCTGCTGCTGCGAGACCTGGGGATCCTCAAGGCGAAGGACACCCCACCCGTCGACGTCATTCTGGTGGAGGTGCCGGACGACGTCGGTGGGTACGGTTCCAAAGGCGTGGGGGAGATCGGCCTCGTACCGACGGCGGGAGCGGTGGCGGGGGCGCTGTACGCGTTCGACGGAGTGAGGCGCTTCGACCTCCCCATGTCCGACGCGCCGGCGGCGCTTCCGTCGATTCCCAAATCGCGGCGCGCGGCCGGCTCCGGGTGAGCGGCTCCATGGCCGAGCTGCACCCGATTCCCTTCCCCGACCTGGTGCGCCGCATGCGGTGCGAGGTCGAGGCCTGCGACTCCATCTTCGACCTCCCGGTCCGGAAGTGGCACATGCCGGACGGAGCGCTCGACTTTTCGGCCGTCCACTTCTCGAGGCGCGCCGCGACCCCTGTGGGCCCCGCTGCCGGACCCCACACCCAGTTGGCGCAGAACATCGTGCTGGCCTGGCTTGCGGGGAGCCGGATCATCGAGCTCAAGACGGTCCAGGTGAACGACCGGCTGGAGATCCCCCGACCCTGCATCCACGTCCCCAACGTCGGGTACAACGTGGAGTGGTCACAGGAACTGCGGGTCGGCGAGTCACTCCTGGAGTACGCCAAGGCCGCCTATCTCATCGAGATCCTGAAGGCGACTCGGGGCTTCGGCGCCTTCGCCGGCGACGACGGGTTCGAGACCGTCTTCGACATCAGCGTAGGGTACGACCTGGAGGGGATTCGGAGCGAGAAGGTCACGGGCTTCATCCGCGGTCTCCAGGAGCCCGGTGAGGTGTTCGACCGCCTGCGAGGGCAGCTCACGGGCGACCTGGCCGAGTTCCACGAGCTGGAGCTCCCCGAGGCCATCTCCGACTGCGTGACGCTCTCCACCTTCCACGGGTGCCCGGCGGACGAGATCGAGTCCATCGCCCGCTACCTGCTGGAGGACCTCGGCCTGAGCGTCATCCTCAAGCTGAACCCCACGCTGCTCGGCTTCGACGGCGTGCGCGAGCTGCTCCACGAGCGCCTCGAGTACCGGCACTTGAAGCTGCGGCCGGAGGCATTCGACCTCGACCTCCAGTACGATGCAGGCCTGGAGATTCTCAGGCGTCTCCGCTCGACCGCCGAGCGGATGGGCTCGGAGGTGGGCGCGAAATTCACCAACACGCTGGTGGTGGAGAACGACCAGGGGATCTTCCCCACGCAGGCGGACTCCTACATGTACGTCTCGGGGCCCCCGCTGCATGTGCTGGCCATGACCCTCATGCAGCGGTTCCGTGAGGACGTGGGCTTCGACATCCCCGTCTCGTTCTCGGCCGGCATCGACGCGAAGAACTTCCCCGCCGCCGTAGCGTGTGGGATGGTCCCGGTCACGACCTGTACCGACCTGCTGCGGCAGGGGGGCTTCGGGCGGCTGCCCGCGTACCTGCGGGCGCTGGGCCGGGAGATGGAGCGCTGCGCGGTGA
>JBGMRK010000112.1:0-7861 GCA_048061375.1 Longimicrobiales bacterium | reverse complement strand
TTGTCTCCCTTCGTCATATGTTGTTTTCCCTCTGCACAGTCATCACCGTCCTAGAGGATCCATGGAGACTCATCCCACCTTCGAGGAGTTTCAATCTCTCGCCCGACAACCGGGCGTGGGCGTCGTCCCCGTGTGGCGAGAATTCCTGTTCGATATCGATACCGCTGTCACCGCGTACTCCAAGCTCGCCCGCCCGCCGTTCGGCTTCCTCCTCGAGTCCGTCATAGGCGGAGACCAATGGGCCCGCTACACATTCTTGGGCAGCGAGCCGGCCGCAGCCTGGCGCCTCTACGGCGAACGGGCCGAGTGGTGGACGCCGGAAGCGGGCTGGACGGAGATCGAGACGGACGATCCTCTGGCCGATTTCGACGCCCGCCTTCGGTCCCGGACCCCGGCGCCCGATGCCGGACTGCCAAGGCTGTGGGGTGGCGCAGTAGGGTACTTCTCCTACGACGTGGTGCGCCAGGTCGAGCGTCTGGGCGAGGGGCCCGAGGACGACCTCGGCCTGCCCGACGCGCTCTTCTTGTTCATCGACATAGTGGTGGCGATCGACAACTTGCACGGCCGGGCCAAGGCGATCGCCGCGGTGGAGGTGGAGCCCGGGTTGGAATCCGATGAGCTCCTGAGTCGCTATGAGCTTGCGGCTGCCAAGACTCAACGGGTCATCGACCGGCTCGGTGAGTCCCAGGCGCCCCTCCCGCTTGCATTGGCCGCGGAGCCGGAAAGTGATCCGGACTTCGCGAGCACCATGACCCGGGATGGGTTCGAGGCGGCGGTCGAGCGAATTCGAGAATATATTCGTGCCGGGGACGTGTTTCAGGTCGTGCTGAGCCAGCGGCTCGGCATGGAGCTCCAGTCGGGCCCCTTCAACCTCTACCGTGCCTTGAGATCCCTGAATCCCTCCCCGTACCTCTATTTTCTGGAGTTGGATGGGCTCTCTCTGGTGGGTAGTTCCCCTGAAGTGCTTGTCCGCGTCGAGGACGGAACGGTCACCGTCCGGCCAATTGCCGGGACACGCCCGCGCGGCGTGACGACCGAGCAGGATCGGGCGCTTGCATTGGAGTTGGCCGAAGACGACAAGGAGCTTGCAGAGCACCGCATGCTCGTCGACCTCGGGCGGAACGACGTAGGGCGGGTGGCCGAGTACGGCAGTGTGGAGGTGCCGGAGTTGATGGTGGTGGAGCGCTATTCGCATGTCATGCACTTGGTCAGCCAGGTCGAAGGCAATCTCCGGGAGGGGTGCTCGGCCATGGATGTTCTCCGCGCGTGTTTCCCGGCGGGCACCGTCTCGGGTGCACCCAAGATCCGCGCCATGGAGATCATCGACGAGTTGGAGCCGGTGCGACGGGGACCCTACGGCGGCGCGGTGGGGCACTTCGGCTGGGGTGGTATGTCCATGGACACCGCGATCACCATCCGAACCGTGGTCGTCGTGGGGTCACGCGCCTACGTTCAGGCCGGAGCGGGCATCGTTGCCGACTCGGATCCTGGAAACGAGTACGAGGAGACACTCGACAAGGCCCGGGCCTTGCTTCGGGCGGGAGCCATGCTTCCTCCCACCGAACCCTGAGGCGGTCTTTCAGCGGGCAGCTACGCTAGTTCTTCGTACAAGTAGGCGAGCGCTCGAATGCCCTTCTCGAAGTTCTCAACCGGGAACCATTCGTCGGGCGCGTGCAGGTTGCACCCTGGGTGCGAAAAGCCGATGAGTAACGCCGGCGCCTCGAGGATTCTTTCGAACTCGCCCACGATGGGGATAGACCCACCCTCGCCGACCAATACCGGTGGGGCGCCGAACGCCCGCTCCAGGGCCGACGCGGCGGCAGACTTAAGGGACTCATCGAGCTGTGCTTTCCAGGGATGGCCGCCGTGGAGTTCCTTCACGGTCACTGTAACCCCTGTCGGGGTGACGCGTGAGAGGTGCGCGTGGAAGAGCTCGAGCACGCGGTCGGGGCTCTGGTCCGATACCAGCCGGAAGCTGATCTTAGCCATCGCGTGGGCGGGCAGAACCGTCTTCGCGCCCTCCTCCGTGTAACCGGACAGCAATCCATTCACATCACACGTGGGTCGGGTCCACAGGCGCTCGAGTTCGGAGTAGCCTGCCTCGCCACGTAACTCTGATGCGCCCACGGACGCCTGGAAGTCGTCGCGGTCGAATGGAAGCTCACGAATCGCTTGGCGAGTAGCTTCGTCCCACTCGAGCACGTCGTCATAGAAACCTTCAATAGCGATTCGGCCGTCTTGATCGTGAAGGGTGCTGATGATATGAGCGAGTGCGTTCGCCGGGTTCACCACCGCTCCACCGTATGCACCGGAGTGTAGATCGCTCGCCGGTCCCTGCACGTGCACCTCGAAGTAGGCCAAGCCTCGCAGCGAGAAAAGCAGCGAGGGTAGGCCGGGCTCGAACATGGACGAGTCCGAAATGATCACGGCATCCGACGCGAGGCGTTGCCGGTGGGCCTCCACGAAAGGCACGAGGTTGGGCGAGCCGACCTCCTCTTCCCCCTCAGCCAGAATCATCAGGTTTACCGGCAAGGAACCAGTCGCCTTCAGGTGTGCCTCGGCTGCCTTGATGTGGAGATAGAGTTGCCCCTTGTCGTCGGCGGAGCCGCGTGCGTAAAGGCGTCCGTCCCGAATCTCAGGCTCGAAGGGGGCCGACGTCCACTCGTCTAGAGGCTCGACAGGCTGGACGTCGTAGTGCCCGTAGACGAGCACCGTCTTGGCGTCGGGCCCAGCGCCACGCCACTCCCCCAGAACCACCGGGTGCCCCGCCGTGTCGATCACCTCTGTCTCTAGACCGGCTGCCCGCATCCTGTCGCACAGCCACTCGGCCGTGGCTCGAGTGTCGTCGTCATGTTCGGAGCGGGCGCTGATCGAAGGGATCCGAAGGAACTCGTCGAGCTCCTTCCGCCACAGTGGGAGTGACTCGGCGATGAATGACTGTGCGTCGGACATTTGTAGGGAGCTCCGTAGTCGAGGAAACCTTTTTCGCGTCTAGAACGTCATATCTAGTAGAAGTGGGTGGGATGGGCGGAGGGGAAACGACCTCCAAGCTGAACAGATTCTTGCCGAGACCGAATTGAGTCGCACGGTCAGAGAGGCTGGTCACCTTTCAGGCGAGCCACTTCGATGGTCTCGTGGAGCTATCTGCGAGATACGTGAGCGGAGGCGTCGGGCCCCCTGGGTCGGCGCCTCCCTCACTTATTAGGGCTCCAGAGAGCGTCAGAGCGCCTCAGACGAAGCCGCGAATTCCCCATCGGTAGACGAACGTCATCATCACCGAGAAAATCGCAGCACCGGCCATGCCGCCCGCGCTGAGGGCCAGTGGCTCATCGAATTCGAGGATTCCCACGCCCAGCATGCCTCCAATAACGGCTGCGAAGGCGCCCAGGACCATGATGACACCAACATGGCCAGGAGCTTCTTCAGGCCGCTTCACGAGGGCACGTATGACGATCCCCACGAGCGCGCCCATGACGATCCAGATGCCTACACCTATCCAGTTTTCCATTAACCACTCGTAGTCCGGTGATCGCTTACGAACGCGCGAAATCTATCCTTGCGCCAGGACGCCCGCTACCGCCAGCCCTCCGCTTTTCCGTTTGACGCGGGGCGACGGAGGACTTAAGCGTTCCATGTGGACGACGACGTAATTGATCTCACCAAGTATCTCGATCGCTCGGAGGCGGTTTCCGGCACCGGTGTCGATTCCGGCGGGTCGCGCGGCAGCTTCTCGGTGTGGGGCGGTGATGGGGATCGTTCTCGGTTCGCCCTGCCCGTGTGGCGATCGATCTACCTCGTGGGTGGCGGTCGTGGCGGTCTTGTCTGGGAGAATGTGGATGAGGCGCCTGGGGTGCTGACGCCTTTCTTCGTGCTGGACCTTGCCGCCGAGCCGGCTCGTGTCGAGTTCGGTTACGATCTGGTGGCCGACCTCGAGACGTCGGAGGCGCCGACGGTAATGGAAGGGTCCACCGGCATCGGGATTTTTCTCGGCGTGAGAGAAGGCCTTCAGTGGTTTATGGTCCTCGACGAGCGGGCCCCACCCGCCGAAGCATTGCAGGGTGGTTGTCGGGAAGATCTCCTCTTTTTGGCAGGGGAGTGCGCGGGTTTGCTCTTCTACAGGGAGCTCGGCCTCGACAAGGACTGAGCCTTCAACAGCCTTCTAGTCCTTACCCAACTTTCGCTTCAACTCTTCCAGCCGAGCCTCGGCTTCAGCCTCCGGATCGAGCGACTCGAGATCATCGAACTCGGAGTCATCGACGGGGCTGGTCCCGTGGCCGAGGTCGCCGACGTCGCGTTCGGCCTTTCGCCGCGCATCGTCGTGCTCGATCGCGCTCTCCATCCGGTCTAGCTGGTCGAAGAGGTCGTCGGCAGCGCCGAGGCTACTTCTCGCTTGGTGGCGGCCCGCGCTGGCGGCGAGCGTATCCCGGTTCTTGACAGCCTGTTTGATCGCGGCCAGCATGTCCTGCACCTCAGCCCGCCGGCCGTTGAGTTCTTCGCTGAGGACGGCGGCCTTCTGCTCGAGGATTTTGTGGCGGGCTTCGTGCTTGACCGCATACTCCGCAGCGACCGTGGCCGTCTCCTCATCGGCGATTTCCCGAGCCAGGCGCTCTCGCCGGCGGCAGGTCGAAGCACTCTTGGCTTCCTTCTCGACCTTCCGGAGCGTGGTCTCGATTTCCGATTCGAGCCGGCGGACGTCAGCCTGTGCGTCGGCGGTCTCATCCTTCATCCCCCGAAGGAGTCGATCCACGGCCTCGGGAACGTCGTCGCGGCCGAGTTCGTCCTTGAAGTTATCGACCGCCTCGTGAAAGGCACGGCGCAGGTTATCGAACATGGTTTAAGGTACCATCGCCCCGGAAGTTCGCCAGGGTCGGCGAGTGCGGGTGGGACGCAGTCAGTTCAGGAAGGGCTCTATGCGCTGGGCGAATGAGTTCCTGGCCCTGTGCAGTCTGCTTTTGACCGTGCCGAGATTCACTCCCGTGATCTCGGAAATCTCCTCATAACTCTTCCCCTCCAATTCGCGGAGACGGAAGACGAGCCGATGGTGTTCAGGTAAGTCCTCGACAGTGTCTTCCACCAGGCGCCGCAGATAGCGCTTGCGATAGAGATCGTCCGGCCGCATGCGGTAGTCCTCGAACTGAATCGGCCGGTGATCATCGTCCCAGTTGCTCGTCAGGCGCTGGAAAAGGATGAGCGGGCTTCGCGACCGGTTACGCAGCTCATTTTTCGAGAGGTTGCCGGCGATCGTGTAGGCCCAGGTCGAGAATTTCTTGGAAGTGTCGAACCGATGCAGGTGACGCGTGACGCGGATGAACGCCTCTTGCACAAGATCTTGGGCGCGGTCCGCATCGCCCGTCTTTCGTGTGATGAAGTGGATCAGCCGAGACTGATACCGGTCGTAGAGCTCCTGAAATGCCCCATATCGTCCAGAAAGGTGCTCCGTGACGAGTTGTTCGTCGCTTAGGGAACCCAGGGCCTGATCCTGGGCGAGGACAGGTTCAGCGTTGCACGGGGCCATGTGCCTTCCCCTTGGCTATCGGCGTCGGTGCCGTCGGCCACAAGAAGAAAAAAAGCGGTCCGCGGTTCAGCCTGCGGACCCGCGCGAGTCGAGAATCATTATTAACAAGAATCATTCTTGATTATCCACCCGAATATCGCAGGACGCCTGTTGCTCTTCAAGCCCTGTCTTTCAATGGCACGGTCGTTACCGGTCTGTGCAGGAGTCCGATAAGCGGGCCGCCCTCCGAAAAGCCCGAGAAGAGGGCTCGTCGACCCTCGGGCTCAGTACCAGACGACGTCAGTGCCTCTTCCGCGGCCCGGTCGACCTCGGCAGTAACGTCGTTCTCGATCTCCTCGAGACGCGTACGGGCCACGCCGTGCCCCACGAGGTACTCCTCATACTGACCGATCGGGTCCCGCTTCCCCCAGGCTGCGAATAGTGCGTCGGGAAATGTCGCACGGGCTTCGTGCTCATCATGGGTGGCATGACCCCCCATGCGGAACGTTTCGGCGACGACAACGGCCGGACCTTCTCCCCGCCTACAACGCTCGACGGCCTCGAGCGACGTGGCGTACACATCGAGTACGTTGTTGCCGTCGCACGTACTACTCGGAATGCCGTACATGTCCGCCCAGTGCTCCAGGTCACCCGCGCCGTGCTGGTCGACCCGGGTGCCCAGGGCCACCTGGTTGTTTTGGATCACGAATACCACGGGCAGGTTCTGTACCGCCGCGAAGTTCATGCCTTCGTGACAGGAAGCCGTCTTGGTAGCCCCATCTCCGATCCACGTAAGCGAGACCCGGGCCTCTCCCCGCATCTTGAATGCGAGTGCCGCTCCCGCCATCACGGGCACATTGGTTCCCATGTGGCTGACCGGTTGGACGACCCCCTTGGACAGATCCCCCACATGCAGATCCCGTCCGCCGTTCGGCGAATCCGCCGTTGCGAGATACGCTCGGAAGAGGTCCGCCAGGGGCATGCCCATCATCCAACAGGCACCTGCGTTACGAATCATGGGGGTGATGACGTCATGCGCCGGGTCGAGGACGGCGACACTGCCCACCGTAACAGCCTCTTCCCCCGTCCCGAGCCAGGCCTTTGAGAGCACTCCTTGCCGGACCCACCTCTTGAGCGACGTGTCGTGTAAGCGGGCTACCAAGAGACTCCGGTAGAGCCGGAGGTGCGTCTCGCCCTCCATGCTCGCGATGATGTCGGCCTTGGCGGGGACGGACGCGACGGACTCAACGAACGCACGTACCAGATCGGGATCGGCCTCCCAGCTCTGGTATTCCGGTGGGTCGAAGGCAGGATATCGTCGCATGAGTCTTGGGGGGTGGCCGGTCACCTGGGGCTGCAAGGAAACTAGGTGCTCAGTCTTGCGGGTCCAAGGGGGGGGGAACCAGGCTAAGAAAAAAGAGGAGCGGGGGAGCCGACAGACCTCAAGGCACGAAACCAGCCCCCCCGGGGTGGCCTCATGAGGACCTGTCGGATTCTCCGCCCGCTACTCTCGTGGCGCCTATATACCGGATGCGGCCTGGAATGTCACTCTCAAATCGGTACGGTGGCGTAAGGTCAAGAGACTGGCCGTTGCCGGGCCGAGACCATCACTACAACTTGAGGGGACATGTCCTCTCCGGGCCGGATCACACTGTGCCCGGAAGTCCTACCCCACCACAGCCAACGCCGATGACGAATACGAGGTCTCGTCGCAGGATTCGGTCCATCGTGGCTTTGACTCTCTTCGAGGTGATCCGACACCAGGACTTGCCGTCCGAAGTGCTGGAGGAGGAGGATCCGTCGGTGACGATGCCACGGAAACTCGGGTTGAGCGACGTCGTGGAGGCGCGCATTAGGCACGCCCGAGAGGACGTCAAACGGGGCCAACGCATTACCGACGACGAGTTCCACGATCTGGTGCGCCTGGTCATTCGGCGGCCGGACTCGGAGGAGGTCTTCCGCCTCATCGGTGTACGGTTGTCTGGCGGGAATGGAGCGCCCCCCCTTAAGCGATGGCGGTTCGTCCCGTCGAGTCTGCGGTACGCTGTGGCTCGCCGTGCTGTGATGCGGTCTCTCAAGTCGCTGTTCGGTCGGCGTGTCGGTGGGTTCGCCTCCGGTCCATTCACGATAGAAGGGCGTTCCCTGCTCTTCATTCAGAGCGACCCCGGAGGAGACGCCTGCGCCTTGGTTTCGGGCCTCTGTGGCCCCGTGCTACAACGCACGCTCGGCATTAGAACATCGGTGAGCCACGTGGCGTGCGAAGCTCGTGGAGATGCGGTTTGCCGATGGGAGTTGTCCGAAACGGGTGGGGGCTAGCGATACCCGTATACGTGGTAGAGCAGGGCATACACCAGGAGACCCGTAATC
>JBGMRK010000111.1:3963-7891 GCA_048061375.1 Longimicrobiales bacterium | reverse complement strand
GAGCCCGAGCCTTCCACGATCACCGAAAAGCCCTCGAAGACCGAAGGAATACTGTCGAGTATTTTTCGGTCGCGGCTCTCGACGTAAACCTTGATGCAGGGCTTCCCATCCTTCTGGCCGATGGCCGTGCCCGCCACTCCGGGCTTCGAGATCACGCGATTCGTTAGAAGCCGGTGAGCTTCTTCGATGTCCGCGGACATGGTCCTCAGCTTCCGTCGATGGTGATCCCGAAACGCTGGAGCACCGGGTCGATCGGATTGGCGATCGTGCTGTTGGCGCTACCCGCGAACAGCAGGCCGACCGGCTGCCGATCCAGATTACCCGGGGCCTCCGAGACGATGAGTGAACCCGAATCCCCGCCCTGGCTGAACGTGCCTTTGCCCGTAATCACGAGCTGGTTCACGAACCTGGCCTTCCCGGTCCGGTAGTTGACGGTGATCGTCGCCCGGATGCCCGTTATCGTGCCGTGCGTGTAACCGGTCGTGCGCCCGTACTTCTGGACCTTCATGTTGAGCGAGCCCTTTACGGTCGTCGAGCGGGGCTTGCCATAGCCGTTCTCGGGCGTAGCCGTGCCGAGCTTCTCGGCCGTGGTGATCGCGATCGCCGCGTCCAACTCGTTGTTCGGGCACAGGAGCGCCGAACAGAAGCGGATCGGTTCGAAATCTTGCAGGGTACCGATCGAGTGGTCCGGATTGGATCCGCCGTCGACCCGTCCGGGCTGAAGAACGTTGTCGCCGATCTTGGCGTTGTTGCTGTTGGCGAACACGTGGTTGTTGCTGAGCGCGAAGATTTTGGACCCGTCGGTCGCCCGCGCACCAATGGTGCCCGCCGTGACGTCCGCCTGGCCCGTGGACACTCCGATCGGGACCGGGCGCGGGAAGCGCGTCTTGGGGTCGAGCAGGCCTTCGGGGGCGTCCATGGGGCCCTGGCCCAGAGCCCAGATCTCACCCAGTACCTCGGGCACCACGCCGACCCCTTCATAGCTCGTAGGAAGCCATGTGACGCTCGGGTTCTCCAGGTAGACCTTTACGACCGGCAGCCCGTTGAGACCCAGCCCGATCGCCGTGCCCACGACGCCGTCGGCTTCGAGAATGCTCGAATTGAGACCGTCTTGTGCCGCGAACGCCGCGCTCCACACATCCCCCTGCGTGCCCGTCAGGACGTCGAGTTGTGGCAGCGCGATGCCTGGTAGTCCCGGCACGCCCCACTCGAGCGACTTTTCGCCGCCACCACGCTGGAGCAGATACATGCCCAGCCCGACCGCCAGAGTAAGAGCGGCCGTCAACCCCAATCGCCGGATCCTCACGGTTTCCGTCCTCTCGATTCGTGGTCCATGCTTCTAACTACGTAGCACGGCCTCCCGCGGTTTCCGCTACACTCTCGTTAGACGGTCTTCGCGTGAAAAAAGGTCCCAGCGAGGTTAGTGGGACTTCTTTCGATGGGAGCGAGGCGTCTTGCCCTGGTTCTCGTGTTGGAGGTGCCCCCAGGTCTCACCCCGGCGCAGCATGTGGATGGTGCTCGCGGAAACACCGAGCTTGCGAGCCCACTGGGCACCGGACGTGGTCCACTTCTCCGCCGCCTCGTCCCAATCGTCGAGGATCGCATTCGCCTGCTCGCTGGAAAGCTCTGCATGTGGTGACTTCTCACCCTGAAGCCACACATTGTGGCCGTTCCACCGATCCGGCTTCTGCGTGGGGCCCGGGAGTTTCTGCCCGGACGACCCGAGGCAATAGTGGCGGATCTGGTTGACGGTGTACTCGGGGTAAAGACGTTGTATTTCTACGTACAAACGACCCTCGTTGGCCAAGTCACGCCATGTGACAACGAGAGCGCCGGGGGGCTTGGACATAGAGGCGCGCTCCTAAACTGTGGTGACTCATGTTTTTGGCGGGCTGTGCGAACAATATAACGCATTCCAGCGTGGTGCGTGTCGTAGGATTTTCTATCGTAAGGTCACGTATGAGCTGTGCATCGGGCTGCGAGAAAGACGGAGGCCGGGGTCGTGAGCCATGGACGCCCACGGAGCTTCCATCGGATCCACCTGTCACTGCAGCCCCGTCGCCAGAGCCACGGCGATCGCGACACCTCCCAGCGCGACGAGAGCCAGGTACCGAGGCAGCGCGAACTTGAACCATTCCTCGTAGCGGACGCCGCCCGCGGCGAGGATCGCGAGCAGGGCACCGTTGGTTGGGGTGACCAGATCGGCCAATCCGGCTCCGTATTGGTAGGCCAGCACCGTCACCTGGCGTGACATGCCCAACAGGTCGGATAGCGGAACCAACAACGGCATCGTGAGCACGGCGTGCCCGCTCACGCTCGGGACGGGCACGTGGACCACCGTGTGGGCAGCCATCATACCCATGGCAGAAAGTCCCAACGGTAAGTCCGCCAGCGGCGTGAAGAGGCCGTTCACGATCGTGTCCACGATGTGTCCCTGCTCCAGCACCACGAAAATCGCCCGCGCGAATCCGATCAGGAGCGCCGCGTATGCCATTTCACGAAAGCCGATGACGTAGGCCTGCGCGGTCCCGGCGATCTTCAGGCCACCCACGATGCCGGCGACGGCGCCCATGATGAAGAAGAGCGCCGACATCTGGTCGAAATCCCATCCCAATTCCATCAACCCGTAGACGAGCACGCCGAACGTCGCCAACACGAGGCCCAGCACGATACCGTCGCGGGAGCTGACAGGGTGATCCTCCTCATCCTCGACGATCTCCGGCTCGGTCTGCGTCTTGGTCGCATGGTGCATAGTCGCCCAGATCCAGAACCCGAGTGCCAGGGCCAGAAACACCAGGCGAAACGCCCATCCCGACAACGGTGGGAGCTCAGCGAGCCCCTGCGCGATCCCTACCTGGAAGGGGTTGATCGGGCTGAACGACGAACCGACGAACGCCGCTCCCGCACTCATGGACACAGCCGTGAGAGGCGTGAAGCCGAGGCGTCTCGTCAGGATAAGAAGAACGGGCACCAGGGCGATGATCTCCTCCTGCATGTTCTCCAGGACGCCGCCGGTGGCGAAGGCCAGCGACACGATGGGAATCACGAGAATCGTTCGACCATCCAGCCTTCTCACCAACCAACTCATTCCGTTGCGAAGGGCACCGGTCTTGTCGACCACCGTGAATGCACCGCCGATCAGGAAAACCAGAAAGATGACGTCTGCCGCCTCTCCCATTCCCTTCGGAATCGCCACTACGGCATCGAAGAAGTTGACCGGACTGCGCTCGATCTGGTCGTAGGTTCCGGCCATCACCACGCTTCTGCCGGTGGCGGGATCGTCCCGTCGCTGGAATTCCCCGGCGGGCAGTACGTAGCTCAGGGCGGCGGCTGCAAGGATGCATCCGGAGAGAAGCGTGAGGGGATGAGGGAACCGCGATTGTTTCATGAAACCAGTCCACACTCGGGTTGATCAGCGGTCCGGCGACGGCATCGGGTCCCCGGCCGGCCCCCAACCTGGGTAGGTCGTAGCCCAAGGCACAAGCGCCGCTTGCGCCGGTGCGACGAGATCGACTAAACCGGCCGCCATTGCGTCGCGTCTACAATACGACGGAATAGACCGCCCATCTGGACCGTCCATTCTAGACCCGTGTCCGATTGAGTGGAGGTGAACAGGTCATGAGTATCGCCCTTCGGTTTCTCGCCCTCTGGGGTGTGTGGGCAGGTGGGTTCATGGGGCTTACAGGGCTGATCGCATTGACGACGGGCGCCAAGCCCGTATCGCAACTGTTCCCCGCCTTGGCGGCCACGGTGGCGTTCGCGGCCTACCCGGCCGGCATCGTTATGGCCCGCAAGGTGGTCGGCGCCCCTCCCGGCAGGTGGCCGCGGTTGGCGGGATTCGCCGCGGGTACGGTGATCCTGCTCGCCCTCATGTATGTGATGGTCGGAGTAGTAGGTCCGGCACTGCACGCGGGCGGTGAGCCGGCGT
>JBGMRK010000111.1:0-3863 GCA_048061375.1 Longimicrobiales bacterium | reverse complement strand
GCGGCCCTGACGGTCCTGCTGTTTTTGGCTCAGGTTGCGGGAGCGGGAGGGATGGCGCTCGGGCTGCATGTGCCGATCCTGGCCGGCCTGGCGGGGGCCGGCGTGGCTCTCTGGAATCGCTTCGGTGCAGACCTGCGCACGGTGGCGGCCGGGTAACGCTCGGCCCTTCTCATGAAGTGAGCTGTGGGTGGCCGCACCGATCCGTCCATCGTCTCCTCGGTGGAGGTGACCCGGTCAGCCCGCCGCCGCCTCGATACCTTTCTTCTCGCTCACTGTCAGGAGCAGAAGGCCCCCGACGACGAAGAATATCAAGACGGAGCTCACCCCCACACGCTGCCCGTAGGCCTGGCTCAGAATTCCCAGCAGCAGGGGACCGAGAAAGGCGGTCGCCTTGCCGGAGAAGGCGAAGAAGCCGAAGAACTCGGACTGGTGCCGCTGGGGGACGAAGCGGCCCATCAACGAGCGACTGGCCGACTGATTGGGTCCCGCGAAGATCCCCACCATGAGTCCACCCACCCAGAGCCAGGTCCGGTTGGGTGCCAGTACTGCGATCGAGGTGGCCGTCGACAGCCCTACGAGGCTCACCAGGATCGTCATCTTGGCCCCCAGGCGGTCGTCGAAGAACCCGAACGCCGAGGCGCCCACGGCCCCCGTAAGACTGATCGCGATTCCGAATACGATGACCTCGTCAATGGTCATCGAGAACGTGCCCATTGCGTAGATACTGGCGAATGCGAACACCGTGACCAGCCCGTCGTTGAAGACGAGCCGGGCGAGCAGGAATTTGACGACCTCCCGGTACTTGGTGATCTGGCGCAGTGTGTCCTTCAGGTCTCCCCAAGCGCCTATGACGTCCACGCCCGACCCACTGCCTTTGGTGTCCGGGACCGTGAGAAAGAGCGGGATGCTGAAGAGCAGGAACCAGGCACCGACGAGCAGGTTCGTCGCCCGGATGTTGAAACCCTCTTCGGTCCCAAGCGGCAACCAGGGGGCTCCCCCGCGTCCTACGAAAGCGAACAACGCCAGCACCAGGGCAAGCACGCCCCCGACATATCCGACGGACCAGCCGTAGCCCGAGATGCGCCCGATGTGGCTCTGTGGGGCCAGATCCGGCAGAAAGGCATTGTAGAACACCATGCTCAGTTCGTAGGCCACATTTGCGACCACAAAGATCGTGAGGGCGATCAATACGGCGTTGGCCTGGCTCGGCCGAACGAATGCCAGCCCCATAGTAGCAGCGATGCAAAGGAGCGTGGTCGCCAACAGCCAGCGTTTGCGGCTTCCACTGCGGTCCGCTATCGCACCCATGATGGGCGAGAGCAGCGCGATCAGGATCGCGCTCACCACGATGCCGCGTGACCATAGCAGAGTGCCGACGCGCTCGTCGGGAGCGAACGCACTCGCGAAGTAGGCTGAATAGATGAACGTGACGACCAGTGTCGCAAACCCTTGATTGGCCCAGTCGTAGAGGCACCAGGAACCGACGGCCCGCCTGTTGATCGGCCTCATAAGACGAAGCCCGTCACCAGATAGAGCGTGAGCGCGCCGCCCGCCGCCAGCAGCGCGTACGGCAACTGGGTTCGTACATGATCGATGTGATCCGACGCCGAGGCGAGCGAAGCCACGATCGTGCTGTCGGAAATGGGAGAGCAATGGTCCCCGAAGATTCCCCCGCCCAGAGCCGCAGCGAGCGTGAGCCCCACGTGCAGGTCGAGCAACGCCGCCATCGGGATCACGATCGGGATCATGATCGCGAAGGTGCCCCATGAGGTGCCGGTCGAGAAGGCAGTGACGCAACCGATGAGGAAGATGATAGCCGGTATGAACCCCGGGTTGACGCTGGCCTCGGCGACCTGCGCCAGGAACACTCCGGTCCCCAGCGCGCGCTGCGTGGCCGAGATGGCGAACGCCAGAGCGAGCACGATCACAACCGGTACGAGACCCTGGATGCCCTTGATCGTGTAGGCAGTCGCCTCCTTGACCGACATGATGCCCTGAACCTGGTAGAGCAGCGCGGCCAGAAACAGCCCGACGATCACCCCCCACAGCACCCCGTCCACCCCGCTTCCGCTGAGCAGGCCCTCGTTGGGTGCACGCGTCAGCCACATGACGATCGGAACGGTCGCGACCATCGCGACCACCGGAGCCACCATGTTGATCGCTCGCTTCGGGACCCCTGCTTTGGCCTCCAGTGCCGAGACGTCCGTCGACATCATCGGCTCGGCACCGTCGCGGAGGAGCTTGCCTCCGAGAACACGGCGTTCGGCCTCGCGCATCGGCCCGATGTTCCAATCGGTTACCGCCACGAAAAAGACCAGCAGGATGGCCAGAATCGCGTAGAAGTTGAGCGTGAGGGCCGAGAGGAGCAGCCCGTTCGCGTCGGCGACCCCCTCCGCCAGGAGCAAGCTCACGATATAGGCGCCCCAGGCGTTGATGGGGATCAGAAGCTGCTTGGGTGCGCTGGTCGTGTCGATGATGTAGGCCAGCTTCTCACGCGAGATCTTGGCCCGGTCGAACAGGGGGCGCGCCACCGAGCCCGAGACCAGAAGCCCGAAGTTCGACTCGAGAAAGAGGACCATGCTCGTCATTACCGCGACGAGCCTTACGGAGACTCGACTCTTGCCCAATCCCAGTCGTTCCACCCACTCGATGAAGCCTTCCATGCCGCCCGAGGCCTGCGTGAGCGTGATGATGCCTCCGATCAAGAGCGAGAAGAGCAGCGTCTTCGCGTTCCCCGGATCCGTGACTGCGCCCAGGAAGACGTCGACCGACTGGATCAGACCCGTGATCGGGTTCATCGAGTTCATGATCGTCCAGCCGATCCACACGAAGAGCCCCAGCGAGATGTAGACTTCTCGCGTCTTGATGGCCAGCGCAATCGCGATGATCGGTGGAACGATGGAGAGCCAACCGACTGTTTCCATGCAGTATCTCTTCAGCCAGATCCAAGGAATAGGCGTCGCAATGTAGACGGTGGTGGCCGGGCTCGCCTCCTCACTCGATGGGCAGCACCCCGGTATCCCTCAGGAAGACCCGTATCTCGGCCCAGTAATCGTCCCAGTTTGGAGGGCAATCGTTGTGTCCACAGCGATAGCCGACGAGGCGCCCACGCTTCGTGGCGTTTGAGAGCATCTGCCCATGCGAGTAGGGAATAACGGTGTCTTCTGTCCCATGAATGAGGAGAACGGGGCCGTCATAGGCAGCCACGGCCGCTTGGTTGTCGTAGCGATCCTTCACCAAGAACCCAGGCAGACGGTAGATCTGCCACGCGAGCGTGGCCACGCTCGAGAAGGTGGACTCGAGCACAAGCGCGGCCACAGGCCGTCGGCCGGTGAGCGCAGCGGCCGGTCCGCCGCCTAACGAGCGTCCCATGGCGACGATCCTGTTTCCGTCGACATCGTCGCGTGCGGCGAGCCAATCGTACGCGTCGACCACGGTGCGCACGATGGTCGTCTCGGTCGGCACACCCTCGGAGCGGCCATATCCTGGATACTCCACTAGGAGCAGGCTCACTCCCATCTGTCTCAACGGCTCGAGAGTCCAGGCCGAATCGTCGATGAGCTCCGCGTTGCCGTGGGTGAAGATCAACGCGGGCGATCGTGCCGTCGTGGAATCACGTCTAGCGGGCAGAAACCACGCTTCCACTTTGACGTCAGGGGCGCCCAGCCAAATACGCTCGAAACCGGACACGGAGTCGGGAACCGGACCCGGGGCCCTGAGCTGCACTCCCACATAGGTCATGTGCCGTTGAATCACGAAGAAGAACGCAGCGTACCCGAGGTAGGCCAACACGGCGATGCTGAGCGCCGAGGTGGCGAGTCGGACACCACTCATGTGCTCTTCGGTATCACGCAGGATCGGGG
>JBGMRK010000110.1:4271-7916 GCA_048061375.1 Longimicrobiales bacterium | reverse complement strand
GCGCCCAAGCCCCTGAACGCGGTCTGCTGCTCCCGCCAGTCGATGAGATCGAGGATGGGGATGCCTCCGCCTCGGTTTCCGCGCGAAGGTTCGTCTTGGCTGAGGTTGACGAGGGTCGTGCCACGATCGAAGTCGAGGCCGCGGATGACCGACCCGTAAACGATGCTGAACGTGTGCGTGGTAAGCCCGACGCCGAGGGCGATGGTCAGGATCGCCACGGCGGAGAGCCCCGGCGTTTTGACGAGCATGCGCAGCGCGTAGCGCAGGTCGGTGATCAGTGAGTCCATGCGGGTGCTCCGGGAAAACCGTTTAGGAACGGCGGACAGCCATTGTCCGTTGGGAATACTGCCCTGGGGCGGATCGCGTGCAAGGGTGGACCGTCCGCTCGCCTTGTGGGCTCCTACAGGCTAGCTAAGTTATTTTGGTTGACCTTTGGCGCCCATCGCGGGGCTTCGCACCGTGTCGGGACGCCAGACACCTTCTCCAGGTGTGACACACCAGGAAGGACGAGAAGACGTGCCCCCTGTCTCGACCTCGCTACCCATGCGCGGGACGTTCGGGGAGACCACGCGGCGAGACGTCTGGTGGCTCCAACCCTTAGTGGTCTTCTTCGGCCTGAGCGCTTTCATCGTCTACTCCACCTGGGCCGCGTTCCAGGGTGTGAACTACGCGTTCGGCAACTACCTGTCGCCGTTCTATTCCCCCGAGTTCTTCGGGAGTTCGCCGCACGCCCTGTTTGGCCCTAAACCCTCGTTTTGGGCCGACTGGCTGCCCTGGTCCCCGGCCTTCCTTATCCTGTGGGCGCCGGCTGGCTTCCGGCTGACGTGCTATTACTACCGAGGAGCGTACTACAAGGCGTTCTGGGCCGATCCACCCAACTGCGCCGTGGGGGAGCCGCGCAAGTCGTACCTGGGAGAGAACTCGTTCCCATTGATCATGCAGAACGCGCACCGGTACTTCATGTACCTCGCGCTTCTCATCATCGTGGTCCTCACGTACGACGCCTGGAGGGGAATGTGGTTCGAGAGCGCCGCCACGGGTGAGGCAAGCTTTGGATTGGGCGTCGGGTCACTCGTACTCTGGCTGAACGTGATTCTGCTGGGGAGTTACACGCTCGGCTGCCACTCTCTGCGGCACCTCGTGGGGGGCAGCCTCAACGTCTTTTCCGGCAGACCGGTCAGACATGCAGCGCACAACTGCGTCACGTGCCTCAACAAGCGCCACATGATGTTCGCCTGGATGAGCCTCTTCTGGGTCGGATTCACGGACTTATACATCCGCATGCTCGCCATGGGCGTCTGGGTCGACTGGAGGATCTTCTAATGGCGAGCCATCAAGAGCGGGAGCACGATGTCCTCGTGATCGGGGCCGGCGGCGCCGGCTTGCGCGCGGCCATCGAGGCCGCGGCGGCGGGCGCCTCCGTGGGCCTCGTCTGCAAGTCACTCCTCGGCAAGGCGCACACGGTGATGGCCGAGGGGGGCGTGGCGGCCGCACTCGGCAACGTGGATGAGCGGGACAACTGGCGGGTGCACTTCGCCGACACCATGCGGGGTGGCCAGTATCTCAACAACTGGCGCATGGCCGAAGTGCACGCCAAGGAAGCGCCCGACCGCGTGCGCGAACTCGAGGCCTGGGGCGCCCTAATGGACCGGACGCCCGACGGCAAGATGATGCAGAGGAACTTCGGCGGGCACGCCTACCCCCGCCTGGCCCATGTGGGCGACCGCACCGGCCTGGAGATGATCCGCACGCTTCAGGACCACGGAGTGCACCAGGGCATGGACGTGTACATGGAGTACACCGTCACCGCCCTCCTCATGGACGGCGAGCGCGTGGCCGGAGCCTTCGCCTACGACCGGGAGCGAGGACGCTTCACGGTCTTCAAGGCCGGTGCCGTGGTCATGGCGACCGGCGGCATCGGGAGGGCCTTCAAGATCACCAGCAACAGCTGGGAGTATACGGGAGACGGTCATGCGCTGGCCTACGACGCCGGTGCGGACCTGATCGACATGGAGTTCATCCAGTTCCACCCCACGGGCATGGTTTGGCCCCCCAGCGTGCGTGGCATCCTGGTCACGGAGGGGGTGCGGGGCGAAGGAGGGATCCTTACGAACAGCGAGGGGCACCGCTTCATGTTCGATGACATCCCGGAGATGTACAAGGACCAGACCGCCGACACGCCAGAGGAAGGCTGGCGCTACATCATCGGCGACCGGGACGCACGTAGGCCCCCCGAGTTGCTCACGCGAGACCACGTGGCTCGCAAGATCGTGCGCGAGGTCAAAGAGGGGCGTGGAAGCCCGCACGGCGGGGTGTTCCTGGACATCGCCTGGATCAAGGAGCACATCCCGAAGGCGCCGGAGCACATCAAGAAGAAGCTCCCGAGCATGTATCACCAATTCAAGGAGTTGGCGGAGATCGACATCACCGAACAGCCCATGGAGGTCGGCCCCACCACGCACTACGTGATGGGCGGCATCCGTGTTGACGCCGATACCCAGATGTCGACCGTGCCCGGACTGTTCGCCGCGGGTGAATGCGCGGCGGGCCTCCACGGGGCGAACCGGCTCGGCGGGAATTCGCTTTCGGATCTGATCGTGTTCGGAAAGCGGGCCGGGGAGTACGCCGCCAAGTTCGCAGCCGAACACTCCGCTCCTACCATCGGCGACGACCAGATCGAGGCGATATCACGCGAAGCACTGGCGCCCCTCGAGCGACAGGATGGCGCCGGCGCCGGCACGGTCGCCGACGGACCGTATCAACTCCAGTTCGCGCTTCAAGAGCTCATGCAGGACAAGGCGGGCATCATTCGCGACGAAGAGGGGCTCAACGAGGCGCTCGAGGGAGTGCTCGCCCTCAAGGCCAAGGGCGAGCGGGTGGGCGTGAACGGAAGCCGGGAGTTCAACCCGGGTTGGCACACGGCGCTGGACCTCAAGAACCTCTTCATGGTGGCGGAAGCCTCGGTTCGGGCCGCGGCGATGAGAAAGGAAAGCCGCGGAGCACACTCTCGAGTCGATTACCCCGACAAGGATGCGGAGCTCGGCAAGGTCAACACGATCCTCAGCAAGGGGCCCGACGGAGAGATGCAGTCCCGACAAGAGCCGATACCCGAAATGCGTGACGAGTTGAAGCAGATCATCGAGGAGCAGGGCTGATGGCCAGGGCGACCTTCAAGGTCTGGCGAGGAGACGCCGACGGCGGAGAGTTCGGGACGTATGAGACCGAGATCACCGAGGGCATGGTGGTGCTGGACGCGGTGCATCAGATCCAGGCCGAGTCCGCTCCCGATCTGGCCGTGCGCTGGAACTGCAAGGCCGGCAAGTGCGGCTCCTGCTCCGCGGAGGTAAACGGCAACCCCAAGCTCATGTGCATGACACGCATGAGCGAGGTGCCGATCGACAGGCCGATCACGATCGAACCGCTCCGGGCCTTCCCGCTCGTGAGGGACCTCGTGACCGACGTATCGTGGAACTACGAGGTCAAGAAGCTCATCAAGCCGTTCAAGCCCAGGGAACCCGACGATCCCGACGGCACCTGGCGAATGGACCAGCGGGACGTCAACCGTGTGCAGGAGTTCAGAAAGTGCATCGAGTGTTTTCTGTGCCAGGATGTGTGCCACGTCCTGCGTGACCACCACCTGCACGA
>JBGMRK010000110.1:1355-4171 GCA_048061375.1 Longimicrobiales bacterium | reverse complement strand
CCGCGCAGGGCCGACGAGAGCGTCTCGAACAACGCCCGCGCCGCGGCCACGTCGCCAACCCGCAGATACGCCGTGGTCCCTCCATACATCACGACTTCGGGCGACAGCCATCCGCGCCCCTCGCGCATCTCGTCCATCAGGACCGCCGTGGCGTCGGCTACGGTGGGCCAATCGCGAACCCGGAGCCCCTGAGTGAAGCGCACCGCAGCCACGGCCCCGGCCGGAGCCTCGGCCACCTCGACGAATCCGGAGACCAGGTCGCGGAACTCCTCGTCGGCGACCCCCCTGAGCCCCCCGTTCACTCCGGCGTCCAGCACAAGAAAATCGTCGAGCCAGGCGCGCCAGTCACCGGGCCGCTCCCCCACGGCCATCTCGCGCCTCAACCTCCGGTCGAGTCGGAGCATCCGCTGGATCGAACGCTCGCCCGCGGCCGACTCCGAGAGCGGCTCACCATCGCGGGCACGACGGAACTCCGACGTCAGGGCGAGCACGCGCATCATGGGGACACCGTCATTTGGAAGAGGGAGCCCGTTGGGGTCGAGCGTGCCGAGCGGTGGCAGGTAGGCATCCGAAGGATCGAAGGCATCCTCCGACATGGCCAGCAGCCCGCGAGGGGCGTGCCTGAGGAACATCGCACGCTCTCCCCCCAGGTCCAGGATCGGATAGAAATCCGAGTTCATGTGAGGCCAGCGCTCGAGCAGGGGCCGGAGCGCATCGCTGTTTACGAACTCGAGCCGGTCCAGTGCGGCCGGTGAGAACGGGAATGTGCGGCTCAGGTCTCGTGCCACCTCCGGAAGGTCGAACACCGACCAATCGGGCTCCGACAGCTCCGACCCGGTGCTGGCCACCAGCAGGATGGCCGACTCGGAGATGCGGTAGAGGGAAAACGACGGAAAGTGCCGGCCGAGTGCGGTGAGGATCCCGAGGACGAGATCGTCATCGATGGCGTACCCTTGGATCCACTGGCCGAATACCCCTTCCTCGGTGAGGCTGGCCGCCACCAAAGCGTAGAACTGCTCGGTGAATAGGGCGGATACTCCACTCACCCACGGGTTGGACGGCTCCGAGAGGATGAGGTCGAAGCGCTGATCGCTGGTGGACAGGTACGAACGGGCGTCGTCGATGACCAGTGTCGAACGAGGATCGTCGAAGACGCGCCGGTTGCCGGGATAGTACTGGCGTGACCCCTCGATCATCGCGGGCTCGATCTCGATGGTGGCGAGCGACTCGAGCGCCGGGCTCGCCAGAAGCACGTGAGACGACATGCCCGAACCCTGCCCCACCACCACCGCCACTCTGGCATCCGGCTTGTGGGCCAGCGTGACCAGCGCCAGGAACGTCTGCGTTGGCTCGTCGGCCACCATGGCACGCGGAGCATCGGCATCCTCGGGGTCCACCAACCACTGCGAGCCAACGGATGCGTCGATCTTTCCGTTGGTGGCGATGAATCGGACGTCGCCGCGTTGCCGCACGGATACCGACGCCGTGCGGCCGTCCTTCCAGAACAGCACCTGGTCGGTCGTGGTGATGGCGTCGCGTCGGTAGACGCCCGAGCTGAGCAAGTTCTTGTCGAGAGGCACGAACCCCAGCATGAAACCAGCCGCCACCACAGTCGCTCCCAGCATGCTCCACGTGACCTTCTTCCGAGATTTGGCGTCGCCGCCGGTCCGCGAGAACAGGAACACACCCAACAGCATGTCCAGAGAGGCCCCGGCGATGAGGAGGCCCTTGAGCCCGAGAAGGGGCATGAGGACGAGCGAGGCGGCGCCCACTCCTACGATCGAGCCCAGCGTGTTGAGACCGTAGACCCACCCGATGGCCCTCTCGCCGGCCGGGCCACCCATCAGAATTCTCGTGATGAGCGGCAACGTCATGCCCGCGAAGAACGTGGCCGGTAGCATGATCAGGAGGGCGAGCCCGTAACGCGCGACCGTGAAGATTACGTACCCGGCATCCGAGGGCTGCATCGCCCCGACGAACCATTCGATCCACCCGAATGACCGGACATAGAGCGGGAGCGTGGCGATGGCCAACAAGCCCATCGTCCACTGGATCCACGCCAGCGCTCGTACCGGGCGGGCGAACGTGTCAGCCCGCCGCCGGACCCAGAACGATCCGAACGCCAAGCCCAGGATGAAGGCCGACAGCATGAGTTCGAAGCTGTGAGTGGCCGTGCCCAAGACCAGCGACAGCATCCGGATCCACGCGATCTCGTACGCGAACGACGCCACGGCCGTACCGAACGCCACGCCCAGAAGGAGCTTCCACCAGCCCGACACCTCCGCCATCGCCGGCGTGCTCTCGGGTGGTGGTGGTGGACTGTCGGCAGTGATCCCCAGATCCTGACTCCGCCGCCAAACCGCCCAAGCCACGAGCGCCACCAGGATGTTCAGCACGGCGGCAGTGAGAAGTGTGCCGGGCAACCCGACCCAGGCGATCAGCAGGAAGCCCGCAACCAGCGCGCCGATGGCGGCTCCGAAGCTGTTCATGAAGTAGAGCATCGCCAAGGTGCGTCCCGGCTCGGCGGGCCGAAGGCGAATGAGGCCGGCGCTCATGAGCGGGAAAGTCGTGCCCAGAAGGATCGAGGGGGGCAAGATGAGCGCACCGGCGAGCCCCCAGCGTACCGGCGTAAGCAGCATGGTTCCGGCCAGCGGGGGGAGCAGCGTACCAAACGCGAATTCGCTGAGCCCCAGGTAAAGTTCGTGGAACACGAGCCCGAAGAGCCCGACCGCAACCTCGATGCCCGCGTACCAAAGGAGGGGATGGCGCACCTGTTCGGAACGGCGGCCCACCAACAGCGAACCGATCGCGAGGCC
>JBGMRK010000110.1:0-1255 GCA_048061375.1 Longimicrobiales bacterium | reverse complement strand
AGCGTGATGACTCGCCCTCAACAGGATAGATCATGATGCGTACCGGCTTGTTCGTTTCGCTGACGCTACTCTGGGCCCTGCCCGCCGGAGCGAGTGCCCAAGACGCCAGACTCCTCAGGCCCGACCGGGTTTTCGACGGCCGCTCCATGCACGAGGGATGGGTGGTGCTGGTCGAAGACGGCCGGATCACCGCTGCCGGCTCGGCCGCCAGCGTCGGGCTGCCGGCTACGGCGCTGATCGTCGATCTCCCGGACATGACGCTCTTGCCCGGGCTCATCGAGGGACACTCACACATCCTGCTCCATCCGTACAACGAGACTTCGTGGACGGATCAGGTGCTGAACGAGTCGCTCGGCCTCCGCACGGTGCGGGCCGTCGTGCACGTCCGGGAGAGCCTAATGGCGGGTGTCACCACCATGCGCGACCTGGGGACGGAGGGCGCGGATTACGCCGACGTGGGCCTCAAGGAGGCCATCGAAGAGGGTGTGATTCCCGGCCCGAGACTGATCGTCACCACGAAGGCCATCGTCGGTACCGGCAGCTACAACCCCAAGGGCGCACCGGAGCTGAGCCTGCCCAAGGGCGCTGAAGTCGCCGACGGGGTCGACGAACTCGTGCGGGTTACACGCGACCAGATCGGCCGTGGGGCCGATTGGATCAAGATATACGCAGACTACCGCTGGGGTCCGAACGGATCCACCGAGCCGGTCTTCACACAGGACGAGCTCGAGCTGGTGGTGGATGTGGCGGGGAGCTCGGGCCGGCCGGTGGTGGCGCACGCCTCCACTGCGGAAGGAATGCGACGTGCCGTGGAAGCGGGCGTCGCGACCATCGAGCACGGAGACGGCGGCACGGCTGAGACGTTCCGGCTGATGGCGGAGCGTGGCGTGGCCCTATGCCCTACCCTGGCGGCCAGTGAGGCCATCACCCGCTACAGCGGATGGAAGAAGGGTGTGGACCCGGAGCATGAGCGCCTTGTCCGCAAGCGCTCCAGCTTCCGTCTGGCGCTCGATGCGGGCGTGCGCATCTGCTTCGGAGGGGACGTGGGCGTATTCCCCCACGGGGAGAATTACCGCGAGATCGAGTTGATGGTGGAGTACGGCATGACGCCGACGGCCGCCCTGACGGCGGCTACCGCGGAGAACGCATCCATCTTCGGAATCGACGATCGCGTGGGGAGGGTCGCGGAGGGACTGCTCGCCGACTTGATCGCGGTGGAGGGTGACCCCACCGAGGACATCACGGCGTTGAGGAA
>JBGMRK010000109.1:6042-8018 GCA_048061375.1 Longimicrobiales bacterium | reverse complement strand
ACGTCGTCCGGGGCCAGCATATTTTCGCGGCTGGGCAGCGCCGGATCGTTGTCAGGGTCCATCGGGTCCCAGATGGTTGTGTCCGTCGCCGACGGCTCGATGAGGCAGGCGCGCACCCCCGTGCCCCGCACCTCCTCGACCAGCACCTCGTGAAGCCCTCTCAAGCCGAACTTGGAGGCCGAATAGGCCGCGTTGCCGGGAAAGGCCTGTCGTCCCGCCACGGAGCCGATGTTGACCACCAATCCGCCGCCGCGCTCGAGCATTGCGGGTAGTAGACACCGGAGTAACCAAAACGCGGCGCCAAGGTTGACATCCAGGCTGCGGTCGAGCATCTCGGGAGTGGTTTTGTGGATCGGCGCGATGTCGAACACTCCGGCCGCGTTCACCACGATGTCTGGGACTCCCCGGCTTTCGATGAGACCGGCCGTTGCGTCGGAGATGGCACTACGATCGGTCAGGTCGAGAGGTACCGCAGTGCCACCGAGTTCGAGCGCCAACTCCTCGAGTCGTTCCACGGTCCGGGACACGAGCACCACGTGTGAGCCCTCCCGTGCCAGGGCCCGTGCGACGGCTTCGCCGATCCCCCGGCTGGCGCCCGTGACCAGCGCCAAGCCTCCCGCGAGCGCGGACATCGTGTCGGTACCCGGGAGGGTCAAAGCGACAGTGGGGTGTGCGTTGCCATGCATAGGCGAAGAAATTCATCCCGCGTGCGCTGGTCATCCAGGAAAACCCCCCGCATCGCGGACGTGATCGTCTTCGAGTTCTGCTTCTCCACCCCACGCATCATCATGCACAGGTGGTACGCCTCCACGATCACCCCGACACCTTGAGGTTCGATGATCTCCCACAGCGCTTGGGCGATCTGTTCCGTCATGCGCTCCTGAACCTGAAAGCGGCGGGCGTAGGTCTCTACCAGGCGGGCGGCCTTACTAATGCCCATGATCCTGCCGTCGGGGATGTACGCCACGTGCACCTTGCCGAAGAAAGGGAGCAGGTGGTGTTCGCAAAGCGAATACATCTCGATGTCCTTCACGAGCACCATGTTGTGGTGTTTCTCCTCGAAAATGGCACCGCCGACCACGTCCTCGGCGGTCATCTGAAGACCGCGCGTGAGGAACCGCATGCTTTTCTCTACGCGCTCCGGCGTGTCGCGCATACCCTCTCGCTCGGGGTCGTCGCCCAGCCGGCGAATCATCTCCGCCACGAGTTCAGGAAACGCCACTCCGGAAAGATCGATGCCCGTATTCGACAACGTTTAACTCCTTAGCCGCCCGTGTATTCGACGTAGTTGCGATCCGTCTCCCACAGCACGAGGCGGGAGAGCGTGACCCCCTCGGGCAGGGTTTTGTCCAGCCGACCCCATATAGCCACGACCAGATTCTCGGTGGACGTGATGGCACCCCGCATCCACTCCACCTCGATATTGAGGTTCCTGTGGTCCAAGTCCCGGACCACCTGCGTCTCCACCAGGTCCCTCAAGTCCCCCAAGTCCATGACGAAGCCCGTCTCGGGGTTCAGTTCGGCCTCGACGGTCACATCCAGGTCGTAATTGTGGCCATGCCAATTGGGGTTCGCGCACGGGCCGAACACCTCCTGGTTTCGTTCCTCCGACCACTCAGGGTTTTCGAGGCGATGGGCCGCGCAAAAATGAACCCGCTTCGTGATTTTCACCCGAGGCATACGTCTCTCCGGTGGGATCCGACAACACATGGCCGGGACGGCCGTCGAGCGCGAAAGTTATAGACCCGCTGGAGCGTCGGGAAGAGACCTTGCTGGACAGGCATCCAAAAAAACAGGAGGCCGACATCATCTCGACATCGGCCTCCATGGAATGCCGGAGGGTTTTTATTGAAGCCCAGGGACACTCATGGAGACCTCCTCCGTACTTCCGCCTTCCCCTAGGGCGTGACGTCCACTCGGAGAGTCAGTCCCGGCTTCACGGGTGTTGGCTCAATAATGGAGCCCTCCAGCACACC
>JBGMRK010000109.1:0-5942 GCA_048061375.1 Longimicrobiales bacterium | reverse complement strand
CTAACGGAAGATCCAAATTCCGACACGAGGACATCATGAGAACTCGTATTCATGCAGACGGCTGGCTGGACATCACCGATCGTAGGAGAGTGCGGACACCTGGAAGGCCCACCACGACGGTGGAGCCGGCGCTCGAGAGCGAGGCACTGGCATTCCTTTTGTCGCACAGTTTCCCTGGTCATCGGCGCGTTGCCCGAGCCATGACCGAGACCGATCGCAGGAAGATGCAGATCGCGATCTACGCCAACTCCGTCAGCGAGCGCATGACGCTTGTTGATCGCGTTTGGAGAGATATCACCGAGCCCGTGGGACCGCCAAAGCGGGAAGATAAGCCAGAGCTGATCCAAGTGGTCCGCTACGGAAACAAGTGGGCCTATCCGCTCTATCTGGAAGGGGCAGTCACTCGGGTCCTCCCACACGGAGGCGTGCCGATACCCGTGAGTGAGAAGCAGCTTCGGAAAGAAGAGCTGCATCTCAACCTCGGAGGAATCTGAATCTTCCCGGGGCCATACCCGGCGCACCCGAGTCGGAGTCCTGTCCGCATCCCTCGAGGCAAGGGTGGTTGTGCGCGGCGGACGAAGGTGACGGTGTTGCCGGGCCGCTCCGGCCACGCGAGCCGGGCTTCCGTGAACCTGTTCTAGTCGGGGAGACCCGGCTCCGTCATTCCACGCACGTCCAGTGCGTCGGCTAACTGCGACGGGTCGAGCAACTCTCGGCGCTCGACCACCTCGCGCACCGAAATGCCTTCTTTGGCGGCCTCCTTCGCTACTGTCGCGGCCTCGTCGTATCCGATGTATGGGTTCAGCGCCGTGGCGATGGAGGGGTTGAGGTCGAGCAGTTCCCTGGCCCGGTCCTCGTTGACCTGAATCCCTACGAGGCACCGGTCCGTGAACACCCTGGCGATGTTGGCCAGAAGCGTGATGGACTCTTGAAGCGCGTGCGACAGCACCGGCATCATTACGTTGAGTTCGAAATTGCCGCGTCCGCCGGCGATTGTGACCGTAGTGTGGTTTCCCATCACACGCGACGCCACCATCATCATCGCCTCAGCCATGACCGGGTTCACCTTCCCCGGCATAATCGAACTGCCCGGCTGTACCGCGGGAAGCGCGATCTCGAAGATGCCCGAGGTTGGGCCACTTCCCAACCAACGAATGTCGTCGGCGATTTTCAGCATGCTCGTGGCCACCACGTTCAGCGCTCCCGACACGCTCACAGCGGCGTCTTTGGAACCCTGCGCCTCGAAGTGGTTCTCGGCCTCCCGGAACGGAATGCCAAGCTCGTCGGAGATGCGGGCGATCGTTCGGTTCGCGAACTCCGGGTGAGTGTTGATTCCGGTCCCGGTGGCCGTGCCGCCGAGGGCCAACTCGGCGAGCTCATCGGACGCGCGTTGGACTCTACCGATCCCGTTGATCACCTGATGGGCGTAACCGCCAAACTCCTGTCCCAACCGTACGGGCGTGGCGTCCATCAGATGGGTGCGGCCCGATTTCACCACATGATCGAAGGCTTCGGCTTTCTCCGACAGGGCCGCGGCAAAGTGCTCGAGCGCGGGAACCAGTTCCTCCGCGATCGCCAGCCTGGCGGCCACGTGGATCGCGGTCGGGATCACATCGTTGGAGGATTGCCCGAAATTCACCTGATCGTTTGGATGCACCGCTTGGGCCTTCGCGCCGAGAATCTGCGTGGCCCGTCGCGCGATGACCTCGTTCGCATTCATGTTCGTCGAGGTGCCGGACCCGGTCTGGTAGATGTCCAGAACGAACTCGTCGTCCCAGGTGCCGGCGGCAACCTCTTCGGCGGCCTCGACGATCGCGCCGGCGACGGTCTCGTCCAACTTGCCAAGCTCCGCGTTGGTTAGCGCAGCCGCCTTCTTGATCAACCCGAGGGCCTGGATGAAGCGACGGCCAAATCGTTGGCCACTGACGGGGAAATTCTCGAACGCCCGCTGGGTCTGGGCTCCGTAGAGTGCTTTTTCCGGGACCTTCACCTCACCCAGGGAGTCCTTCTCGATCCGGTAACCGCTGGACATAAGTGCCTCACACGGGATGGATTACGCTCGCCGTACCGGAGGTCCGGGAAGACCCCCGTAGAAGGAACATACGAAACGGAGTGCCGGGGTCCAGGCACCCTTCTAAGGTCGCGACTCCACCCACCGGCACCTACTTCTTGGGGGGCCGGCTCGGCCGCATCTCGATCCGGCTCACCAGGGCATTTCCGCCGTAGCCAAGCAGGTGGATAACCGCGGAAGCCACATCCTCCGGCCCGAGCTTCCAGGCCGCCTCCGGTGATGCCGGACTGCCACCGAAATCTGTGTTGACGCTACCCGGCATGATCGTGGCGACCCGAATGCCTTTGTGACGCAGATCCAGCATCATGGCCTCGGACAGCCCCAACAGCCCAAATTTGCTCGCGTTGTAGCCCGTGCCCCCGGCGAACGGGTTTCGGCAGGCCAAGGAACCGACATTCACGATCCAGGCGTCGTCGCTCTCCAATAGATGCGGCACGGCGGCCTTGGAGCAGTAGAACACCCCGCCCAGGTTCGTATCGATCTGCCGCTGCCAGTCCTCCACAGTGAGTTCCGTGATGGACGCGTAGATCCCCACCGCGGCATTGTTTATGAGCACATCCAGCCGCCCCAACTCCTCGACCGCGCCCCCTATCAATTCGTGACAGTCCTCTACACGGCTCACGTCACACGCGATGCCTACGACGCGTCCGGCACTCTTGGCATCGAGGTCGGCCGCCACATTCTCGACGTCGCGAGCCGAACGCGAGCTGATCACGACGTCGGCGCCGGCCTCGGCCAAGCACCTCGCCACGGAGAGTCCAATGCCCTTGGTGCTCCCCGTTACGACGCATGCCTTCCCCGCGATTCCGTCCATCGTTGTCCCATCCTCGCTCGCTGAGTCGATCACCGGTTCAGGTCCCTTGCGGGTCTTCGGCGCCGACGTAGGTTCGCCCCATGCCTTCGGTCGCCCTTGTTACAGGAGGCGCCGTCCGTATTGGACGGGCCATCACCCTCGGTCTCGTGGACGCGGGCTACGACGTCGTCGTGAATTACTATTCGTCCGAGAATCCCGCCAGGGAGCTGGTCCAGCTGGTCGAGGCCAGGGGGCGCGAGGCACTCATCGTCCAGGGAGACATTTCCAACCCCGGCGACGTCGCGCGTATCGGTGAGACCGTCCGGAGCCGATTCGACCGGCTCGACATTCTCGTCAACAGCGCATCGAGTTTCCACGCGACATCGCTTCTGGACATCCACTCCGACGAATGGGACCGGGTGTTGGAGGTCAACCTCAAGGGTCCCCATCTCGTGGTGCGCGAGTGTGTAGACCTACTCCGTGCGGCGCGCGGGGTCGTCGTGAACATCGCGGACCATATGGGCCTGGAGCCCTGGGTGCACTACGCCCATCACTCCGTGTCCAAAGCGGCCCTGATTCACCTCACGCGAATCCAGGCTAAAGCGTTGGCGCCCGAGATCCGTGTGAACGCCATCGCACCCGGGCTCGTGCTCGCCCCGGAGGCTCTCTCTGAAGAGGAACTGGCCTCCGAGATCGCTGCGACGGCCTTGAAGGCGGCGGGTTCGCCGGATGACGTCGTGAGGACCGTGCTCTTCTTGGCCTCTTCACCCTACATCACCGGACAACTGATCGTGGTGGACGGCGGACGGTCGCTGGGCCGGTAGCGGCCGGGAATCACTCGCCCTCGACCGCGACCTTCTCGCCCTCGAGGGCCTCCACACCGCCGTGAGCGAGCCAGCGCTCGGCCTCCAGCGCCGCCATGCACCCGGTGCCGGCCGCCGTCACCGCCTGTCGATAGAAGTCGTCCATGACATCGCCGGCGGCAAAGACCCCCGGCACGGAGGTGCTCGTCCTCCATGACGTGGGTGTCTCGATGTATCCGTTCGGCTTGAGCGCGACTTGCCCACTCAAGAAGCCGGTGTTGGGCGAATGGCCAATGGCGACGAAGAGCCCGCCGACTGGTAGCTCGCTCTCTTCTCCCGAGAGAGTGTCCTGTAGCTTGACTCCCGTAATCACGTCGTCGCCCAGGACATCGGTGACGATGGAGTTCCACTGGAATCGGATCTTCTCTTCGGCCATCGCCCGATCCTGCATGATCCTCGAGGCGCGTAACTCGTCTCGGCGGTGGATCACGACCACCTCCCTGGCAAATTTCGCCATGTAGATCGCATCCTCCATGGCGGTGTCGCCACCCCCCACGACCGCGACGACCTGATCACGGAAGTGCGGGAGGGCGCCGTCACACACGGCGCAGGCCGAGACGCCACCACCCGACTGAGCCAGCCGCTCTTCGTGGTGCAGGCCGATCCAGCGCGCGTTCGCCCCAGTGGCCACGATGACGGTGTCCGCCTCGATCTCAGTGCCACCGGACGAAACGAGCCGCAAAGGACGCTGAGAGAAATCGACTTCGGTGATGTCTTCGGTGACGACTCGCGTCTCGAACCGCTGGGCCTGGTCTTTGAAGGCGGCCATCATGTCGATGCCCATCACACCCTCCGGGAAACCGGGGTAGTTCTCCACCTCTGTCGTGTACATGAGTTGTCCGCCGGGGATCATCGTGCGGCTGCCCATACCCTCGTACACGAGCGGATCGAGCTGGGCCCGAGCCGCGTAGATCGCGGCGGTCCACGCCGCGGGACCCGACCCGACGATGACCGATTTTTCGTGCTGCCTATCCGACATATCCCCACTCTCAGCTCTGGAGTCTCTTCCCTCGACCAACCGAATACATAACGGTTCCCGGTCGGCTACTTGTCTTTGAAAACGGCCAGGTTGGTCGAATGTCCCGGATTCACCCTCTCATCGGGATTGATGAAGTGCACGGCGTTGTTCACCGCAATCGCGGCCTCGGCATACCCCGTGGCGATCAGGTCGAGTTTCCCCTCATAGCCGACGATGTCGCCGGCCGCGTACACCCCAGGGATGTTGGTCGCCATGACTTGGTTCACCACGATGCGGTTCTTGTCCAATTCGAGTCCCCAAGCCTTGATCGGCCCAAGGTCGGGCTTGAAGCCCAAGAAGCTCAGCACGGCATCCACTTCGAGGCGCCGTGCCTCCTGATTCCTGTTGTCCACGACCGTCGCGCCCAGGACGCGATCCGAACCGTGGACCTCTTCGACCTCGTGGAATGTCAGCAGGATGACTTCACCCGCCTCGTGTGCCGCGTGTAGCCGCGCTACCGATGTCTCGTGCGAGCGAAAGCCGTCGCGCCGATGGACGAGGGTCACCTCAGCCGCCACGTCCTTCAGGATCAAAGCCCAATCGAGCGCGGAGTCCCCACCGCCGATCAGCAGCACGCGTTTGCCACGGTACTCTTCCGGATCCTTCACCGCATAGCTGACGCCCCGTCCCATCAGTTCGTGATAGCCCGGGCACGTGAGATGCCGGGGCTCGAACGCTCCCTTGCCACCGGCGACAACCACCGTGCGGGTCAGGTATTCCCCCTGCCGGCCCACCAGCCGGAAGATCTCACCGTCCCGCTCTATCGTCCGGACCTCTTCGTCGAGGATCACCTGGGGGTCGAATTGCATGGCCTGCGTCACCATATCCCGGGCGAGGTCCTTGGCGAGAATCTTCGGGATGCCACCGACGTCGAAGATGTCCTTCTCCGGATAGAGGGCCTTCAGTTGACCGCCCAACTCCGGAAGGGAGTCGATGATCCGGGTCGACACGCCCCTGAGGCCGCCGTAGAAGGCACCGAAGAGACCCGTGGGCCCGCCCCCGATGATGGTGATGTCACGAACGCTGTCGTCCACGCTTGACTCTATTGCTGGGGTTGTTGTCCCGGCGCCCGGGACGGACGTCGCACTGACCGGACTCTCAACGATAACCGGACGCGGGGCTCAGGCAACCGGCCTCGAGGGAGAGTCCTACGCCGGCTCGCCTGGCACGCCGGCCGCCCCCTGATAGATCTCGGAA
>JBGMRK010000108.1:0-8050 GCA_048061375.1 Longimicrobiales bacterium | reverse complement strand
TCGGTGACTTCGACCTGGGGCGCGACATCGGAGCTTTGTTCGACGCGCCCTCGGACGACCGCTTCATTCTCAAGGTCAACTACTGGCTGGGACTCTGAAGAGAGTCCATTGTACACGAAGTCATTCCGCGCGCCGCGCGTTACCCTCTGCCGATGCCATCAGGCGCGCTCGTCTTTTTCTTGGAACAGGTCGAGGTATCGATCGAACGCGAAAACGCGATACGTCTTCCTGCCTGTGACCTCTCTAAGTATTCCAACGTCGGCCATGGCGTTTGTGAGCGCATTCGCGGCTGGCTGAGACAACCTCGTGACTTGTTTCACGCGTTTCACGTCTACGATCGGGTGCCGGAACAAAGCCTCAAGCAGGTCAAGGGCCGACCCGGTGCGACGCCCTAACTTCTGACTGATCTCGACCCTCGTTTCTTCCCTAAGCGTTACGATCTGTCTTGCGGTCGCTGTTGCTTCAGCTGAAACAGTAGCAACTCCTTCCAGGAAGAACGCCAGCCACCCTTCCCAGTCTCCCTTTTCACGAATCGCTTGAAGACGATCGTAGTAGTCTTGCCGGTAGCGCTTGAAGAAAATCGACAGATAGAGGATGGGTTCGGAAAGCACTTTTTCGTGGACAAGCATGAATGTGATCAAGAGACGGCCCACCCTTCCGTTTCCATCAAGAAATGGGTGCACAGTCTCAAAGTGCGCGTGGGCTAGCGCAACGCGGATCAGTATCGGAAGCTCCGAATCGGCATGAAGAAAGGCCTCGAGTTCATAGAGACATGCGTACATCTCCTCCACAGGTGGAGGCACGAATCGAGCAGTCCCAGGCGATGGACCACCAATCCAGTTTTGGGATCTACGGAATTCGCCGGGGGTCTTTGATGGCTCGCCTCCTCGCACTCCGGTCATCAGCTCTTGGTGAATCTCTCTAATCAATCGGAGCGATAGCGGAAGGTCGCTTACACGGTCAAGCCCATAACGGAGTGCAGCGATATAGTTGGTGATTTCTCGAACATCTGTTCTCCGGTCCCCGCGTTCCAACTGGGCCTCGTATTCGAGCAGATCGACCAGAGACGCCTCTGTGCCCTCTATTTGACTAGATAGGACAGCTTCGCGCCGAACGTACATGAAGACGAACAAATCCGGATCCGGAAGAACCTCAGCGGATCCCACTAGCCGTCCCAAGGCGAAGGTTGCCCTCTCCATTTGGTCGGCGAGAACGTCCAATCGGAGATCTGTTGGAGGAAACGTCGCAGGAACGAAAGCCTTGAAGCCGCCAGGCTGTTTGCGGAACATCCCGGCCCGCTGATCCGAGTTCTTGGCCACTGTGTCTCAGCTACTTAAGAAAGTTTATGAGCTCCGTGTTTTCTCATAAGAATAAAACCTTAAACTTATATGCCAACAAGTCTCTAATAAGCCACACGTATCAATCAACACTCCACTCAAAGGGCTCTCCAACTTCTTTAATCCAGCGCTTCTGGCTATCTTAGCGCCGAAAGTTTCGGACGTGTGCGGCCCGATCAGGATGCACTTAAGGGTTGGCCCCGCGCCAAACCATGGTGTGTGTGTGGGCACGAGCTAGTACACGCCAGAAGCACCACAAGTCAGTGTTGAGGAGGGGGATCGGTGACTATCCATCTACTACCCCCCTGGAATCCGATAACCTGTTGTACCACAACGCCAGTCAACTACTGGCTGGGACTCTGATTGCTCACCTGCAAGCGTGACGCCTTCGCGCTTCCGCCCGACGTCCACTACCTGAACTGCGCCTATATGTCGCCGCTCCCAAGAGTTGTGGAGGAGGCGGGCATCGACGGCATAGCCAGGAAGCGCAATCCCGCCTGCACCACACCCGCCGACTTCTTCGACGAGAGCGACGAGGCGCGTAGGCTGTTCGCTCACCTCGTCGGCGCGGCTGATCCCAACCGCGTGGCCATCGTGCCCGCGGCCTCGTATGGAGTTGCCATTGCGGCCAAGAACGTGGAAATCAGCGCCGGGCAGAACCTGGTGGTGTTGCACGAGCAGTTCCCGGGTAACGTCTACGCCTGGCGCCGCCGGGCCACCGAGGCCGGAGCGGAGATCCGGACCGTCGCCCCGCCCGAGGACGGCGACAGAGGCCGGGTGTGGAACGAGCGCCTCCTGGAGGCCATCGACGGTGACACCGCCGTGGTGGCCATACCCCATGTCCACTGGACGGACGGCACGCTCTTCGACCTGAAGGCCGTGGGGCGGCGGGCCCGCGAGGTCGGCGCGGCTTTCATCGTCGATGCGACCCAATCCGTCGGAGCGTTGCCCTTCGATGTGAGCGAGCTCCAGCCCGATGCGCTCATCGTCGCGGCCTACAAGTGGCTGCTCGGCCCGTACGCCATCGGGCTGGCCTACTTCGGGCCTCGCTTCGACGATGGAACGCCGCTCGAGGAGACATGGATCGGGCGCGAGGGCAGCGAGCGTTTCCAGCACCTCGTGGATTACCAGGACGCCTACCAGCCCGGAGCGATCCGCTACGACGTGGGCGAGCGGTCCAACTTCATTCTCGTGCCGATGCTCGTTGCGGCCCTCGAGCTCGTCAACGAGTGGACGCCCGGGGGGATCCAGGAGTACTGCGCTCAACTTACAGGCGCCTTACTCGAAGAGGCGCGGTCGCTGGGGTTCTCGACCGAGGACGCTGCCTACCGGTCTGATCATCTGTTCGGGCTCAGGATGCCGGACGGGTTGGATCTATTCGCGTTGAAGGACGAACTCGAGCGGCGATCGATCCACGCGTCACTTCGCGGCTCGGCCCTACGACTATCGCCTCACTTGTACAACGACGAAGCGGACATGGGAGCGTTACTGGAGGCGCTTCGAGCGGTCAGCCGCCGCTGAAGATCAGCTCAACGCCATCCCCAACCCGCACACCGCGCTCCTCGAACCAGCCCTTCCGCACCTCCAGGGCGAACATGGCCGGCCGTGCGCTGATGTGGGCGCCCGTCGTGAGGGGCTCCATCTGCTGGATGTCGACGATCCGGAACGTTGCGTCGATGTAGGCGATGTCGAGTGCGACGTACGTATCCATCATCCAGAAGCTGCGCACGGATTCGGCCCGGAACACGAAGAGCATGCCGGTGCCGTCCGCAACCTCCTCGCGGTACTTGAGACCCTCCTCCCGTTGGGCGGGAGTCGAGGCGATTTCAACGCGGATCGTGTCCGAGCCGATGATCACGAGGGCATCGGCACCCCTGTTCTGGGCCGCGCTCACCTGACCCGCCCTTAGAACCAGCAGAGCCAGCGCCAGGGACAGCGTGATCGTCGCGATTCGTGTGAGCTTCATCCAACGCCTCCGCATCTCGCCTTCAGAACGATAATCAATTAGCTTCTCGGCCTGTTTTCCGAACTGGCTATGGTGATGGTTGATCCTGAACTCCTAGAGATATTGGTCTGCCCGGAGACCCGTCAGCCCGTGCGGCTGGCGGAACCGGACGTTGTGACGCGCGTCAACTCGGCTATCGAGGCGGGAAGGGTGGTAAACCAGGGCGGTCAGGAAGTGCGCGAACCGATCGAGGAGGGGCTGGTCCGGGAGGACGGCAAGGTGCTGTACCCGGTTCGCGAGGACATCCCGATCATGCTGATCGACGAGGCTATCCCGCTCGATGCCGACGACTGAGGCGCGGCCTCGGCTCTTCCCTCTGACGGTGGTGCTCCTTGGACTGATGCTCCTGAGTGCGTGTCAGGGGGACTACCCGCAGTCCTCGATCGACCCCCGCACCGACTTCGCGGAAACCATCCAGTCACTTTACGTCCAGGTGACCTTGTGGACGCTCGTGATCTTGGTGGTCGTCTGGTCCGTGCTGGCTTACGTAGTGATTCGTTTCCGCGAGAACAAGAACCGGCCGGCGCCCAAGCAGACGCGTGGGCACCTCGGTCTCGAGATCGCGTGGACCATTGTGCCCGCCCTGATCGTCGTCGCGATCGCCATCCCCACGATTCGAGCCGTCTTCGAGACGCAAACAGAACTCGAGGGCGATCCCCTGATCGTGGAGATCATCGGCCACCGTTACTGGTGGGAGGTGCGTTACCCGGAGTCGGGCGTCACGACCGCCAACGAGATTCACCTGCCCGCCGGACGGCCGGTCACGCTGCAGATGAACTCTGCCGATGTAATCCATTCGTTCTGGGTCCCGCAGCTTGGCGGCAAGCGCGATGTGAACCCGCTCCGGCGTGTGGGTGAAGAAGGGGAACTGCGTGGCTATACGTACCTCTACTTCACGGTGCGCGAGCCGGGCGTCTTCCTGGGCCAATGCGCCGAGTTCTGCGGCGAGGGCCACTCGCTCATGCGCATGAGGGTCGTTGCCGAGTCCGAGAGCGACTTCAACGCATGGCTCGCCGACTGGCAGGAGCCGTCGGCAACGGCCACGGCGCCCCGGCCCCCTCAGGACACTACGGCGCAGACGCCCGTGGAGGATCCGCTCGTCGCGCTGGGCCGCCAGACGATGTTCACAACGACATGTGTGGCGTGCCACGCGATTCAGGGAGCACCGGCTGTCGGCGTACTCGGCCCCAACCTCACCCGTATCGGGGGTCGGATGACCATCGGGGCGGGGCTCCTGGAGAACACGCCTGAGAACCTCTTTCGCTGGATCAAGGACCCCGCTTCGATCAAGCCCGGCGTACAGATGCCGGGCGCGCGGGAGGGCGGCGGCGGCTTTCCCCCGACCAACCTCACAGACGACCAGGTACGGGCCGTTGCGGCCTACCTCAGCAGCCTGAGGTAACGTAGATGTCAGCCCACGCGTCGGCACACCCAAAGGGTCTTTGGAGCTGGATCACGACCGTCGATCACAAGCGGATCGGCGTCATGTACTTCGGGACGGCGCTGGTGTTTTTCGTCATTGCCGGAGTCGAAGCGCTGGTGATCCGCATGCAGTTGTGGCGGCCCGAGAACGACTTCATCTCGGCCGAGACCTACAGCCAGATGTTCACCATGCACGGCACCACGATGATCTTCCTGGTGGCGATGCCGTTGGCGGTGGCGTTCTTCAACCTCATCGTTCCGTTGCAGATCGGCGCCCGGGACGTGGCGTTCCCGCGGCTGAACGCACTCTCGTATTGGATCTTCCTGTTCGGGGGAATCTTCCTGAACTCCAGCTTCCTGTTCGGTGCCGCGCCGAACACGAGCTGGGTGGCATACGCCAACCTCACGTCGAGCCAGTTCTCGCCCGGACCCAACGTGGACTTCTGGCTGTTGGGCCTATCGATCCTGGGTGTCAGTTCGATCATGGGTGGCGTCAACTTCATCACGACCATCATCAACCTCAGGGCGCCGGGCATGAAGCTCATGCGCATGCCCCTGTTCACATGGATGACGCTCGTAACCAGCTTCATCCTCGTGACCGCTCTCCCCGTGCTGGCCGTGGCGCTGATTCTGCTCGCGTTCGACCGGTTCTTCGGTGCCAACTTCTACGAACCGAACGCCGGCGGAGACCCGATTCTCTGGCAGCACCTGTTCTGGATTTTCGGACATCCCGAGGTCTACATCCTGATTCTGCCGTCTTTCGGCATAATCTCCGATGTGATCCCGACCTTCTCGCGGAAGCCGCTGTTCGGGTATCCCATCGTCGTCTACGCCGGCATCCTGATCGGATTCCTCGGATGGGGAGTGTGGAGCCATCACATGTTCACGGTGGGGCTCGGCCCCATCGCCGATGCGTTCTTCGTGGCGAGCACGATGATCATCGCCATCCCGACCGGCGTGAAGATCTTCAACTGGATCGCCACGATGTGGGGCGGCCAGATCCGGTTCACCACCTCGATGCTCTACGCCATTGGCCTTCTGGCAATCTTCACGCTGGGCGGGCTGTCGGGCATCATGCACGCTTCGGCGCCCATTAATCTCCAGCAGCACGACACATACTTCGTGGTGGCGCACTTCCACTATGTGGTGGCCGGTGGTGTGATGATGGGCATATTCTCTGGGCTCTACTACTGGTTCCCGAAAATCACCGGGCGCTTCATGGACGAGCGACTCGGCAAGATCAACTTCTGGACGTACTTCGTCGGGTTCAACCTGACCTTCTTTCCGATGCACATCAGTGGGCTCTTCGGGATGCCGCGGAGGACATGGACGTACGCCGCCGACCTCAACGTCGCATTGCCCAACATGGTCTCGACCGTCGGCGCGTTCATCTTCGCCCTGAGCGCGCTGATCCTGGTGTACACGATCATCAAGAGCGCCATTTCAGGTGAGCCGGCCGGGCCCAACCCCTGGAACGCCTCGACACTCGAGTGGTCCATCCCGTCGCCTCCGCCTCACTACAATTTCGCGGAGATACCCACGGTGAGGAGCCGTGAACCGCTCTGGCGGGAGGACGAGCGGCGGGAGATCGAGGCGGTGACGCTCGAGGTGCCCGACGTGGAGCCGGTGATGCCGAACTCCTCGTACATGCCGATCCTGTTGGCGTTCGGCGTGGCGCTCACCTGGGTCCTGGTGATGACCGGGAAGTGGTGGGCGCCCCTCATCGCACTCGCCTATGTAGGCGTGTGTGTCCTCATGTGGGCGTTCGAGGACCCCTTCGCGAGGAAGGGGGCCTGATGTCGGATACAGCGGCGGCGGTGGCTCACGACCACGGCCCAACCTCCACGGGGTTGCCCACGTGGAAGGTCGGATTCTGGACGTTCCTGGGGTCCGAGTGCCTGTTTTTCGCCTCGCTGATCTCCACCTACATGGTGTACAAGGGTGCGAGCACGACCGGGCCGTTCCCCGAAGATGTCCTGGACATCCCGCTCACCAGCATCAGCACGTTCGTGTTGCTCATGAGCTCCCTCGCCATGGTGCTCGCGCTGGACGGCGTGCAGCGCGGCAAGACGAGGCTCGCCTCGTTCTGGCTGGCCATGGTGATCCTGCTCGGTGGCACGTTCCTGGGCTTCCAGGTCTATGAGTTCAACCACTTCGTGCACGAGGGCCTGACGATCAGCCGGAACGTGTTCGGCTCGTCGTTCTTCGTGCTCACGGGTTTCCATGGCGCGCACGTAACGGTCGGCATCATCTGGCTGACCGTGCTGTTGATCATGTCGTTGCGGGGAAGGCTCACGCCGGCGGACGCGCTCAAGGTGGAAGTCGCGGGGTTGTACTGGCACTTCGTGGACATCGTCTGGATCGTCATCTTCACTCTGGTCTACCTGCTCCAGTAGAGTCGAGGAGTCACACGGAATGAGTACTTCGGAGATCGTCGCAGAGGCCCACGGCCACGGCACGGGAGGGCACGCTTCCGTCGGGTTCTATTGGACCATCGCGGGAATTCTCGGCGTGATCACGGCCGTAGAGGTGGCCGTGTTCTACATCGACGCACTCGACCCTGCGCTCGTCCCGATCCTCCTCACGCTATCGGCGGTGAAGTTTGCGATGGTGGTGATGTTCTTCATGCACCTCAAGTTCGACAGCAAGGTCTTCACGGGCGTCTTCGTGGCCGGGCTCTCGATCGGTACCTTCGTGGTGGTCGCCCTCATCGTGCTCTACCAGTATCTGCCGAGGTTGGAGGGCTAGTTCCAGGTCAACCTCGAGGAGATTCGGGATGAACCTCAGTCGTCATGCACTCCCGGCCACGCTCACCGTGGTCGCCGCAATCGCCCTCTCTCTCACCGCACCCCTTGCCGCCCAGGTCCCGGTTCACGTTCCGGACGCCGCCCCCGCTCGCATCCACCCCCTTCCGCCCCTTCGCCAACAGGCTGAGGAAATCAGGGAGTGGAATCGCATTCGCCTGGAGACCGTGCTTCCCGGGCTCATGCGAGAGTACGGGGTCGACATGTGGGTGCTGTCCATGCGTGAGTACGCGGAAGATCCGGTGTTCTGGTCGTTCAAGGACCCTACGACCTTCGCCGCGCGGCGCCGTTCGATATACGTCTTCTACGACCAGGGTCCGGATGAAGGCGTCGAGCGCCTCGCCCTCGGAGGCTCCAGCCAGGGAGGGCTCTTCCGGGCGTTCCAGTCGACCCGCCCCGCCGATCCGGGCGCCAGCGGCCGCTCCGCGGGGGAGCTGGTCGGGAACGAGCAGTGGCAGCTCTTCCGTGAGTTGGTGGAGGAT
>JBGMRK010000107.1:4683-8170 GCA_048061375.1 Longimicrobiales bacterium | reverse complement strand
GCGAGTCGGCGTCGAGGAGATCCGAGCACGGAAGGGCGGCGTGCCTCTGGTCTGCCTCACCGCTTACACCACGCCGGTGGCACGGCTGTTGGATCCGCACTGTGAGCTGCTGTTGGTGGGAGACTCTCTCGCCATGGTGCTCTACGGCCTGGAAACCACCCGCGGCGTCACCCTCGAAACGATGGTCGCGCACGGACAGGCCGTGATGAGGGGTTCGAGCCGGGCGTGCGTGATCGTCGACATGCCGTTCGGCACCTACGAGGACTCCCCCGCGCAGGCGGTCGAGTCGGCGCGTCGCATCGTCGATGAGAGCGGTTGCCAGGGCGTGAAGTTGGAGGGCGGGGTCGACGTTGCCGAGACGGTGGCCGCGATCGTGGCCGAGGGGATCCCCGTGTTCGGGCACGTCGGCTTGCTGCCACAAAAAGTCGAGCGCCGGGGCGGGTTCCGGATCCAAGGCAAGGATGATGAAGGCGCGAGAGCCGTCCTGGCCGACGCGGAGGCGATCGCGGCCGCGGGCGTGTTCGCGATGGTCGTCGAGGGCACGGTCGAGCCCGTGGCCCGGGAGGTCACCGAAAGGGTAGCGGTTCCCACGGTGGGCATTGGGGCTTCCCCCGCGTGCGACGGACAGATCCTGGTCACCGACGACATGCTCGGGCTGTTCAAGGACTTCACTCCCAAGTTCGTCAAGCGTTACGGCGAGCTGGGAGAAGCGACCACCGCGGCTGTGCGGGCGTACGCCGAAGACGTAAGAGCGCGGCGCTTTCCCACGGACGACCACGTCTACCACGTCGACGGCGGTACGCAATCGTAATGGACGTCGTCAGGACGGTAGCGGACCTGCGCACCCGGGTGGGAGCCTGGCGCGGCGCGGCCGAGACCGTGGGGCTGGTGCCGACGATGGGCGGCATCCACGATGGCCACCTGGCCTTGGTGCGCGCCGCCCGCGAGCGCCTCGACCATACGGTGGCCACGTTGTTCGTGAACCCGAAGCAGTTCGGGCCGGGAGAGGACTTCGGCGCGTACCCCAGGGACGAGGAAGGGGATGCCCGGTGCCTCGAGGCGGAGGGCGTCGATCTCCTGTTCGCGCCCCCCGTATCCGTCATGTACGCCGAGGACCACACGACTCGAGTGGAGGTCGCCGGCCTCGGGTCCATCTTGGAGGGGACGTTTCGTCCGGACTTCTTCCCCGGGGTCGTCACCGTGGTGGCCAAGCTGCTCCTTCAGGTGTTGCCGGATGCGGCGCTGTTCGGCGAGAAGGACTTCCAGCAACTGAGGGTTGTCCAGCGCATGGTGCGGGACCTCGATGTTCCCGTCGAAATCGTTGGGGTCCCGACGGTTCGAGAGCCTGACGGCCTGGCCTTGTCGTCCCGCAACCTGTACCTGACTGCGCCGGAGCGCGAGATTGCTCCGGCGCTGTTCGCGACGCTGTCGGCGGTAGCTGAAGCCGTACGGGCCGGGGCTGATCCCGAGGAGCGCGAGCGTCGGGCCGCATCGGAACTCGTTTCGGCCGGGTTCGACAACGTGGACTACGTGGCGGTACGGGACGGGGCTACGTTAGGCCCATACGCAGCAGGGCAGGGGCCCGGGCGTGTGCTCGCGGCGGCTCGGTTGGGCAAGACACGCCTGATCGACAACGTGGCGCTGTGAAGGCGGCCGGAGAAACGGTCTATTGATTTGTCCCGCACTCAGGACTTGAATTAGGGCATGGACGGATCCTCTCCGAAGCGCGCGTACGTCGAGACGTACGGGTGTCAGATGAACCTCAGCGATGGCGAGTTGATGGAAGGCATCCTCGCGGCGGAGGGCTACGAGATCGTAGACACGCCGGAGGAGGCCGACGTCGTGCTGGTGAATACGTGCGCCATTCGAGCGCGCGCGGAGCAGCGGGTGCTAGGGCGCGTGTCCCAGCTCACGGGACTCAAGCGCGAGCGTCCGGACATGGTGATCGGGGTCACTGGATGTATGGCCCAGCGCATGGGTGAGACCTTGCTCCAGCAGGCGCCGGACGTCGACTTGGTCATGGGACCCGATGGGTACCGCTCGCTTCCCGAGCGCCTCGCCGCGCTCGAGGGCCGGCGGTCGTGGACCTCGTCGGCTAAGCGACGGGGTCCGCAGCTGGCCGTGCTCGACCTGGATCTCGGAGAGAACTACGAGGGCCTGGAGCAGCGAAGAACCTCCGACATCGCGGCGTGGCTGCCGATACAGCGGGGCTGTGATCACCGCTGCACGTTCTGCATCGTCCCATACGTGAGAGGTCCCGAGAAGAACCGGGATCCCGCCGAAATCTTGCAAGAGGTTGGAAACATCGCCGCCTCCGGGGTCACGCAGGTGACCCTTCTCGGGCAGACCGTCAATTCGTATTCAGCAGGGGACTGGGACTTTCCCCGGTTGCTCCGGGCAGTGGCTCGTACGCCCGGGATACGCCGTGTTCGCTTCCAGTCGCCCCACCCCAATGACGTCACGCCGGAGCTGGTCGAAGTGATGAGGTCCGAGCCGGCCGCGTGTGACCACCTCCATCTTCCCGCGCAGTCGGGGAATAGCCGCGTGCTGAAGCGCATGCTCAGGCGCTATACGGTGGAGAGCTACCTCGAGAAGGTCGAGATGGTGCGCGACGCGATTCCCGATATCGCGGTGTCGACCGACATCATCGTCGCGTTCCCCGGCGAGACCCCCGAGGATTTCGAGGATACGCTGGATCTGATGCGGACGGTGCGGTTCGACGACGCGTTCACGTACAAGTATTCGCCCAGGGATGGCACGCCGGCTACGAGAATGCCCGCGGAGGACTTCATCGCCCCGGACGAAGCCCAGGACCGGCTGGAGCGCTTGATCGAGGTGTCTCGGGAGATCCAGGCGGAGATTACCGCCTCCGAAGTGGGACGGGTGGTGGAGGTGCTGGTGGAGAAGGAGGCTCGCAGGGATGGCCAGCTTCTCGGCCGTACCGAGCGCAACAAGGTGGTGGCGTTCCCGGCCGATTCAACGCTGATCGGTACCTACCAGACCGTACGGCTGGTGGCCACCACGTCCGTCACGTTCGTTGGCGAGCTCATCGGTGACGCAGCGTTGGTCGAGTCGGCGTGACCCGGCTTCTCGGACCGTTCGCCGTCCTGTTGGTCCTCATACTGTCGGCTGCGTTCGTGGCCGCGAATGCCACACAGCGCGTCACCATAGACCTGGGGCTCTTCGTGCTCTACCGCCTGCCGGTCACCTGGGTGGCGTTCGGCGGCCTGTTCACGGGCATGGTCGTGATGCTGCTGGCCGGCATCAACTCCGACCTCAAGGTCCGCGGAATCCTGCGCCGCCGGCTCGAGGAGGAAGACCGCGAGGAGCGCGCACGCATCGACCGAGACCAGCAGGACCTGTTTCAACCTGTGCCCGAAGAGGAGGAGGACGAGTAACTGATCGGCTCTCCGACGTCGTTCGGATCTCCGGCGTCGTCATGACGTGATTGCCCGGGCGCCGCCCGTAGCCGGCTTGGCCGCCGGCT
>JBGMRK010000107.1:0-4583 GCA_048061375.1 Longimicrobiales bacterium | reverse complement strand
CGTCGTCATGACGTGATTGCCCGGGCGCCGCCCGTAGCCGGCTTGGCCGCCGGCTTCGCGTTGGGTGTCGCCCTCCTGCCGCATGCCGGATACCCCCGCGCTGTGGCCCTCGCGCTCACGACCCTCCTGCTTCTCGTTCAGCTATTCCGGCGCCCAGTCCTTTCGACCTCCCTCATCCTCGCGGTCTCCGCGGGGGCGGCGGCCGGCTGGGTGAGCAGTGCCCGCAGCGCCTTCGATTGCCGATGGTCGTTGCCCGACGGATTCTCCGGCACGTTGGTCGGGAGGTTCACCGCCAGGCCCGGGCTGGGCTCCGCGCCCTTCCGCGTCATCTCGGGTTTCCCACGAGGCTGTGCGGCGGTCGTGCCGGCCAGACTCGGGAGCGAGGCTGAGACGCCCGCCGTGGGCGTGACGGTACGGGCGCACGGGCGCTGGCTGACGACTCCCCGTCCACGGAAAGGGCGGCCGGACCTGGCGGGCATACTGTTCCTGGATTCGCTCGTGGCCGCCCAGGATCCGCCGGGCGGCTCGATGCGGGACCGGATGCGGGCGAGGCTGGAACGGTCTCGGGGCTCCCTGCAAGCCACGCTCCACGAGTTGTTCCCGGAGACGGCCCCGCTCGCCGAGGCGCTCATCCTCGCGAGAAAGGAGGGCCTCACCCCAGAGCGCCGAGAGATCTTCGCCCGCTCCGGCACGGCTCACCTGCTCGCCATCTCGGGCTTCCACGTCGGTGTGCTCGCGGGTTTGATGCTCGGACTGGCACGACTGGCGGGCGCGGGCCCGCGGCGAGCCACGCTCGCCGCCGCCCTTGGAGCATGGACGTACGTGGCATTCATCGGGGCGCCGGATGCCGCGAGCCGCGCCGCCCTGATCCTCAGCCTCTTCGTCGTGGGGCGCCTTCTCGGTAGGCCAGTGCTGCCGGCGGGTGCCCTGGCTACGGCGTTCCTGCTCCTTCTGCTCCTGGACCCCGCCGCGCTCGGGCGCCCCGGCCTTCAGCTGTCCTTTGCGGGTGCCGCGGGTCTGCTTTACGGGATGAAGCCCCTCTCAGCGGTATTGGCAAAGGGCTGGACGGGCAGGATGCCCTCGGGGGTGCGTTCCGGCATCGCCGCGGGTGTTTCGGCGACCTTGGCCACGTTGCCTCTCGTGGCGTGGCACTTCGACCGGGTGTCCGTGGTCGGAATCCCGGCAACGCTCATGGCGGCGCCGCTGGTTGCCCTGGCAATTCCCGGACTCCTCACCGTTCTGCTCAGCGCGCCGGTGTGGCCAGGGTTTTCCCGTTTCCTGGCCGGAGGTGTGGACCTGGTCCTACGGGCGCTCGAGGTCGTGGTGACGGCCTGGGCCGGGTTGCCGTTCGCTTCGGTTTGGGTGGCGCGGATGTGGGTGGTCGGCGGCGTGATAGGCGCTCTTGTTGCGCTGTGGTATGTCCGGAGGTGTTCCGGAGTGGGGCGGCGGACACGGCTTGCGGTGGTGGTGATGGGCTTGGCGGGCGGGTGGATCGCCTCCCCGGCCGTCGGCTTTTGGGCCGGCGGTGGATCGGTCGAGTTGTTCTTCCTGGACGTGGGGCAGGGGGACGCGATCGCGATCCGTTCGCCCAGGGGGCGCTGGATGCTCGTGGACGCCGGACCCCGTAGCACCTCCTTCGACGCCGGCCGTCGGGTTGTCGTGCCCTTCTTGCGCCGTCACGGCGCGGGGCGTCTCGAGGCCCTGATCCTCACCCATCCCGACCTGGACCATATCGGAGGGGCGGCCGCCGTCCTTCGGAACCTGGACGTGGGAGTGGTGGTCGATCCGGCAGCCGCCGTGGGTAAGGAGGAGTACCAGAACCTCGTGGCCGCGGCGGCGGCCGTGGGGGCTCCCTGGCTGGGCGCCCGTGCGGGAACGCGCTTCGACCTGGATGGTGTGTCTGTGACCATCCTGGCGCCGGATGCGGCGACTGGGGTGGCGCGGGACGGCCCGGGGCGGGCCGCCGGTGAGGCCGTGATCATCTCGGGCGTTCAGATCGACGCCAACGACGTGTCCGTGGTACTCGAACTCCGCTACGGCGCTTTCCGGGCCGTCCTCATGGGCGACGCGCCGGTCTCGGTAGAGCGTCGCATCGTCTCCGGCGCGGCCTCCGAGCCGGTACAACTCCTCAAGGTGGGCCATCACGGCTCGGTGACCTCCACGTCCTCGGAGGCGTTGGACGTGTGGCGCCCGGCAGTGGCCGTCATCTCGGTAGGGGCACGAAACCGCTATGGACATCCCGCCCGGGAGGTGACGGACCGGCTCGAGCGGGCCGGCGCTTGGATCCTCCGCACCGACCGTCATGGAACGATCTCGTTGCGGGGACGCAAGGACGGCAGCTACCGCATTACGACCGAGCGGCGTTGACCACGTCCCGCGGCCCGATTATATCCTTCGCATCCGCAGTAGCCATCCGATTTCGCCGGCCGGGCGCCCGGTGCGCCCCGAGAAGCCATGACCCAAAGCCACGTCGTCACGCTCGAGCGCCACATCATCGAGGCCGAGCGAAGTCATCAAGACGCCACGGGTGCGTTCAGCAACATCCTGCACAGCATCGCCCTTGCGGCCAAGATCATCTCCCGAGCGGTCAACAAGGCTGGACTCGTCGATGTCCTCGGAGCCACCGGGGACACCAACATTCAGGGCGAGTCGGTGCAAAAGCTCGACCTCTACGCCCAGGACGTCATCTACAACGCGATGGACCATTCCGGTCACCTGTGTTGCATGGTGTCCGAGGAATCCGAAGAGATCCTGCCCATCCCCGAAGCGTTCCCCAAGGGGGAGTACGTTCTGGTGTTCGATCCGTTGGACGGTTCGTCCAACATCGACGTGAACGTATCGATCGGCACCATCTTCTCGATCCACCGAAAGGTCTCGGGCGGCGAAGACGGCACGATGGAAGACTGCCTCCAGGCCGGTTGCCAGCAGCTTGCGGCCGGATATGTGCTCTACGGCTCGTCTACGATGCTGGTCTATACCAGCGGGGCGGGAGTGCACGGGTTCACCCTGGACCCCTCGATCGGTGAATTCCTGCTCAGCCACCGTGACATCCGCATTCCGGACCCCGGTGAGAGCCTCTATTCCATCAATGAGGCCTATTACCCACGCTGGTCTTTGGGCCAACAGAAGCTCATGCAGCATTTCAAGGGCCTCAGCGACGCCTCGGGCCCGAGCTTCAGTTCGAGGTACATTGGTTCTTTGGTAGCGGATTTCCACAGAACGCTGCTCAAAGGTGGGATCTTCATGTATCCCGCCGACTCGAAGAATCCCAACGGCAAGCTACGGTTGCTCTACGAGGCCGCTCCGATGGCCATGATATGTGAACAAGCCGGTGGAAAAGCCTCGAATGGGGTTGGATCGATTCTCAATCTCAAGCCCGAGGGCCTTCATCAAAGAACCCCGCTCTACATCGGATCGGCTCCCCTCGTGGAGCTGGCCGAGTCGTATTTGGCGGAGCACGGGTCCGAAACCGAGTCTTAAGACCCCGAATACATGCCGAAAGCCGGCCAAATCAAAGGGATTTCTACCCTTTCCGGTCTCAGTCAAAACCCTATGCGCGATGCCGCGTCTCGGAAATCTGAGGAATTCGGCGAAATCCGACGGAGTTCTGAGACGACTGAAATAGCATAACTCGTTGTTGTAAAACATTTTAGACACATGTTCCATTGTGGCACGCGGCTTGCTGCTGTCCCTGCGGTGCGGTACGCCCTCGAAAATGTGGAAAACTTGGGCGACCCAAGACCTGGAAAACACTTGTTAGTGCAGTAAAAACCGACACAACCCCAACAGGAGAAAAGTCGGATGTTGAAGCGACTCAAGTTTCTCACGCTCGGACTCGCGCTGGTGCTGCCTTTGGCGGCATGCAACGACGACGAGCCGACGGAGCCTCCGTTTGTGCCGCCGCAAGTAGGTGATATTGCCGGTGCGGCGCTCATCGAGGGCAGCGCACTACCCGGCGCCACGATCGCGATCGCCGGTCCGCAGGCTAGCACTGCGGTCACGGACGCGGCCGGCGCCTATGCATTCACTGGCGTTCCGGTCGGGGCCTACACGGTCACGATTTCCGGTGGCCCGTCGGACATCACGTTCGCGACCAGCACGGTCAGCGTGACGGTTGCGAGCGGTGGTACGGCCACGGCCGACTTCGCCGGTACGTACATCCGTACGGCAGCGCTCGGCGTTGTCGTGACCGTCGACAGTGGTGACGGCCCAGAGGGTGCGGGCGGCGTGCCGATCACGGTGACCGGCACCGAGAACCTCCCCGCCGCCCAGACGGGTGCGGACGGTTCCTTTACCTTCACCGGCCTCCGCAAGGGCACGTACACGGTAGAGATCGATGTGTCCGGCCTGAGCAGCAGCGTCGTTATCGCGACGGTTCAGGGTCCGGTCAGCGTCGACGTCGGCCAAGCGGTTGTGCTGACGTTCTCCGGCGCCGTTCCGCGTGAGCCGACGGTGAGCATCTCGACGACCACGCAGGTTTCCGGCGGCGGCCCGGGCGGTATCCTTCCCGGACTTCCGATCAACCCGAGCGCCGTATTGGGCGTGATTTCCTTCACGATCAACCACGACTCCGGTGATGACAC
>JBGMRK010000106.1:0-8191 GCA_048061375.1 Longimicrobiales bacterium | reverse complement strand
CGCTCGCCCTGGCAGAGCGCGACCGTGTCGGTCCAGTCGAACCGCTCCAGGTCGGTCCCCGTCCGATACATGCGGAAGAAATTCCCATGGAGGTGGAAGGAGTTGATGAGATCGAACTCGGTCGTATTGATCAGGTACAGCCGGACCAGCTCGCCCTGTTCGATCTCAATCGGGTGCTTCTGGTAGTGGAAGGCTACCGTGTTACACGCATAGACCTCGTTGTCACCATCGAAATTCGTGTCGAACCCATTCATGACCATGACCATCTCATTGGCCTCGGGACGCCCGTCCCTGGGATCCACGATAAAGGCTCCGTAGAGACCTTTGTGCATGTGGCGCTTCAGCGGCATTGTATGACAGTGGTAAAGATGCAGGCCCATGGGCGCCGCATCGAAGTCATAGACGAAGCTCTCGCCGGGCGCGACCAACTCGAACACGCCATCCATGCCGGCAGCGTGGACTCCGTGGAAGTGGATCGTGTGGGGATGCGATCCGGCGTTCCTGAAGTTGACCTTCAGCCGATCACCTTCGGTGCAGCGTATCGTCGGCCCCGGAACCGTTCCGTTGTATGTCCAGGCGGAGAAGTGGACCCCCGGCGCAACCTCGATTTCACGATCGATCGCGGTGATGAAGTACTCACGCTGAATCTGGCCGCCCGGCAGGGTGGTCACGTCGCCGTAGTCGAACTCCTTCAGAAACGCGGTGGGATCGAAGATGGAGGGGTCGATCTCGCCGGCCACTCCCATGACGTGGTTGGAGGGCGCGGGCCCAGAATCGGACCGGGACTCGATCCGGGAGGGGTTCTTGGCGGCAAGCGCTCCGCCCCCCGCGGCCAGACCCACGACACCCACCACGCCCGAGCGCAGAAGGTCCCTGCGCGAGAGCCTATTGGTTTCGTCGGTGGATGGGTCCCCGGGGGGGACCGTCTCGTCCGGTCGCCGCTTCATTCCATCCGTCCTCGGGTCTCGGCGTAGCCAGTTCGCCGGAGGCATGTAAATTAGGACAGACTAATTTTATGAAAACGGCCTCCCAAGTCAAGAGTTGCCATGGTGTTGTAGTCCCTGGCGTCCTGATGTGGCGGCTATGATGCCGGCAGTTTCCCCTCGGACTTGCTGGTCTCTCGCGACTTGGACCGAGCCTTGGGATTTTTCTTGGAGTCATCCGGTCGAAGCGCGATCTCGACGACGCGGTCCAGGTCTTCGACCAAGTGTACGGTCAGGTCCTTCCGCACGCCGTCGGGCAGGTCCTCCAGGTCGGCCTCGTTGTCGAACGGGATGATGATCTCCTTGATCCCTGCCCGGACCGCCCCAAGGAGCTTTTCCTTCACGCCTCCGATCGGAAGCACACGACCGGTCAACGTCAGCTCCCCGGTCATGGCGACGTCCCGTCTCACCTTGCGGCCGGAGATTGCGGAAACGAGAGAGGTAGCCATCGTGATACCAGCAGACGGACCATCCTTGGGAATCGCGCCCGCCGGCACGTGAATGTGGACCTCCCGACCCTTGAGAGCGCCCTCCTGTATTCCTAAGCGCTCGAAATGACTCTTGGCGAAACTCAGAGCCGCTCGTCCGGACTCCTTCATCACATCGCCCAGCTGGCCTGTAAGCAGCAGGCCACCCTCACCAGGCATCACACTAGCTTCCACGAACATGATGTCACCGCCCATGGGCGTATAGAACATCCCCGTGGCGACACCCACCATGTCCTCAGCGGCAATACGCTCGGGATGCACCCGGGGTCTCCCGATGAGGTCGCGCACGACCTCGGAGTTGACGTCGACCCCCTCGACCTCGCCGGACGCCACCTTCCGCGCCACCTTGCGCGCCAACTTCCCCAGCGCTCGTTCGAGCTGCCGCACGCCCGCCTCACGGGTGTACTTCTGAATCACCGAGAGAAGAGCGTTCTCGTCTAGGTTGAACTCACCCTCCTCGAGGCCGTTCTCCCTGTGTTGCCGGGGTAGCAGGTATCGCTTGGCGATCTCCAGCTTCTCTTGTTCGGTGTAACCCGAGAACTCCACGCGTTCCATGCGGTCGAGTAAGGGTGCCGGAATGTGGTCCCAATAATTCGCGGTCGCGATGAAGAGCACTTCCGAGAGATCGAACGTGATCCCGAGATAGTGGTCGGTGAACGTGCTGTTCTGGGCCGGATCCAGCACCTCGAGCAATGCCGCACTGGGATCTCCCTGGTAGGAGACGCCCAGCTTGTCCACCTCGTCCAGAAGGAACACAGGGTTCTTGCTCTTTGCCTGGCGCATTCCCTGAATGATCCGCCCGGGCATGGCGCCCACATACGTGCGCCGGTGCCCACGGATGTCAGCTTCGTCGCGCGCACCGCCCAGAGAGATGCGGACGTAGTTGCGTCCCAGCGAACGCGCGATGGACTTGGCGATACTCGTCTTCCCGACACCGGGGGGACCTACGAACAACAGAATCGGCCCGCGCCCGCCTTCGGGCTCGTCGCCGTACGCCGTCTCTTCCTCGGCTCCCCCGTCCCCGTTCTCACTCTCGCCCGCCTCATCGTCATCGTCTGAAGCCTGGATCTCGTCCGTGTCCGTCTGCGCATCCGCATCCTCTTCGGCCTCATCGCCTCTGTCGGTAGCGCGATCCAACTGGAGCTTCCGTACCGCCAGGAATTCCAGGATGCGGTCCTTGACGCGCTCGAGGCCGTAGTGGTCCTCGTCTAGTATCTCCTCTGCACGCGCGAGGTCGATCTCGTCCTCGGATCTGGCGTTCCAGGGGAGCTCCGTCACCCATTCCAAGAAGGTGCGGATCACCTGATACTCGGCGGACTGCGGGCTGGTGCGCTCGAGCCGCTTCAGCTCCCGCTCGACCTCGGCTTTCTGCGTTTCGTCGAGATCCAACTCCTCGACCCGCTGCCGCAGCTCCTCGACATCGTCACGCTCATCCTCGTCTCCGAGCTCCTTCTGGATCTGTTTGAGTTGCTCGCGCAGCAGCATCTCACGCTGGCGTTCGCCCAATTCCTCCTGTACACGCGCCTGGATCTCTTCTTGCGCATCCAACCGAGCCAGCTCGCGCTCCACGGCGACCAGCGCCCAGCGCATGCGTTCCTCGTCGTCGAGCGTCTCGAGCAGGTGCTGCTTGTCCTCGGTGGGGAGCTCGAGATAGAAGGCCACGAGGTCTGCGAACGCCCCGGGTTCGTCCACGCCCTGTATCAATTGATTGAGCGCCTCGGCCGGCACGCCCCGTCGAGTGCCCAACTCCGCGGCCCTATCCCGTAACTCTTGATCCAACGCCAGAAACGCCGCGTCTTCCGGGTTCGTGGCCTCTTGCCGCACCATCTCGAGTAAGACGGCGCGTAGCATGGACTCACCTTCGGGTTGATACGAGAGTGCTTGGGCCCGTCCCTCGCCCTGTACGAGGAGCTGTACTCCGCCCCGAACACGGTGGGTCTGAATGATCCGAACGACGGTGCCCACATTGTAGAGCACTTCCGGAGTCGCGTCATCGACGTTCTCGCGCTGAGCAACGGCGAAGAGGCGTCGGTCTCCCTCGAGGGCCTCCTGGACCGCTTCGACCGTTCCGGGGCGGCCCGCCGAGATGGGCACCGCCACACCCGGGTAGACCACTGTATCTCGAAGGGGAAGCACTGGAAGCGTGTAACGCTCGCCCATGATGTCTCGCTCGCTATCCTCCGGAGTCTCGTCGAGCCCAGGAGCTGATGGATTGGTGTTCATTCGATGAAGATGTAGTCCTTTGCATGATCCTTGCCAGTGCAAACGCGTCAAAATCCTGCCGTGTTTGCAGAGGCCCTGTCATATTGTCGGCCTTTTACCGCCACTCTGCACCATGTAGCTTGCTTTTGCGCGCGCTCCCCCTCTCGGAGGCCCCTCGTTGGACATGCTCGACGGCATCACCTGGTTCCGGCAGTCATCCGTGCGCATCAAGCGTGACGGCATCGAGTTGCACGTCGATCCGTGGGGAGTAACGGAAGCAAGCGAGTCGGACTACATCCTCATCACCCACCCACATTACGACAACTTCTCGGAGGACGACATTGCGCGCGCGCGCGGCCCGAGCACCGTCGTGGTGGCTCCGGCCTCGATGAGGAAACAGCTAGAGCAAGTAGACCATCTCATGCGACCTGGTGACATGCTCCAATTGGCCGGCGTGGACATTCTGGCCGTTCCGGCATACAACACCTCCAAGAGATTCCACCCGCCCGAAAACGCATGGCTCGGATACGTATTTTCGCTGGGAGGCATCACCTACTACCACGCCGGCGATACGGACCTGTTGGAGTCCATGAATCAGATTCGCTGCGACGTGGCGTTTCTGCCGTGCGGGGGGCAATACACGATGGGGCCTGAAGACGCGGCACGGGCGGCACAGGCGTGTGAGGCCCGGCTGGTGATCCCAGTGCATTGGGGCGGTCCGGTAGGGTCCCGAGAGGACGCCGAAAAGGTCAAGAGTTTGTTCCCCGGAGAAGTCGAGGTCCTCGACCCCCGCATGCCAGGCTGACGTTCAGATTGGAGAAATCCGCATGCTCCGTTTCGTCGCTCTCGCCCGCGTCGGGCTCTTGTCGGCCCTGTTCTCTATGGCTCCACGAAGCATGACAGCCCAGGTCGCGCCTTCGATGGCAGGACGATCGACCGTCTACGCCCCGCAAGGCGCCGCGGCCACCAGCCAGCCGTTGGCCAGCACCGCCGCGCTAGAGATACTGCGACGTGGTGGTAACGCGATCGACGCGGCGGTGGCCGCGGCCGCCGTCCTCAACGTCGTGGAGCCCCACATGACCGGCATGGGCGGCGACATGTTCGCCATCCTGTGGTGGGCCGACGAGCAGCGCCTGGTGGGGCTGGACGCCTCGGGGCGCGCCGGTTCACTGATCAGCCCCGAAGTCTTGCTCGAGCGCGGTTTCGAACGCATGCCGGAAAGCGGCCCCGAGACCATCACGGTGCCGGGCGCGCTGTCGGGCTGGGTCGCGCTCCTGGAGCGGTACGGCACGCTCCCGCTGGCGGAAGCGCTCGCCCCGGCGATCCGCATCGCCGAAGAGGGCTTTCCGGTCACGCCCATCATCGCGCGCCAGTGGCGAGCCCAGACGGAAAAACTCAGCCGGAACCCCGGAGCGTCGGCCACCTACCTGATCGACGGCGAGGGGCCCGAGGCCGGTGAGTGGCGTACCAATCGAGACCTCGCCGCGACGTTCCGCACGGTTACGGTAAAGGGCCCCGGAGCCTTCTACGGTGGCGAGCTGGGCCGCCGCGTGGTGGACGGCCTGCGCGAGCTCGGCGGGTTCCTGACCGTCGACGATCTGAAGAGCCACGAAGCTCGCTGGGTCGACCCGATCTCTGCTGACTTCCGTGGATACACCGTCTGGGAGCTTCCGCCCGCGGGCCAGGGCATCGCCGCGCTCCAGATGCTCGAGCTGCTCGAGCCGTTCGACCTCGAGGGCATGGGGCACAACTCGGTGGCCTATCTGCACCACCTCATCGAGGCCAAGAAGCTGGCCTACGCCGACCTCGGGCGGTATGTGGCCGACCCGGAGTTCATGGAGGTCTCGGCCGAGGCCCTCCTGGACGGCGACTACATAAGCGGGAGGCGAGCCCTGATCGACCCCGAGCGTGCGGCGGAGCGCCCGGACCCGGGGAGGGCGATCACCGAGAGCGAGACGGTCTACCTGTCCGTGGCGGACAGGGACGGCAACATGGTCTCGCTCATCAACAGCCTCTCCAGCTCCTTCGGCTCCGGTGTAGTCGTGCCCGGTACCGGGCTAATGCTTCAAAACCGCGGCGCGGGCTTCACCCTCGAGGACGGACACGCCAATCAGGTCGCCGCCCGCAAGCGCCCATTCCACACGATCATTCCAGGCTTCGTGACGAAGGACGGCTCACCCTGGATGGCGTTCGGCCTCATGGGCGGCTCGATGCAGCCCCAGGGACATGTCCAGATGTTGATCAACCTCATGGTCTTCGGCATGGACATCCAGCAGTCCATCGATGCGGCCCGCTTCCGCCACATGAACGGATTGCGCGTTGCGTTCGAGAGCCCGATCGGGCCGGAGGTGAGAGCGGCGCTCGAGGCCATGGGTCATGAATTGAGCGACGAGAGCGATGTCGCATTCGGCGGCGCGCAGGGGATAATCAAGCTGGAGCGAGGTTGGGCAGCGGGATCGGACCCCCGCAAGGATGGAACGGCGGTCGGCCGCTAGACGGCTACTCGATGAGCGATCCTGATTTCATAATTCCCAGCGACCGGCTGCCCCCCGGGTTCGCCGAGCGAATCGAGCAACTACCCGAGGTGCCCGCCGTGCCGCGCCCGGCAGCGACCATCGTATTGACGCGTCCAGGACCCGGAGGCCTGGAGGTCCTGTTACTCAAGCGTTCCCGCAGCGCGGGATTCGTACCCGGGGCCTACGTCTTTCCGGGCGGGCTCGTCGACCGCGAGGACGCATCCGAGGATCTCCTGGCCCGTGTGGACGGCCTGTCCCCCGCGGACGCCTCAGCTCGCCTGGCGTTGGACGCGGGTGCGGATCCGCCGGCCGTGGCCTACTACCTTGCTGCAATTCGTGAAGCCTTCGAGGAGACCGGCATTCTCGTCGCTCACCGCGATGACGGCAGCCACGCACCCAATGCCGCCACCGATGCCGCCGCGCTCCAGTGCAGGGACGACCTCCTCGCGGACGGCTCGATCTTCGCCGAGGTGCTCGATCGGATCGGGTGCAGGCTGGATGGGAAGGCCGTGGAGTACATCGCCCACTGGATCACGCCCACGGTCGAGCCGCGCCGCTACGACACGCGCTTCTTCCTCGCGGCTGTGCCCGAAGGCACCCAGCCCGAACTCCACGCCGCGGAGATTTCCGACAGCGTTTGGACGACCCCCCGGGCTGCGCTCGACGGGAACGGCGACGGATCGTTCCCCATGATCTTCCCCACCATCAAGACGCTCGAAGACCTGTCGGCGTTCTCCCACCCCTCCGAGGCCATCGAGGCCTACCGGTCGCACAGTATCCGGACCATCCTTCCGACGCTGGTGCGGATCCAAGGAGGCGTCGGGATCAAGATTCCGGAGAACGGCGAGAATCCATCTCGATAGAGCCCCTTAGGCCAGCACGCTTCGCTCATGCAGGGCGCGGGCATAGAGCCACAGTCCCACTGCGGCCAGGAAGATTGCGGCGGTGAAGACGAGAGCGAAGGGGTCCCCAATGAGTTCGAGTCCGTCGGACAGGATGTAATTGTGGAATGTGGTGATCACCATCGCGACGAGGGAAACGAGGAACGCATGCACCGCGAGACGCTTCCTTGTAAGCAACAGCACCGAGCCGATCACACCACCCCAGACCGCAACCGCCCAGGCCGCGACCACCCAGGCCGGAAAGCCGTAGAAAAACTCTAGCTGCTCGGGTGTGAAGCTGCTCATGTACGCTTCGCTCTTCGTCTGCGTCATGACGTAGTCCATCGCACCCACCGAGTTCCATACGAGTGAAATTCCGCCTACCACCCATAGGTGCCGGGGAGTGCTGTGGGCTTTCGCATCCGGCGTTTCAAACATGACGTCCTCCGCAATTCCCTGTTTTTAGCCAGTTGATCCTCGAATCACCTCAAGGTAGGGGGCAACATGGTCGCCGAGCCAGCGAGCGGGAGGACCCACGGGCATGTAACCAGTATTATGCGTTGATGGCTGATCGCTGCTCGTTCCTTCCGCGGACCACGTTCCCTCCCATTCGGACGGCGCGGACAAGGGGTGGTCGTCACCCACGGGCGGTCCTATTGTATGGGTATGCGGCCGCGAAGTTGCCGACTCCGTCCGAGATCGCTCGCGTTGTGTCCCGGCCGAGGTTGAAATCGGGTGATCGAGAGAATTATGCGCGTAACTACTCTATTCAGTGTACTGGTGGTGAGCTCGCTGTACGCGGGCGGGTTGGACGGGCAGGTTGCCCGGCAGCCAGGTCCCGATGCAGCCGCGTTCGCCGCCGGTGCGCCACCGGCCAGCGGCACTGAAGCCGTCGGCTCGACCTGGAAACACCGTCTTTTTACCGGTCTCGGTGGCGCGGCCGTCGGGTTCGGCTTGGGCTTCTTCGTCTCACAAATGAACCAGAGTGATTGGGCGGAGACCCCCGGACAAAGCCAGGTGAGCCGCGGCCTTTGGGCTGCGGTGGGAGGAGGGGTCGGGTTCGCAGTGGGCTTCTCGTTTCCCATCAGGGGCCGGCAGCCGGACAACATCATGAGGGTTTC
>JBGMRK010000105.1:0-8276 GCA_048061375.1 Longimicrobiales bacterium | reverse complement strand
TGCGGGCGTTGGCCTCGCCCGTGCCGACCCACACGATGTGCGGAGCCGCCGGAGAGACGGCGATCGCGCCGATCGAGTTGACCGCCACGTCGTCCATGATCGGATCCCACACGTAGCCTCCGTCTTTGGATCTCCAGAGACCGCCTGTCGCGGCGCCCACGTAGATCACCCGGTCGTCGATCGGGGAGACGGCAATGGACGCCACGCGTCCCGACGTTCCCGCGGGTCCGATGGACCGAGCCGTCATGCCCTGGAAGATTTCGTCGACACTCACGTCGCGAGGCCTGCGAAGCTCCTGAGCGTGGGAAACAGCGGGTGCGGCGAGCACGAGTAGCGTCAGGACCGCGAGGCCCTTGAGAATCTGAAGCGGCATGGGGGATTTCCTCGTTACGAACACACTTCCGGCCCTGGGGTGGGACCCGTCACCACGCGATGATATACCGGCCCACCGGACGTGTCCAATCCTCTGCCTGGGTACTCGGCCACCCGCACGCCTGCCGCGAAGGGCTGGAGTATCGCCACCCGCAAACACGACAGTGACCGCCACGCCGGGGCCCGATCTCCCATGGCGTGGTTCTCCGTAGTAGGTTCACAGACCCGGCGCGACCGAAACCATGGAGAATCATCACGTGCGTAGACAGCTGACGACCCTCCTCGCCCTCGCGGGACTGACTTTCGGCTCGAACCCCCTCGCGGCTCAGCGGGTGGCGCGCGCATACGTTGAGGAGGTCCGAATGCTCGCGGAAAACGGCGCCGTCTCGGCTGCGATGCGCTTCGCTGAGGAGCATGACGCTTGGGCGCTCGAGCGTCTTATCGAACTGACTGAAATCCCGGCTCCGCCCTTCATGGAAGAGGCGCGAGGGGAGCGCTTTGCCGAGCTATTGCTCGATGCCGGAGCCGACTCGGTCTGGACGGACCGCGAGGGCAACGTCATCGGGTTGCGACGCGGGGGGACCGGAGCTCGTACCATCGGCTTCGGCGGACACCTCGACACGGTGTTCCCCGAGGGTACGGACGTGACGATCCGGCAAGTGGGTGACACGCTCTTCGCGCCCGGGGTGGGCGATGACACGCGTGGGCTGGTGGTGGTCCTGTCGACGCTCCGCGCGATGGAGGAAGCCGACGTGCGCACCGATGGCGACATCCTCTTCGTCGGCGTGGTCGGTGAAGAGGGCCTCGGCGACCTGCGGGGCATGAAGTACCTTTTTCGGGAAGGTGGCCTGCGGCCCGACGTCTGGATCGATGTCGACGGCGGAAGTCTCGCCCGTGTCGTATCGATGGGCCTCGGCTCGGTACGCTATCGAGTCACTTTTAAAGGGCCCGGCGGTCATTCATGGGGCGCGTTCGGCACTGCGAACCCGGCGCACGCATTGAGCCGGGCGGTGCGTTACTTCCAGGACGTCGCCGACACGCTCACCCGCTCAGGGACGAAGACGAGCTACAACGTCGGTCGCATCGGAGGGGGCACCTCGGTGAACTCCGTGCCGTTCGAGGCGTGGATGGAGGTCGACATGCGGGCGCTCAGCCCCGCGAGGCTCGACCGGATCGAGGAGGTGTTTCTCGCCGCCATGGATCGTGCGCTCGAGGAGGAGAACGGGCTCAGACGGGAAGGACGCCCGCTTACGGTCGAAAAAGACCGTATCGGTCTCAGGCCTTCCGGCGAGATGGCGGATGACGCCCCGCTCGTTCAGCGCGCGTTGGCCTCGACAGCCTACTTCGAGTTCGAAGGGGAACTCGCGCGCTCGTCCACGAACTCGAATGTCCCCATCGCGCTAGGAATCCCGGCGGTGACGATCGGGCGGGGTGGGGTGGGCGCGAATGGTCACGCACCTGGCGAGTACTGGATCAACCGCGACGCGTACCTCGCGGTTCAGCGGGCGATCCTCCTCGTCGTGGCGGAAGCGAGGCTGGCGGGTCCGATCTCGTAGGGACCCCTTCCAGGGCGGCGCCTGCGCCAACCACCTCCAGAAACGCCTCGCCATAGCGTTCGAGCTTTAGGGGCCCGACACCCGAAACGGCCAAGAGCTCCCCCGGCGTTGCCGGGCATGCTTCGGCCATCGCCCGAAGGGTCTTGTCGCTGAAGACGATGTAGGCCGGCACATCCTGCCGGTCTGCGATCGACTTGCGAAGCTCTCGCAGGCGCTGGAACAGGGCTTCACCCTCATCCGAGAGCGACAGGGGCTCGGCGACTCGATCGTGGGACTTGGGTGATCGCCGTCGGGGACTTGCCACCACCGTGCCCATCATGCCTTCCGCCGCGAGATCTTCCGCCTTCACGCCAGTGCACCAATCACAGGACGTGCCGCACGCATCGAGCTCTTCGCTGAAGTGGCCGAGAATTTTTTTGTGCCGGCACCCACCGTTCTCCACCATTCGGAAGAGGGACTTGCTCGCCTCGACCTTCGCCCAAAAAAGGTCTGGGTCATCGATGTCGCTCAGGAACCGCTCGTGCTGCTTCACGTCGGCCCACGAGTAGAACATGAAGCAATCGCTATCCAGCCCGTCCCGACCCGCCCGTCCCATCTCCTGGTACCAGGACTCCACGTCCTTGGGCATATCCCGGTGGATGACGAAGCGCACGTTCGACTTGTCGATTCCCATGCCGAAGGCGATGGTCGCGACGATCACGTCGGTGTCGTCCCGTGCAAAGGCATCCTGGTTCGTCGCGCGATCGGCGTCTTCCATTCCCGCGTGGTAGGGCAGCGCACGCACGCCCTGGTCGCGGAGGAAGCCGGCCATCTGATCGACCGCCTTCCTCGACGAGCAATACAGGATGCCGCTCTGCCCCGACCGGGCCTTGATCAGCCCCAGAATCTCTCGGCGAGTGGGGCCGGTACCCTTCCTCCTGCAGTAGATGTGCAGGTTGGAGCGGAAGAACGAGCCCTTGAAGCCGGCGGGCTCGTTCATGTCGAGTTGTCGGATGATGTCACGGGCCACCGCGTTCGTGGCGGTCGCCGTAAGGGCTAGCACGGGCACGTCCTGCAGCGCCTCCCGGAGCCGCTGCAACCGCCGGTACGAAGGCCTGAAATCGTGACCCCACTGGCTGATGCAGTGGGCCTCGTCCACGACGAGCAGCGAGAGTGGCCAATCGCCGGCTTCTCTACTCAAGCGGCCGTCGAGCCCCTCCGGGGCGAGATAGACGAGCTCGTACTCTCCGGCTCTGAGCGCCTGAAGCCTCCGCTCTCGCTCGACCGGCTCGAGCGACGAGTTGATCGCGGCCGCTCGGAACCCCAGACCGACCAGCGCGTCGACCTGATCCTTCATGAGCGAGATCAGCGGCGACACCACGAGCACCGTGCCGTCCAACATGCGGGCCGGCACCTGGAAGGTCAGCGACTTACCCGCCCCGGTGGGCATGAGCGCGATGCAGTCCCGGCCCGCAATCACGGCCTCGATCACCTCGAGCTGACCGGGGCGGAAGTTCTCGTAGCCGAAGACGTCGCGAAGGACGTCGAGGGGAATGCCTGTGGTCTCGACGGTGATCGGAGGCTCCATGTCCGGGGATCGGGCGAGCCCCAAGGTACATGAATGCTTGGGGCGAGGAGAGGGGTGGTCGGGCCGAGAACGTGCGCGAACACCTCCAGTGCCCTAACCTACGCACCCGCCGAGCACGTACCCGTGCCCAACCCCGATCCGAGGACCCCATGAGGACGTCACTGAAATCGATACTCGCCGTCTTGTTCGTACTGGTTCCCCAGACGGCCACAGCCCAGAACACCTCGCCCGACGAGTACATGACGCTTGCGAAGACGATCTTCGCCGAGCTCATCGAGATCAACACGACCGACACGGAGCGGGGCAACGCTACCACGGCCGCCCGGGCTCTCGCGCGCCATCTGCTGGCCGCGGGCTTTCCCGAAGAGGACGTCCACGTCCTGGTGCCGGCGGACGCGCCGAAAAAGGGCAATCTGGTCGCTCGGTTGCGGGGCCGGGACACAGGCCGCGCCCCGATCCTGCTGCTCGCGCATATCGATGTGGTCGAGGCGCTCCCTGAGGACTGGAGTCCGGACCTGACCCCCTTCGAGTTCATCGAGCGGGACGGTTACTACTACGGCCGCGGCGTCACGGACGACAAAGACGAGGCCGCGATCTACACCGCCAACCTCATCCGCATGAAACAGGAGGGCTTCGTACCCGACCGGGACATTATTATCGCGCTCACCGCCGATGAAGAAGGCGGGCCGCGAAACGGCGTGGAGTTCCTTCTGGAAGAATACCGCGACCTCATCGATGCGGAGTACGCGCTCAACGAAGGAGGTGGTGGCTTCGAGAAGAACGGCCGCAAGATCTCCAACAATGTCCAGGCCTCCGAGAAGAAGTTCCTCTCGTTCTACTTCACCGCAACGAACCCGGGCGGCCACTCGTCACTTCCGGTCAAGAAGAACGCCATCTACGATCTCTCCCAAGCGCTGCTCGCCGTGCAGGGATACGCCTTCCCGATCATGCTCAGCGAAGTCACGAAGGCGTTCTTCAGTGGCTCATCCGACATCGTCGGAGGTGAGATGGGCGAGGCGATGAAGCGCATTCTCGCAAACCCGGAGGACGCCGGTGCCGAGCGCATTCTGGCTCGAGAGCCCGGATACAATGCCCGGCTACGCACCACCTGTGTGGCAACGTTGCTCGAAGGCGGGCACGCGCAGAACGCGCTGCCACAGTTGGCTCGAGCCAACGTGAACTGCCGCATCTTCCCGAGCCAGGACCCGGACGAAGTGCTGGCGAAGCTCGCGGAACTGGCAGCTCCCTTCGACGTGCGGGTGGAGCCGCGGGGCACCGCCACGCCGAGCCCACCCTCGCCTCTCACGCCCGAGGTGCTCGAGCCCATCGAGCGCATCACCGAGCAGATGTGGCCTGGCGTAAGAGTGCTCCCCGTGATGTCCACGGGAGCCACCGACGGGCTTTATCTCCGCCGGGCGGGCATTCCGGTGTACGGAGTGAGCGGGCTCTTCCATGACACGGACGATATCCGCGCGCATGGCCAGGATGAACGCATCCTCGTCCAGCACTTCTACGAGGGCCAGGAGTTCCTGTACCGGCTGGTGCGTGCGCTTACGGGCGGCGGAATCGTCTAGGGCCGGCCCGGCGCTTAGGATGGACCCCATGTCGTCACGCACCAAGGTTTCCGGCGCGAGCCTGAAACACGCCTTCTGGGAGATCATCTGGCCCAGGAAGAAGCTCATCGGGCTGGGCCTGTTCTTGATCCTCCTCAACCGGTTGAGCGGGCTGGTGCTGCCCATGTTGACCGGACCTCTGATCGACAGCGCCATCCTCCCACACGACACGACCCTACTCTACACATTCCTCGGAGTCATGGGTGGCGCCATCGTGGTCCAATCGGCGACGTCGTTCTTGCTGACGCTTCTGCTGAGCGTGGAAGCCCAGCACCTCATCGCCACCCTGCGCGCCCAGGTGCAGCGACACGTGCTTCAGCTTCCGGTCCGGCTCTTCGACAACACCAAGAGCGGCGAGTTGGTCTCCCGTATCATGGACGACGTGGAAGGAGTCAGGAATCTCGTAGGCACCGGCTTGGTACAGCTCGTGGGAGGAACGGTCACGGCGGTGGTCGCCCTCGTATTCCTCCTGCGCATCAATGTGGTGATGACGCTTCTGGCCATCGGCCCTTTGTTGGCGTTCGGGGTGGTGTCGACGCGGGCGTTCAAGACTCTGAGACCCGCGTTCCGAGATCGGGGCGCCATCCGGGCCGAGGTCATGGGCCGGCTGACCGAAGCGCTGGGCGGCATTCGCGTAATCAAGGGCTTTCACGCCCTCGACAAGGAATCTGAGATATTCGAGGCCGGAGTGCTGCGGCTTTTTCAGAACGTGAAGACCACGCTGACCACGACCGCCGGCGTGACGAGCCTCGGCACCTTCTTTATCGGTTCGGCCAGTGTGCTCATCATGGGGTATGGCGGACTCCTGATAATCCAGGACCAGCTTACCGTTGGGGTGCTGTTCCAGTTCACGCTGCTCCTGGGGTTCCTGATAGCGCCTATCGTGCAGATGGCCAACATCGGCACGCAGATGACTGAGGCCTTCGCGGGACTCGATCGCACCTCCGAGCTGCTATCCTGGCCTCGTGAGGACGACGACCCCCGCCGCACGGTCGACATGCCTCCCATCGACGGACATGTCGTCTTCGAGGACGTGCACTTCGCGTACGATGAGGACAAGCCCGTGCTCCGGGGGATCTCCTTCGACGCTCCGCCTGGAACGGTCGTCGCGTTGGTGGGGAGTTCGGGCTCGGGCAAGACCACCACCGCGGGCCTCGCTGCCACCTTCCTGGAGCCGGACCAAGGGCGCGTTCTAGTGGACGGACACGATCTGCGGGATGTGAAGCTATCGAGCTTCCGCGACCAGTTGGGCTTGGTACTCCAGGACGACTTTCTCTTCGACGGGACCATCACGGAGAATCTTCTCTTCGCCCGCCCGGACGCCGACGCCGAGGAGATCCGGCAAGCTGCCGAGACGGCCCACGTCACCGAGTTCACCGACCGGTTCCCGGACGGCCTGGAGACCGTGATCGGGGAACGGGGCGTCAAGCTATCCGGCGGGCAGCGCCAGCGGGTGACGATCGCCCGGGCGCTCCTGGCCCAACCGCGTATTCTTGTGCTGGACGAGGCCACGTCGAGCCTCGACACGGAGAGCGAGGCGTTGATCCAGGAGAGCCTCGAGGAGCTGCTGAAGGACCGCACCACGCTAGTGATCGCCCACCGTCTCTCCACGATCCAGAGGGCGGACCTTATTCTGGTAATCGAGGACGGGCGGGTGGTAGAGCGCGGCCGTCACGACGAGTTGATCGCCCGCGAAGGGCGCTACCACCAACTATACACGCTCCAGGCGCGCATCTAGAAGGCTGTTGAAGAAGGACGCTGCGCTAGCCTCGCCTGAACCGAGTTCCTTAGCCGCCGATCATCCTCCGCCATCGCCCGCAGGCCGCGGCCGCATCAACCCCTCCTGCGCGACCGACGCGACCAGGATCCCGTCACGCGTGAATATGCTGCCCCGCGCGAACCCCCGGGCTCCGCAGGCCGCCGGGCTGTCGATCACGAACAGCATCCACTCGTCCGCGCGAAAAGGACGGTGGAACCAAAGCGTGTGATCGAGGGAGGCGACCTGAATCGTCCTGTGCCAATGGGAGAGTCCGTGAGGCTGAAGCGCGGTCGTGAGGAGCCCGTAGTCCGAGGCGTACGCCAGCACGGCCTGGTGCGTCAGGCGCTCATCGGTGAGCGCTCCATCCGCCCGTAGCCAAAGATGGCGGGTAGGCGGCCCCGGCTCGGGGTCGATGTAGTCGACCGGCTCGACCATGCGAAAGTCGATCGGCCGGTCCTGGGTCATGACCGGCCGGATATGCTCCGGAATGCGGCCTTCCATCGCTCTGAGCATCTCCAGGTCCGACGGGAGCTCCTCGGGAGCGGGAACGTCGGGCGGGTCCAATTGGTGGTCCGGTCCGTCCTCTTCGATCTGGAACGACGCCGAAAGGTTGAAGATCGCTCGGCCGTGTTGGATCGCGGTCACGCGGCGAGTGGTAAAGCTTCGCCCATCACGCAACCGGTCGACGAAGTAGACGATCGGCGCCTTCAAGTCGCCCGGCAGAATGAAGTACCCGTGCATCGAGTGAGCGACCCGCCCTTCCTCCACCGTCCGCTGAGCCGCCACCAGCGCCTGCGCGAGCACCTGACCACCGTAGACACGGCCTGACCCGATATCGCGATTACGACCGCGATAGATGTTCACTTCGAGGCGCTCGAGATCGATGAGATCGAGCAACTCCTGGACGGCAAGGGTCATTGCACCAACTCCGCTGGCTTCGGTCGTCGCACGTGGAGACATGTCCCAAATAAACCATACCTGTTCCCCCGGTCCCGGTCGACGGCCACGGGTGCTAGCTTCTCCACGTGGCATCGCATCTCACCAACCAAGAACTCGGGAACCGGAATGAACTGGGTCGCACTCGGCGCCATCGGCGAACTTCTCGGCGCAATTGCCGTGGTGATATCTCTGGCCTACTTGGCAACACAGGTCATCCAAAACACTCGCGCCATACGTGCCACGACCACGGACACCGCCGTCCGTGGATTGCGCGACTGGATCCGTCCGCTGATCCAGGACGCCGAACTCTCCCGAATCTTTCGTCTGGGCATCGAGGATTGGCACGACTTGGACAGCGACGGCAAGGCCCGATTCTTCCACATGATGCTCGGCTTCATGAAGACACTCGAGAATCTGCATTTCCAATATCAGAAGGGCGCACTGGACCCGGGCGTGTGGGCGGGATGGGA
>JBGMRK010000104.1:0-8319 GCA_048061375.1 Longimicrobiales bacterium | reverse complement strand
CTAGATCCGCGATCCGTAATTGGGTAAGTTTTAGGGCTTGCTGGGCGCTAACATTCTGTTTCCGCCTCGCATCGTTACCACCCTCGGCGCTGCCTTTCGACACCACCCCGCCAAGGCTTCGCCGGCCGGATCTGCCGCCTGGGAGAGTTCAATGGCTGATAGTGGGATCGAGGGGAATGGCACGCTGTCCATAAAGGACAATCGCACAGGAAAAAACTACGAAATCGACATCCTCGACGGGGATGTCATCCGCGCGATGGATCTCCGCCAAATCAAGGTAAACGACGACGACTTCGGGATGATGGCCTACGATCCCGGTTTCACGAATACGGCGTCCACTCGTAGTACGATCACCTATATCGACGGAGGCAAGGGGATTCTCCGATACCGGGGCATCCCCATCGAGCAGCTCGCCGATCGTAGCAGTTTCCTCGAGGTGGCCTTCCTAATCCTCCAGGGCGAGTTGCCCACGCAGGAAGAGGCCGACGCTTTCGTTCAAGAAATCACGATGCACACGTACGTGCATGAGAACATGATCGAGCTGTTCGATGGGTTCCGCTACGACGCCCACGCGATGGGAATGCTGATCAGCTCCGTGGGCGCGCTGTCCACGTTTTATCCGGAAGCCAAGGACGTGCGTGACGCGGACAACCGCGCCATCCAAATCAAGCGCCTGGTGGCCAAGATGCCCACGCTGGCTGCTTTTGCGTATCGGCACCACCGTGGCCTTCCCGTGGTTTACCCCGAGAACGAGTTGTCGTACACGGCCAACTTCCTCAACATGCTCTTCCGCATAGGTGGCCGCGAGTATACGACGAATCCGGTACTGGAGCGGGCATTGGACGTGCTGTTCATTCTGCACGCCGACCACGAACAGAACTGCTCCGCGACGGCTATGAGGGTGATCGGAAGCTCCGAGGCCGACCCTTATTCGGCACTCGCCGGCGCGATGGCCGCGCTCTACGGGCCACTTCACGGTGGGGCGAACGAGGCCGTACTCCGCATGTTGAACCGCATCGGAAATCTGGACAACGTGCCGGCCTTCATCGAGGGGGTCAAGAACCGCGAAGAGCGGCTGATGGGCTTCGGGCACCGGGTATACAAGGCCTACGATCCTCGGGCCAGCATCATCAAACGAACATCTGAAGAGGTATTTGAGGTAACAGGTCGTAACCCATTGTTAGATATCGCGTTGGAGCTTGAGAGAATCGCGTTGGAGGATGAGTTCTTCGTCTCGCGTAACCTCTATCCCAACGTGGACTTCTACTCCGGCATCATCTATCAGGCGATGGGCTTTCCCGTGGAGTTGTTCCCGGTGCTGTTCGCGATTCCGAGAACCGTGGGATGGTTGGCCCAGTGGGAGGAATTGATCGAGGATTCCGAGCAGCGCATCGCCAGACCGCGGCAGATCTATGGGGGGAGCGACGTCCGCGACTTCGTGCCGATGGAGGAGCGAGGCTGAGCGTCACGCCGGTCGACCTGCACCACCTGGGCCTCAGGGGAGCGATCACCACCTACCTGATCGACGATCCCGAGCCGACCTTGGTGGATCCGGGACCGAGCACCTCCCTCGAGGCCCTGCGAAGCGGTTTGGCCGAGCTCGGTTTGTCGGTCGCGGACCTTCGCCACGTGCTCCTGACCCACGTTCACCTCGACCATGCGGGTGTGAGCGGCCACTTGCTGGCGGAAAACCCCAACCTGACCGTCCATGTGCACCATGATGGGGCGCCTCACATGGTGGAGCCGGATCGGCTCGTCGCGAGCACCAGGCGTACGTTTGGCGAGGCCCACGACGAACTCTGGGGCGAGATGCTGCCCGTGCCGCCTGGCGCCATTCGGACCTGGACGGAGGGTGAGGGCGACCCGCTCACGGGGATCCGGGTGTTCCCGACGCCCGGACACATTGCCCACCATGTGTCGTATCTAGTGGAGCGATCAGGCGTATTCCTGGCCGGTGACGCTCTGGGGATGATCTTGGCACCGGGCGCCCCGACCTATCCGCCCACTCCTCCTCCGTCTTTGGACGTGAGCGCCTGGGTCGCCACACTGGAAGGCCTGGCCGACCTGGATCCGGAGCTCCTGGGCGTCGCCCACTCGGGCCTGCACGAGAACTTCGATGATCGCCGCGAAGAGGTTCTGCGGGGAATCCTGGCCCTGGAAGCCCGGGTGGAGCAGGCTCTGGCCGACGACGACCTTTCGGACCGGGCCACATTCGAGGACGAGGTGCGCGAACGGCTCGCTAACCATCGGGAGCGGGCCGAGATCGACCAATATTTCAAGACGTTCTCGGCCGTCACGGATTGGGACGGCATGAGGTTTTATCTAGAGCGAGTCAAGCCAGGGAGAGCATGAGAGCCCAATGACCAGATCGAGCGTTTTTGCCGTCGTCCTAGCCCTCGTGTTGATCCCGTCCCCTTCGGTCGAGGCCCAAGCTCGCACCACACCGCGCCGGCCCATTCCGGGTCCGGTCGTGCCGCCGGCGTTCTACCGGACGGCGATCGAGAACGAAACACGTAGTCCGACGGGCGCTCCTGGACCGGAGTACTGGCAGAATTATTCCAGCTACGACCTATCGGCCGAGCTCGATCCGGAGACCGGTGTCGTGACCGGCAAGGCCGCCATTCTGTACCAGAACCGTGCGCCCCTCCCGATGCAGTTGGTCTTCATGAACCTGTATCAGAACCTCCATCGAGCGGGTGGCGTCCGGAGCGAGCCGCAGGAGATCACCGGCGGAGTGGTACTCGAGAGGCTCGTCGTGGACGGCGTTGAGTTGAGCCCGGCGGACGTTCGGGCGTCGCCGGGCTACCTCGTCAATGGCACGGAGCTATGGATTCGTCCCGAGCGGCCCCTCGATGAGGGTGACGTATTGGAGCTCGAGGTCGAGTGGAGCGTGACGCTGCCGCAGAGTGGCGCGGGCCGGATGGGGTACAGTGACCGGGAGGTCTATTTCGTGGCCTATTGGTTCCCGAAGATGGCGGTCTACGACGATCTGCGCGGCTGGGACGTCGAGCCGTATAGAGCGGGCGCGGAGTTCTATGAGGGCTACGGCGACTATTCCGTCGAATTGACCGTGCCGGCCGGATGGACGGTCATGGCCACCGGTGAGTTGACCAACCCCGAGGAAGTCCTGTCCCAACAAACGCGGGATCGCCTGGCCATCGCGGCCACGTCGGACGAGAAGGTCGTGGTCGCCAGTCGGCCGGATCGGCGGGACGGGCTCGTGACGGCGGCCGGCGTAGACGGGAAGCTCACGTACCGATTCGATGCCCAGAACGTTCGGGACTTCACCTGGACGACGTCCAACGTCCAACTGTGGGACGCGACCAGCGCCGTCGTGGCCGACCGGGACGGCGACGGGTCGGAGGACCGCGTCATGATCTATTCGTTTTGGCGTGATGACCGGGCGCCTCTTTGGATCGACCAGGTTCTGTACGCCAAGCAATCGATCGAACACCATTCCCGGTTCACCGGCTATGCCTACCCCTGGCCTCATATGACCTCCGTCGAAGGGGCCGACATCATCGGGGGGGGCATGGAGTTCCCCATGCTCACGCTCATCGGCGACTACAATGGGCGCGGAGCGGAAGACCTCTACAACGTGACGGCCCACGAGTTGGCCCACATGTGGATTCCCATGATCGTGGGCACCAACGAGCGACGGTATGCCTGGATGGACGAGGGGTCGACCACGTTTCTCGAGAATCAGGCGCGTCCGGAGTATTGGCCGGGTACGGCCGCGGACAGCCTAGAGGAAGAAAACTACCTCCAGACCGCGCGGGGCGATCAAGAACAGGAGCTTATGCGGCACGGTGATTTCTACGAGCCGGGCCCCGGGTACGGCACGGCCTCGTACGCCAAGCCGGCCACATTGTTGGTGACGCTGCGCAACCTCCTCGGTGAGGAGGTCTTCATGGAGGGGTATCGCACATTCATCAGCGAGTGGGCCATGAAGCATCCGTCTCCCTGGGATTTCTTCGCCACATTCGAGCGGGTTGCGGGCGTGGATCTCGATTGGTTTTGGAGCTCATGGTATTTCGAGACCTGGTCGTTGGACCAGGCGGTCGGTGACGTTCGCACGGACGGTGACGAAACCGTGATCGAGATTGTGGATCGCGGATTCGTCCCAATGCCTGTGCGCGTCCGGGTTCGCACGACGCGTGCGGGAGTGGTCGAACGCGACATCCCGGTCACCGAATGGCTCGCCGGAAAAACAACGGTTGAGATTCGCTTGCCGGCCTCCATGGGCACCGTGACGCGCGTCGATATCGATCCGGAGAAGTTGTTGCCCGACGTCGACCGTGGAAACAACGGCTGGCGCGGACCGGACAACTGACCACAGACAACCGACCACAGGGCGGCAGGCTTCGGGGCTGAGAATCCGCCCCAGTGGGATGGAGCACGCCGCTAGCCGAAGTTCTTGATTCCGGGTGGTGACTGACGGAGCGCCGTGAGATACTGAAAGGGATTACCGTTGTCGGGTTTCGCCTCGGCCCGGTACTCGCCGCCGGCCTTGAGTGCCTTTACCTCATAGGCGAGCACGTTCATGGTCAGACCGTCCTTTTGTAGTCTCCCCCGGACCGTGAGGAACGGCTCCATACGCACGGCCGTGCGGTCCCGTTCATAAATTCTAGGCTTCACAATCACGTTTATAACACCGGACTCATCTTCCATCAACACAAAGACATAGCCGTTCGCTGTATGGGGCCTCTGTCGTGCTACGACGATCCCGGCTACGGTGACGGTGGAGTGCTGCGGAAGATCTGGGAATCGGTCCGAGGGCACCGTCTCGGCGGGGAGCTGGTCACGAAGAAGCGCCAGAGGATGAAGCGCGGTGGAAAAGCGCAGCATCCGGTATTCCGCCACCATTCTGTCCGTGGGATCGAGAGCGGTGAACGAAAAGTTCCGATAGGGCTCCTCGAGATGTAACTCGACCTGAGGGTGGTCGTCGCGGCCGCCGCTTCGCCGGTTATCGCTCTCGGGCCCGAGCCATAGGCCTGCCTGCCATAGCAACTCCCGGCGCCCCAGGCCAAGTCCGTCGAATCCGCCGACCCAGATGAGGTCCTCGATGGCTGGCCGCTTCAGCGCCGCCGGGGTACGGCGCAAGAAATCCGGAAGCGAGAGAAATGGTCCTTTCGCCCGGCGTTTCTCGACGACCTCTCGGGCGACGTCCTCTCCCCATCCACGCACAAATCCCAGACCTACCCTGAGGTTGTCGCCTTCGGCGGTGCAGCGGACATCGCTCCGGTTGACGTCGGGCAGCAGGATCTCGACGCCATTACGGCGGGCGTCCCGGCCGAGTGCGTCCAACGAGTAGAAGCCCATCGGCTGGTTGTTGAACAGCGCCACGTAGTATTCGGTGGTGAAGTAATGCCGTAGCCAGGCCGATTGATAAGCCAAAAGGCCGAAAGCGGCGGCGTGCGACTTGGGAAAACCGAACGCGCTGAACGCCGTGACCTGATCGAAGACCTTGCGGGCCGTGGTTTCGTCGGCGCCGTGCGCTTTGGCGCCGTCCCGGAAGGCCTCCCAGTGGGAGTTCATGGCCTCCTTGGAGCGTTTGCGGCTCATGGCACGGCGCAGGCTCTCCGCCTGCCCGTCGCTGAAGCCCGCGAGAGCCTGGCACACCATCAGGACCTGATCCTGGAAGATGATCACGCCGAGCGTATCGCAGAGTGCCTCGGCAAGGAGCGGATGGTCGTACGGCACCTGGAAGTTCGGGTTCTCTCGCAGGAGCTCCCGCCGCCGAACGTACGGGTTCACCGCGCCGCCCACGATTGGGCCCGGGCGAACGATGGCTACTTGAATGGCCAGATCCTCCTGGTTCCTGGGCTGCACGCGCCTGAGCATCTGGATTTGGGCCCGGCTCTCCACTTGAAACATCCCGATCGTGTCACCGGAGCAGATCTGGTCGAACACGGCCTGGTCCTCGAAGTCGATTCGCGAGAGGTCGGGCGCTTCGCCGACCGTGCCCGCGGTGCCCCGTACCGCGATGAGGTCCACGGCTTCCTCCACCAGGGACAGCATGCCCAGAGCCAGAAAGTCGATCTTGATGAAGCCCGCGTCGTCACAGGAGTCCTTATCCCACTGACAGACGACCCGTCCTTCCATGGCAGCGGGCTCGAGCGGCACCATCTCCACGAGGGGACGGCTGGAGATGATCATGCCTCCGACGTGCTGGGAGATGTGCCGGGGCAGCCCTTTGATGTCTTCGGCCAACTCGCAGAGGGAGCGCCACATGGGTGTGTGGGCCTTGGCCTTGAACTCCGGCAGGCGTTCCAGCTCTGCCATCAGCCCCCCTCCGGAATGCCGCTCCGCCAGCTTGGAGAGTTTTTCGAGTTCGCCTAGCGGGAGTTCCAGGGCCTTGCCGATCTCACGGATCGTCGAGCGGATGCGGTACGTGGGGAACGTGCAGACCAGACCGGCGTGCTCGCTTCCGTAGCGCTCATAGACGCGAAGAATCAGCTCCTCGCGGATGTCCCGTGGGAAGTCCAGGTCGATGTCGGGAACGCTCTGCGTGGCCTCGTTCAGGAAGCGGCCGAGAAAGAGGTTCGTCTTGACCGGGTCCACATGTGAGAGGCCGATGAGGTAGCAGATGATGGACGAAACCGAAGAGCCTCGGCCTCTGCCGGGGGGGAGGCCCGCGCGGCCCCTCGGGGCATCGCCTCTAATCTCGGCCGCGACCTCACGGGCGAGGTTCATGATGTCACGGTAGACCAGGAAAAAGCCGGCCAGGCCATGGAGGTCGACCAGCACGAGCTCTCGATGCAGGCGCCCACGGGCTTCCTGTTCATCCTCCGACCCCCGGTAGCGCTCGTCGAGGCGGGCGAGGCATACGGCCGCCAGGGTCTCGAGCGCCGCTCCCCGATCACTGCCCTCGAAATCGGGGAATTCGTAGCCCAGATCCCTGGTCAGGTCGAAGGCGCCACAGCGCTCAGCGATGCGAAGGGTGTTGGCCAGAGCGTCAGGCCGTGCGCGGAAACGGTGAGCCATTTCCTCCGGGGAGGCCAGGTAGGCTTGGGCGTTTGGACGCCTCCGGTCGTGGGAGTCGTCGAGAGTGGCCCGATTACGGATCGACGAAAGGATGTCCTGGAGGCGATGTCGTTCCGGCCGGTGATAATGCACGTTTCCGGTGGCCACCACGGGGATCCCGATCCGATCGGCCAGGCGTCCCAGAATGCGGCCACGCATCGCGTCTCCGCGTACGTGGTTGTCCTGAAGCTCGACGAAGAGGTTCTCCGGGCCGAAGGCCTCCAACAGGTGGCGGGCCAAGACCTCTCCCGTGGCGACACTGTCCTGTAGCGCGAGGAGCAGGGGGCTCCGATGGCACCCGGTAAGGGCGATGAGTCCTTCATTACGTCCGAGGAGGGACGACAGGGGAAGGGTAGGGAGGCCGCGTTCGCTTTCGCGGTGGGCCTCAGTCAGGAGCCGGCAGAGGTTCGCGTAGCCAGTGGGGGTTTCGGCCAGGAGCGTCATGTGCGTGCCCCTGGTCAACGGATCCTCCCGGTTCCCGGTCCGGGCCGGGTCCACGATTCCACGCGGGAGTCCCGGAAGGTCGAGCTCGAGGGTGACCTCGGCTCCCGTGATGGGCTGGAGACCCTCAGCGCGGGCTGCCTGGGCGAACTCCATGGAGCCGTAGAGGCCGTTGTGATCGGTCAGGGCAAGCGCCGGATATCCCAGCTCTTTGGCACGGAAGACGAGTTCTTCGACATGGGAGGCGCCGTCCAAGAACGAGAACGCGGAGTGGGCATGGAGTTCGATGTACGGAGGAGTAGCCACAAGCTGATGGTTTGCGAGTTGTCTTCGACCATGAAAACCGAAGATAACCCGAACAAACGAAGCGCACAATCAGACACGAACCGAGCCTCGGAGTGAAAACCCTTGTAGAGTGGTCCAGAAGATATAAGACTGGGGAACGGCCCCGCCGACACCGGCAACCGCAGCAAGTCACGAGGGAGGTACTTCGATGAAGCTCTCGATCAAAGGACTCGCACTAGCGTCCGGCATCTTGTGGGGTGGTAGCATCCTGCTGGTCGGCCTGATCAATCTCATCTGGCCAGCGTATGGCGTCGCATTTCTCGATTTGGCGCAGTCGATTTATCCCGGCTACGGAGGCGCAGCCGGCTTCTGGGGTTTGATCGTAGGGACGCTGTATGGCGTGGTGGACGGGGCGGTGGGTGGCGCGATCTTCGCATGGCTGTACAACGCCTTTTCCGGGTCCGGCTCTCAAGGAGTTTCGGTCTAGAAGGCTGTTGAAGAAGTACAGCGGATCGCGTTACGAGCGCCGACAAGCGCTGACGCGCTTGTTACCGTGTCAACTCCTAG
>JBGMRK010000103.1:5326-8411 GCA_048061375.1 Longimicrobiales bacterium | reverse complement strand
AATAGAGGGACCCTCATCAACACGACAGTGAGCAAGGGAGGCTTTGTGGCCCGCCAATGGATGATCCGCGGTGTAGAGTACAGCAACTGCAACTGTGACTGGGGATGCCCCTGCCAGTTCAATGCTCCCACGACCTATGGCAACTGTGAGGCCGTCGCCTCCGGCCATATCGAGGAGGGCTACTTCGACGATACGCGACTCGACGGCCTGAACTGGGCGTTGCTGCTTTACTGGCCGAGTGAAATCGCCGAGGGCAACGGCAGGGAGCAGGCCATCATCGACGAGCGGGCAGACACGGCCCAGCGTGAAGCTCTGCGCAAGATTCTGCACGGCGAGGAGACCTCCCCCGGGGCGACCCACTTCTTCGTGTTCAACAGCACGATGACTGAGGTGCTCCCCACTCTCTACCTGCCCATCGAGCTCGACATCGACCTCGAGGCGCGCCGCGCCCGGCTGAACGTAAACGGGGTGGTAGAGTCCACGGGATCACCGATCATCGATCCGCACAGCGGAGAGGAGCACCACGCCCGCATCAACCTGCCGAACGGCTTCGAGTACACCGTGGCGGAGGTCGCGACCGGCACGACCAGGTCCCAGGGCGCCATCGAGTTGGACCTGTCGGACAGCTACGGGCAGTTCAACATCATGCACATGAATCAGGATGGCGTGATTCGATAGCAGCGGCGCGCGCTCCGATGGTAGGGAGGCCCGGAGGAGGAGGAGCTTCACTGGCCATCCCGTCCCTGGCAGGGCGGGATCGTGCCGCCATCGTCGTGTCCCTCCTAGGGATGACCGGGCTTGCCTGGCTCTATCTCATCGTAAGGGCGGCTGCCATGACCGGAGGCTCCGGGTCCATGGACCTTGCCGTCCTCCGTCCATGGAGCGTCATGGACGCCTTTCTGGTGTTCCTCATGTGGTCGGTGATGATGGTGGGCATGATGGTACCCAGTGTCGCGCCGACCACCATGATCTACGCCGCCGTGGCCCGGAAGGCGGCGCGGGAGGGTAGTATCGTCGCCCCCACAGCCACCTTCGTGGCCGGCTATGTGTTCATGTGGACGCTATTCAGTGCGCTGGCGACTTTGGCACAGTGGGGGCTCGAGAGTGCCGCGCTACTCTCACCGATGATGGTCGCGACCAGCCCCGCTTTGGGTGCCGGACTGCTGATCGCGGCGGGCGTCTACCAGATTACGCCCGCCAAGGCGGCATGCGTCAGGCACTGCCGGTCCCCGGCCCACTTCATCTCGGAGCACTGGCGGGCGGGCACCTCGGGGGCGCTCCGTATGGGGGTCGAGCACGGCGCTTTCTGCTTGGGATGTTGCTGGCTCTTGATGGGGCTTCTCTTCCTGGGCGGAGTGATGAACCTACTTTGGATCGCGCTCATCGCGGGGTTCGTCCTCGTTGAGAAGCTGATTCCCCACGGGCGCATGGCAGGGCGACTCTCCGGAGGGGCGATGATCCTGGTGGGCCTGGGGCTGTTGGCGACTTGGTTGTAGTGAGCACCCCCCCCCGCCAGGCCGCAGCCTTCCGGAGGGGTGGGATCGTGGTGCTCTGATGGACCGCGGATACTCTACCGGGTTACCGGCTTCCCCTTGGAGTACTCCTGAAACCACTTCATGAGATAGAGCTGTGTACGCATGAAGTTGGAGGGCTTGCTGCCCGTGCCGTGATACTCCCCCTCGAAGCGGAGCATCTTCGTGGGCACCCCCACCTGCTTCAGCGCCTGATAGTACTCTTCGGTCTGTGAAATGGGCGTCCTAAGGTCCAGTACTCCGGTCATGAGGATCGTAGGTGTGGTGACGTTTTCTACGTACATGAGAGGCGAGTGCTCCAGGTACTTGTCGGGGTTGTTCCAGGGGAAGCCGTCGTAACGGTAGTAGCCCCACACGGTGATATCCGCGGTGCCGGCGAAGCTCATCCAGTTGATGACCGGGCACCTTACGCCGGCGGCCGCGAAGCGCGTGGTTTGCCCGATGACCCAACTCGACAGCACTCCGCCGCCGGAGCAACCGGTGACGTACATCTGATCCTCGTCGACGTAGCCCCGCTCGAGGAGGGCATCGACTCCGGCCATGAGGTCATCGTAGTCGACGCTCGGATAACCGTTGTCGATGGCGTTGCCGAAATCCGTGCCGTAACCGGTGCTACCCCGTGGGTTCGTGTACAACACCACGTACCCGTTGGCGGCGAAGTTCTGGTACGTAAAGCTGAAGCCCACGTTGTACATGGCGTGTGGACCCCCGTGGATGTTGAGGATCATGGGGTAGTCCTTATCCGAATCGAAATCCGGCGGCTTGACGATCCAACCCTGGACCCGCGTGCCGCCGGTGGACTCGTACCAGATCTCCTCGACCTCGCCCAGGCGCTTGTTGCCGAGCACGTCGTCGTTCACGGCGGTAAGGCGGGTCGGCCGCGCACCGTCCGACAGCCTGTAACGCACCACGTCGGGCGGGTCCTGGGGAGCGGAGCGGATCCCCACCGCCACGCCCCCTTTGGCCACGGACGACAGTGACAGCATGTGAGTCCCCGAAGTGACCTGACGGTGATCTCCGTCGAGGGACGCATAGTGGACGTTCGCCGTGCCCCGGTCACCGGCCGTGAAGTGGACCCCGTCCGAGCCGTCATCCCAGTGAAGGCTGCCCACGTCCCGGTCCAGCGCGCCCGAGATCAGCCGCAGGTCCGAGCCGTCCATGCCGATGACGTAGAGCTGTGTGGTCTTGTACGTCTGGGGCGTCCAGTCGAAGCCGGTGAACGCGATGGAGCGCCCGTCCGGAGAGATCACCGGTCCGGCCCACGGGCCCTTGCGCTGTGTAAGCTGCCGCACCTCTCCTGATTCCAGGTCCATGGCCCAGATGTGCGACTCCCGGTACTTGCCGTCGGCGTCCTCCATGAGCCCGTCGAACACCAGCGTCCGTCCGTCGGGCGAAATGTCGTAACCCGCGTTCCCGACGCCCGCCACGAAGCCTGCCCCGACGTGCCATTCACCGTGCGTGAGCTGCCGGGCCGTGCCCCCGTCGGAGGGCACTCGAAAGAGGTGGTTGTAGCCGTTGGGCAGGAAGCCGATACGGTCGAAGCGATAGTGGAT
>JBGMRK010000103.1:4025-5226 GCA_048061375.1 Longimicrobiales bacterium | reverse complement strand
TACGGACTCACAGACGAGGAGCGCCGTTCCCCGCAAGAGCACAGCTACCGCCTTGAGCCGGGTCGCGGTTTCTTGCATGGTACTTGGTCGGATTCCGGGCGAGTAAACCTTTTCTCGCACTTCCGCGATCTTACGCGTGTAATATCACCGTTCCGTCCGACCGATTTGAGCTATCAACGACACGGAGACGTATGGAAACGTTGACCGAAGGCTCGGGGAGCCCGCAGGCGCACCCGGACATCGAAGTCATTCAGGCCAAAATCCAGCAGGAGAGCGCGTTCGTCGATCGCCTGGTCGACGAAGTCGGCCGCGTCATCGTTGGCCAGAAATACATGATCGAGCGGCTCTTGATCGGCCTTCTGGCGGACGGGCACGTACTCATGGAGGGTGTCCCGGGCCTGGCGAAGACACTGACGGTCAGCACGCTGGCGAGCGCGATCCAGACGTCCTTCCAGCGCATCCAATTCACGCCGGACCTGCTTCCCGCCGACCTCATCGGTACGCTGGTCTATGACCCGAGGGAATCCGACTTCAAGATCAAAAAGGGTCCGATCTTCTCGAATATCATCCTCGCCGACGAGATCAATCGGTCCCCGGCGAAGGTCCAATCGGCGCTTCTCGAGGCCATGCAGGAGCGCCAGGTCACGATTGGGGACACGACCTATCCGCTCGACAATCCGTTCCTCGTGCTCGCCACGCAGAATCCCATTGAACAGGAAGGCACCTATCCGCTGCCCGAGGCGCAGGTCGATCGCTTCATGCTGAAGCTGTCGGTGGGGTACCCGGACAAGGATGAGGAGCGGGAGATTCTTCGCAGGATGGCCGTGGGAACGGGCCCTGAGGTCACCGCGGTCGTCACGCCGGAGGACCTCCTCCGTGCCCGCCGGGCGGTGGACATGATCTATATGGACAGCCAGGTCGAGCGCTACATCGTCGACTTGGTGTTCGCCACGCGAGAGCCGGCTGATCACGGGCTCGACGACCTGGCGGATCTGATCGCGTTCGGCGCATCACCTCGGGCGACGATCAATCTCGCGAAGGCCGCTCGCGCTCACGCGTTCCTGATGCGGCGCGGTTATGTGACGCCCGAAGATGTTCGGGCCATCGGCATGGACGTGCTCAGGCACCGAGTGCTGCTCACGTATGAGGCGGAGGCCGAGGAAGTCACGTCCGAAGACGTGGTTACGCGGGTGCTGAACAC
>JBGMRK010000103.1:0-3925 GCA_048061375.1 Longimicrobiales bacterium | reverse complement strand
CTCCATGATTCCTCGCGAAATCCTCAAGAAGGTACGGCGCGTCGAGATCACCACGCGGGGGCTCGTCAATGAGATCTTTTCGGGCGAGTACCACTCGGTGTTCAAGGGCCGCGGCATGAGCTTCGCCGAGGTCCGAGAGTACCAGTACGGTGACGACATCCGCTCCATCGACTGGAACGTGACGGCCAGGGCGGGGGCCCCGTTCGTCAAGATATTCGAGGAGGAGCGGGAGCTCACCGTAATGCTCGTGGTCGACGTGAGCGCCTCGGGCGATTTTGGCACCTGCCGCCAGATGAAGGGAGAGGTCGCCGTAGAGATCTGCGCTCTGCTGGCGTTCAGCGCGACCAAGAACAACGACAAGGTGGGGCTGATAATCTTCAGCGATCGCATCGAAAAGTTCGTGCCGCCCCGGAAAGGCCGCCGGCACGTGCTCCGGGTGCTGCGAGAGCTGTTCTATCACGAGCCGGAGGGTCGCGGCACCGACCTCGCGGTGGCGTTGGAATACCTGAACCACGTGGTTCGCAGGCGTGCGGTGGTCTTTCTGGTGTCGGACTTCATGGCACCCGATTTCACTCGGCCACTCGCGATCGCCGGCCGGCGTCACGACGTGATCGGGGTGCGCATGGGGGATCGGCGCGAGGTGGAGCTTCCTCCTCTGGGCTACATCGAATTCGAGGATGCCGAGACGGGCGAGCGCATACTCGTCAACACGTCGAATAAGCGTTTTCGCGGTGAATGGGGGGCCATGGTCACCCGCTCCCGTGCCGAACAGGACAAGGCGTTTCGGCGCAGCAAGGTCGACGTGATCGACATTCAGACCGATGAGCCCTACGAGCGCCCGCTCATGAAGTTCTTCAAAGAACGCGGGCGCCGGTTCCGATGAGGTGGGGGCTTGGTGCGGTCGTGTGGCTGGCGGTAACCGTGTCGGTGGGTGCCGGAGAGGCCAGCGCCCAGGAGCCCCGGATCCGCGCCTCGGTCGATACGACGGTCGTGACCGTGGGCGGGAGGCTGGAGTTGTTGCTCACGGTAGAGCACGATCCCGGGGCCACCGTGTTGTGGCCGGATTCTCTCGATGTCAGTCCGTTCGAGGTGCTGGAGGCGGTCACCCTTCGGCCCACGCAGCGCGACGGCCGCACGTTCTCTGCCGCTCGCCTGTCCCTCGCGGCTTTCGAGCTCGGCGAGCTGGAGATTCCCAGCATCGAGGTTCAGGTCGTGGGCGCTGATTCCATGGTTACCGCGCTCGCGACCGACCCGTTCGGGATCGGCGTGGAGACGGTCGGCTTGGACCAAGGCGACGACATTCGCGGCATCCGAGGTCCTCTTGCGATTCCGCGCGGCCTCATGGCCTTGTTGCCCTGGCTCCTTCTCGCGGCGGGTCTCGTGGCCCTGGCCTACTGGGTGTACCGACGCGGCCAGGACGACGCCTCCGCGGAGCTGGGTCGTGTCGTGTTGCCCGGACTCCCGCACGAAGACGCATACGAGGCGCTCGACGAGTTGGAGGGGGCCGGCCTGCTACAACGGGGCGAGGTCAAGGAATTCCACATCAGGGTGTCCGAGATCATCCGGACCTACGTGGAGGGCCGTTTCGACATCTATGCGCTCGAGATGACCACGCCCGAAGTGATGGCTGGACTCCGCTCCTGCGAGGTTGATGGGGAGGTGCACGGTGAGTTCGCAGCGTTCCTCGACCGTTGCGATCTCGTGAAATTCGCCAAGGTCCGTCCGGGCGTCGATGCGTGCTTCGACATGCTCGGGTCTGCCCGCCGGATCGTGGACCAGACCAAGCCCACACCCGTGCTGATCGAAGTCGATCCGGCGTCCGGGGTGTCGGAACCGGTCGAGGCCGTGGCCGGGGCGGGGGTGGAATAATGTACAGATTCGAAGATCCCTGGTATCTCCTGCTCCTGATCGCGCTTCCCGCGCTGGTATACGCTCAGTGGCGCCACGGGGCCCGCCTGACCGGGACGCTGCGACACTCCAATGTGGAGTTCCTTCGGAAGTCTGACGTGGCCCGCACGGGTCGGCATCGGCACGTCCTGCTCGCGCTGAGGCTTCTCGCGTTGGCGGCGTTGATCCTGGCGTTCGCCCGGCCGCAGAGCGGGATCACGAGCGAGACCCTCTTCACGGAAGGGATCGACATCGTGCTCGTGATGGACGTATCGAGCTCGATGCTCGCCGAGGATCTCCAGCCCAACCGGCTGGAGGCCTCCAAGACCGTCGCGGCCGAGTTCGTGGGACAACGCGCCAACGATCGCATCGGGCTCGTGGTGTTCGCGGGCGAAGCGTTCACGCAGGCGCCGCTGACACTCGACCGTAGCGTCGTTACCGACCTGTTGAGCCAGATGGAAGTAGGGATGATCGAGGATGGCACCGCCGTGGGCATGGGACTGGCTACGGCGGTGAAACGCCTACAGGCGAGTGAGGCCGAGTCGAAGGTGGTCGTCTTGCTCACGGATGGCCGGAGCAACCGCGGTGAAATCGGTCCCATTACGGCGGCGGGCATGGCCCAGGCTTTGGGAGTGAAGGTCTACACGGTGGGTGCCGGGACGCGGGGCCTGGCCCGGGTGCCCGTGGACAACGGTGTGTTTGGCCGCCAATACGCGAACATTCAGGCCGACGTTGATGAATCCACCCTGAAAGAGATCGCAGAGCTTACGGGTGGGCGCTATTTTCGGGCCGCTGATCGAGACGGTCTCTCGGAAGTCTACCAGGAGATCAACGACCTGGAGACCACCGAGATCGAAGTTCAGCACTTCACGAGATACGGCGAACTCTTCCACATCCCGCTCGCGGCCGGGCTGCTTTTTCTCGTGCTCGAGGTGGGCCTGGCGCAGACGCTACTCCGGAAGCTCCCATGAGGAGGAGGTAGATGTTCCGCTTCGGATCCGTGGAGCTCCTTTTCGGACTGCTCGTGCTCCCCGTCATCGGGGCGTTTTTCTGGATGACGGTCCGCGCCCGCCGGACGGCTCTCGAGCGGTTTGGTGACCTCGATCTGGTTCGGCGGCTCAGCGCCTCGGTCAGTCCGCGCGGCCGCCTCGTGAAAGCCATACTCGTGCTCGGAGCGGTCGGACTCTCCGTACTCGCGTTGGCCCGGCCCCAGTTCGGTACGCGCGTTGAGACGGTGCGGAGCCAGGGGCAGGACATCGTCGTGGCCATCGACGTTTCGCTTTCGATGATGGCGGAGGATGTGCGGCCCAACCGGTTGGAAAGGGCCAAGCTCGAGGTGTCACGGATGCTGAACCTCCTGGATGGCGACAGGCTGGGGCTCGTGGCGTTTGCCGGCGATGCCTTCGTGCAGAGCCCGCTCACTGTGGACTATGGGGCGGCAGCCATGTTTCTGGCGGCCATGGAGCCCGACCTCATTCCGATTCAGGGCACGAATCTCGGGGAAGCCCTCTCGGTGGCGCTCGACGCGTTCGAAGAAGGGAGCCGGGACAACCGCTCGCTCATCGTGATCACCGATGGTGAGGATCACGAGGGCGAGATCGAGGCTGGAGTGGAACGCGCGCTGGAGATGGACGTGAACATATATACGGTGGGCATCGGGTCGACCGACGGTGTTCCGATTCCCGAGGTCGACGGGACGGGCCGGCGAAGCGGGTTCAAGCGCGACGAGGACGGCAACGTCGTGACGACACGTCTGGACGAAGCAACGCTGATCCGGGTGGCCGAGGCGACGGGCGGACGCTATTTCCGGGCCGGCGAGCCGGGGGCGCTCGACCCCCTCCTCGACGAGCTTCTGCGGGGAGACGGCAGAGAACTGGAGGCTAGGGAGGTCACCCAGTTCGAGGAGCAATTCCAGATCTTCCTCGGGCTGGCGCTGATGATGCTGTTGGCTGAATCGGTCGTCCCCGACCGCCGCGGCGTTAGACGCGTGTGGACCGGGAGGTTCCGATGAGGACTCTGGCGGCGCTCATCGCGCTCG
>JBGMRK010000102.1:0-8459 GCA_048061375.1 Longimicrobiales bacterium | reverse complement strand
CTGGGGATGCCCTTCCTCTACGTGTACCTCCTGGCCGTGTACGTTCTGATGATCGCCGTGCTCATCTGGGCCGTGCGGAGGGGTGTCTAGTGGAACCATGGGTTGTCTCCACTAGCTTGATCTTCGTCTACCTCCTGGTCACCATCGGACTCGGAGTGGTGGCGAATCGCCGCATGACGGTCGATCTGGAGGACTTCCTCCTCTACGGCCGACAGGCCGGATTCGTGGTGCTCTACCTGACCGTCGTCGCCTCCTTTCACTCTGCTTTCGCCTTCTTGGGTTCCGGCGGTTTCTTCTACACGCATGGAATCGGCTTCTGGGCAGCGGGGACGTGGACGGTCCTGGTAGGGGCGATCACCTACGTACTAGGGAGCAGGATCTGGGCGGTCGGAAAGCGGTTCGGGTATATGACTCCCGCCGACATGCTGGCGGATTTCTACGAGAGCGATGCCGTGAGGGTCGTCGTGGCCTCGGTCTCCGTGTTGTTCACCATCCTGTACATCCAGGTCCAGGCGCAGGGGCTCGGGTACATCATTTCAGTGGCCTCCGGTGGGCGGATTTCGTTCGAAATTGGCACTGCGATCCTATTGGTGGTCGCCGCCGGATACCTGATGGCCGGAGGTCTAAGGGCCGTGTACTGGACCGATGTCGTCCAGGGGATTTGGATGTACGTAGCCATCTGGGTGGGGGCCCTGGTGTTGGCGGAGCGCCTTTTTGGAGGACCGATCGAGCTTTGGCGGCGGGTCGCCGCGGAGCGGCCAGACCTGCTGAGCCTTCCGGGTCCGGAAGGATTCTTCACACCGGGAATGTGGGTCGGGATGAGCGTGGCGCTTTCGTTCGGCATCATCCTTCAGCCACACATGATGATCAGGTACTTCACGGCCGCCTCGGGCCGCACGATCAAATGGCTCGGAGCCACGACGCCGATCTTTCTGATGACACTGTACATCCCTGCGGCGCTCGTCGGTCTCGGCGGGGCCCTGGTCATGCCCGACATCGAGGTTCCGGATCAGATCTTCCCGGAGTTGCTGTTCACTTATGCGCCAGCCTGGCTCACCGGCATGATCCTGGCGGGAGCCACGGCAGCCGCGATGTCCACCCTCGACTCGATCCTGCACGCAAACATGACCGTGCTCACCCGTGATATCTACCAGCGATTCGTGGCTCCCGGCCGTGACGAGCGACACTACATCCGGGTGGGGCGGGTCATCGTGCTCGGGCTTCTGGTGGTGGGGTATCTTCTCTCCGTGGGCTCGTTCGATCTTCTGGTCACGCTTGTGACCCTTTCCGGGGCTGGGGCACTTCAGCTACTTCCGGGCGTGCTGGGTGTGTGCTTCCCGACCGCCCGGCCTTGGACGAGAAACGGCGTGCTTGCAGGCATCGGTGTAGGTTTGGTGGTGCTCTACGCCACGCTGGTGCTCTGGCCTCATCCCTTCGGCGTACACGGAGCCATCTGGTCCATCACGGCCAACTTCGCGACCTGCATGATCGTCTCGAGATTCTCGACTCCCCCATCCGCCGAAACGGTGGCGCGAGTGCACGGCGAGGTGGAGCGGTTCGTCTACGGCGACGGCTAGCGGGCCGTCACACCGGGGCCGAACGCTAACCGAGATGGGACCGAAGCAGCTCCTGGACCACCTCGGGGTCGGCTTTGCCGTCCGTACGGCGCATCACCTGGCCCACGAAGAAAGCAATGAGGCCGTGTTTGCCGCTACGATACGCCGCCACCTCATTGGGATGGGCGTCCACCAACTCCACGATGATCGGCTCCAAGCTCGCCCGGTCGCTGATCTGCGTGAGGCCCCGGGCCTCAACGATCGCGTCGGGGCTACCCCCGGATTTGGCCATGACGGCCAGGACCTCCCGCCCGCTCCTCATGCTCACGGCCCCGGCTTCGACCATCTCGACAAGGCGAGCGAGTTCGGCGGGACCCACTGGGAATTCGCTCAGGCGTCGGCCCTCGAGGACACGAGGCAAGGTGTTGATGATCCAGTTGGCGAGCGGACGGGCCGCCGCCGACCCAATCACAGCCCGTTCGAAGTACTCGGATAGATCGGCGTCCTGGGCCAGAATACCCGCGTCCTCCGCGGGCAACGCGAATTCGCTTGTAAAGCGGTCGAAGCGGACCGCGGACTCGGCATCGTTGGGCCGGTGGATTCGTTCTGCGGTCTGGGCCGGCCCCTCGCTCGGTGGCTTTGGGGCCGCGGCCTCGCCAGACGTCACCGCGGATGGAGCCCTTTTCGTCCAACTGTCCCTGAGCGTGACCGTACGATTGAAGACCAGGGAGTCCGGCCCGGAGTCCAACTGATCAGGGTAGAAGTAACCCTGGCGCTCGAATTGGTAATGCGTATCGGGAGGGTCGGCGGCCACCGAGGGCTCGATCCGTGCATCGGCCAGGACGACCAGCGATTCGGGATTGACGCCGCTCAGGAAGTCTTCGCCCTCTCCGACGTCGTCGGGGTTCTCTCTCAGGAAGAGCCGATCGTACAGACGCACCTCTACGGGCAGCGAGTGGACTGCCGAGACCCAGTGAATGGTCCCCTTGATTTTCCGACCGTCCGAGGCCGATCCGCCTCGCGTATCCGGATCGTACGTACAGTGGATCTCCTGGAGTTCGCCGGTCTCCGACTTCACGACATCCACGCATTTCACGATGTATCCGTACCGGAGGCGAACTTCCCGGCCTGGCGCCAACCGGTGAAAGCCTTTTGGCGGGTTCTCCGAAAAGTCGTCGCGCTCGATGAATAGCTCGCGCGTAAACGGAACGGCCCGTGACCCCTCCTTGCCGATATCTGACGGGAAGTATGGCGCCTCGAGTTCTTCCGTCTCCCCGGCGGTGTAATTCGTGAGCACGAGCTTTAGTGGCCGCAGGACGCACATCACTCGGGGTGCTGTGGGGTTCAGGTCGGCGCGAATGGCATACTCCAGCTTACCGAGGTCCACGCGGTTCTCGACCTTCGCGACCCCTATCATTTGGCAGAACGCCCGGATCGCGGACGGCGGTACGCCCCGTCTCCGGAGCGCCGCGAGGGTAGGCATGCGGGGGTCGTCCCAACCCTTCACCACACCAGCTTCGATGAGGGGGAGTAGCCGACGCTTGCTGACCACGGTGTACGCGAGGTTGAGGCGGGCGAACTCGTACTGGCGTGGTTGGGGCTGGGGCACACCGAGGTTGTCGAGGAGCCAGTCGTAGACCTCGCGGTTGTTCTCGAACTCGAGCGTGCACAGCGAATGAGTGATGCCTTCGATGGAGTCGGACAATCCGTGTGCGAAATCGTATAACGGGTAGATGCACCAGTCGTCCGCAGTCCGATAGTGATGGGCGCGCCGGATCCGGTAGAGCAGGGGATCGCGCATCAACATGTTGGGTGATGCCATGTCGATTCGTGCACGCAGCACGTGGGCGCCATCAGAAAACTCACACGCCCGCATCCGCCGAAAGAGATCGAGGTTTTCCTGCGGAGACCGGTCCCGGTATGGACTCGGCTGCCCGGCCGAGGTGACGGAGCCGCGCAGAGTGCGGATCTCCTCCTCGGTCGATGAGTCCACGTAGGCCTTTCCGGACTCGATGAGCTGCTCGGCATAGTCATAGAGCCGCTCGAAATAGTCGGACGCGTGAAAGAGATTCTCGCCCCAGTCGAAACCCAACCACCGGATGTCCTCCTTCATTGCCTCGACGTAACGTGCGTCCTCGGTGGTGGGGTTCGTGTCGTCGAACCGGAGGTGGGTCACACCGCCATTCTCGCGGGCCGCACCGAAGTTCAGGCAGATGGACTTCGCGTGTCCGATGTGGAGGAACCCGTTGGGCTCGGGTGGAAAGCGCGTGACCACTTTTCCGCCGTGCGTCCCGGCGGCAATATCGTCGCGGATGATGGCCCGGATGAAGTCGAGCCCCTCGGCAGTATTCGCCTCGCTCATGCTGCTCGATCCCACTGGGCCGGCCGGCCGGGAAGTCACCGGACAACGTTGCTGGATGGTGAAGAACGTCAGAGTGTAACGACGTGGCACCGGTTTGGTCTACGGGAAAAGTGAAGCCCCCAGGCTATCTCACCTTCGCGGGCGCACGACGTGCGGTCGATCTCGGATGGATCGCCCTAGAAAGACGGTGGGGGCAGCCCATGGATTCGATCCAGTGGGCGGCCCCCGGTCGTCTTCCCTTTCGGGAAGGGCTTTGGCGGGAAAAACATCCCTGGGGCCATCACCGAATCGGTGCTGGCCTCCCTAAAGCAACTCATGAAGGCGGCTTACGGTTCCCTCCGTCTACTCGCCCAAAACCTGCCCTCCGGAAGGGTCTTCCCGAGGGCATTGTCGACCGGATTAATCCTTATTCCTCAGGCGACGCGGCGGTCAGCGCTCCGTCGCTCGGAACCCTTCCGGCGTGCCGGTTCATTTCGCCGCTCGTCGGCGATCCTGCGGCGTACACCTGCCCGGCGGGGGTCCGACCGGGCCTCAACGTCGACGGTACTTGCGGATACGCGGCGGTTCCATACGCGGCGTCCTTTACTGTACCGGCGGTCGGCAAACTCGCGGCGGACCCAGAGCCGGCGATCGCTGGAGCTTCGCCGGATCGCCTCCTGTCTCCGGTCGACTTCGGAGCCTGTCACTTCCATTTCCGACATGCACGTTCCTTTCTCGCCGGATCCACGTATCGGCATGCACTCGTACGTCGATCTGCGATCCAAGCTACTATTAATAATGGATATGAGGCTGACGTCTGTCCAGTTATTTCCACCCGACGAGGTACTCCCTACAGACCTTCGGCGACTTCACGGAGTTCAGCTTGCCGCCGGGCATCCGCTTCCTCCAGCGCCGCTTGGATGGCCGGACAGCGGATGCGAACCTCATCGAGATCGTCGCGCCGCAACTCATAGAGCGCGCACGGTGTTACCGCCCGGCATGTAGCGTTGCGGGGAGTATGATGGAGAAGCGCGGACTCGCCGAAAAAATCGCCGGCCATTAGTGTGGCGAGATCTTCGGAGACCTCTCCTTTGAGGAGTGAGACACGGATCACGCCACGCGCCACAAGGAACAGGGACGAGCCCGCCGCACCCTGGCGGACGATGGCCTCACCGGCAGGCGCGGTGCGCCGCCGTAGTCTACGGGCGAGGAGCGCGAATTCTTCGGGTGGCGTGTCCGAGAAGAACGGAACTTTCTTGAGGAGTTCCTCGGGGCCCACCTGGAGTTTCACGACCTGGCTGGCCCTGAGGGTCCTCAGCTCCTCAGCCATCTCTTGAAGCATGGTCTCGGCCACACCCTCAGGGATGATGCCTGAATGGGCCTTCTCTTCGATCGCCTCGCGCTCGGCGTGCAGCACCAAGCGATCGGCGAGCCGCTCCTGTGCGGCGGACACGAACTCCGGGAAGAGTTCAGCGTTCTGGTCGAGGCGGCTTCGCGCGTTCTCATGCCAGTATTCGTACGCTGCTCTGGCCTCGTCCACGATGTCGGGGCGGGCCGAGTCGATCTCCGCGAGTTCGCTGAGCTCGTCGAGCACGCAGCGGCTGCCCCGCGAGCGGGCCCAGGCGATTTCATAGTCCCGTGCCGTGCGGTTGGCCCTGAACCCCTCGACGATCCCGCCGAGCCCGGGAATCCCGTCCATAATGCGATAGAGGACGTTTTCCAGGCGCTCACCGGTGGGCGGGTGGAGCGTGAAGCTGGGCAGGTTCGCGTCGTGGCGAATTCCCTCGGTTTGCAACTCGATCGAGTGCGTAAGATTCCTGTACGCGCGTTCCGAGAGATGTCCCTTGGAGAACATCTGATAGTAGAGCGTGTTTTCCACGCCGAAGCACCTGAGGTGCAAGAGCTTGCGCTCTTCGTCCAGGTCGAGCTCATCCGCACGTAGCTGTTCGAGTTCAGCCTTCATCGTGGCGATTCCCTTTTCGCATCGATCTCGAATGCTCTCGGCGATACGAGGAGCGAACAGACCACCCGCCTGCAGCTCCGGGATTTGTTCGAGGGTCCGGGTCTTCGCCGATAGCAGACCTTCGAAGCGGGCCAAGCGGTCGGAGAGCGGCGGCACGTGAAGGCCGAAGCGCCGCACGAGGTGCTCCATCGTCAGGCCTTGGAAGATGAGCGTGAAGAGTACCGCGCCCGCCACGAGCACAACGAACATCTCCCTTAGGCCCTCGGCGTCTTCCGGAACTACACTGAGGGCGATGGCCAGCGCGACGCCGCCACGCAGTCCGCCCCAGAACATCACGGTCTGGTAACGCACGTCGACGGGGTCCGAGCCCGGCATGCGGCCGACGAGCGGCACGAGAGTGAAAATGACCAGCGCCCGCGACGCGATCATCGCGAGGATCACCCACCCCAGGGCGGGAAGATACTGAGTGATTCCTGAGATGTCCGCGGTCCGCCCTATGGTGACACCCACCAGTAGGAAGATGAGGGCGTTGGCCACAGTGGAGGCGTACTCCCAGAAATGGACCATGTAACCCGCCACTGACGGGGAGATCTTGGCCTTTCCCCAACCGCCGATCACCATGCCCGCCGCGACCGTGGCCATGACGCCACTCAACTGCAAGGTCTCCTCGGCCAGCACGAACGAAAAGTAGGCCAGGACGGTAGTAAGCGAGATTTCGATGAACGCGTCGCCCTCCACCCGGCCCAACATCAATCCCACCAGCACGGCGGCGGCCCACCCTACCAGGAGTCCGCCGAGGAAGACGAGGAAAAAGTCGCCGACGCCGAAGAGGACAGCCTGGGATGTGATCACTCCAGCGGCCATGATGCCGACCAGGATGTTCGCCAACACGATGGCGGTTGCGTCGTTGAACAGGCTCTCGCCCTCGACCAGGATTGTCAGGCGCTTGGGGGCGCCGAGTTGGCGGAAGAGGGAAATCACGGCGACCGGGTCCGTGGCGCTGAGGATCGACCCAAGCAGAAGTGCCTCTGCCCAACCCATGCCGGTGGCGAACACCATGACCGAGCCGATTACCGCTGTCGAGATCAGGAGACCCGGGATCGCGAGCATCAAGACCGGCGAGAGATTCTCCCTGAGCGCCCTAACTTCGAGATTGAATGCCGACTCGAAGACCAGCGCCGGAAGAAGCACGAAGAACACCAACTCGGGAGGCATGTCCAGGTTGAGAACACCACTCAGCGCTTCTCCGCCGAGATTCGCCACTTGCGCCAGCGCGATTCCAACCAGCACGAGAGCGACGGTGAAGGGCATGCGTACCCTCTTCGCGAGCGCCATAGTGCCGGCTGCGACCAGCAACAAGGTGACACCCGAATAGACGATTTGGACGATGACGTGACCTTCCTCCACGCTTACGCCCCTTCCTCGGTGGGCTTGGATATCATCGTACCTCCGACATGGTCGCACACGGCCCTGATTTCGCTGGGCGATCCTAGCAGGATCAGGACGGAGTCTTCCGCCAGGGTCAGGTTGCTTGGCGGATTGTAGCGCCATTGGCCGCCGGGTTCACGGCAGGCCACCAGGAGCGCGTTCGAGATCTCCCCCAGGTCGAGTTCTCGGATCTCTCTGCCGACAGCTGAGGATCCGGGCGGTAGGTGGATCTCGTCGATTCGGAGGTTTGCGTCCCGATCTCGCAGCATCGTGTCCAGGAAGGACACGACTTTCGGACGTATCAACTCCGAGGCTAGCCGGAGACCGCCGATGAAGTTGGGGGATACGACGGCGTCTGCGCCGACGCGTAGGGCCTTGTCGCTGGAGTCGACGTCAGTCACTCGGGACACGATTCGCAGGGAAGGATTGAGTTGGCGCGCGCTCAGAGTGACGACCAAGTTCTCCTTATCGTTCTCCGTGCAGGCGACCAGGCCCGCTGCGCGCCCGATGCCGGCCGCTTGGAGGACCTCGTCGGCAGCGGGGTCCCCCACGACGATCGGAGTGTCGGGCAGCTCCTTGTGAATATGATCCCGCCGCTCTGCGTGATCGCAGACGATCACGATCCGGCGCTTCACCGCCAGCAGCTCAGCCGCGGTATAGAGGGCCGTACTTCCCGAGCCACACACGATGAGATGGTCTGAAAGGCTCGCTATGGTCTTTTCCACCTGTCGCCTCCGGAAGACGTGTCCCAACTGGCCCTCGAGTATGAACGCGGTGGCCGTGGTCAGAAAGTAGAGCACACCACCCATGCCGACGAGGATGAGGAGGGCAGTGAATAGTCGCGCGGTGGGATTGGCGCTCAGGTCTATGATCTCCCCATACCCCACCGTGGTAAGGGTGATGATGGTCATGTAGAAGGCGTCCACCCACCCAGCCGCCGGGTCGACGATCCGGTAAAGGGCCGTTCCGGCACCGATGACCGCGATCATGAACATCGTGACACGACCAAGGCGCGCCTTCAATTGGCGGAGGTCTTCTTCCCAATCGCTTTGGGGTGCGTCGTAGGGATTCAAAGGCTAGAAGGCTGTTGAAGAAGTACAGCGGGTCGCGTTACGAGCCGTGGACCGTGACAAACCCGTCTGCTGATTGGCCGACTAAATGTTCGGCGGCA
>JBGMRK010000101.1:0-8464 GCA_048061375.1 Longimicrobiales bacterium | reverse complement strand
AAGTCGCGGCAGCCCAGTCCCCGCTCTGGAACGCCCGGTCACCTGCACGTAGGGCGGTCCTGTCGATCCCCGCGTCCGGATCAGCGGGCGCGGGGCGGCTGATAGGTCGAGCGGTCGAAGGTGGCGGTCTCCCGCCAACCACCCTGTCTAGTCGCCGCGCCATGCGGATGGTGAACGGCCCCGCCGAGGAGCCACGCGCAACGGAGAGCACGGTGTCCAAACGGTGATACGACGGCGCCTCGAGCCGCAGCTCGATCACCAGTCGGTCCTCCGCAACCGCGTGCTCGATCTGATAGGTCTCACCGGACGGCACTCGCTCCGCGGCCGACGCGTCGAGGGTGATCGGTGACCTGACGAGGTAGCGAACGGTCATGCGGTCGTCCGAGAGGGCAGCGCCGGTGCCCGCGTCCACGGCCTGGAGGACGATCTCGCTCGCCTCGGGTTCACCCAAGGGGACCTGGGCGGGCGAGTCGGCCTCACCCGAACAGGCCACCACGAGGATCATCGGGAGCACCATCGAAAGCCCTACATATCGCATACCTCCTAAAGGAAGACTGCGGCCCTCGAGTGGCAAGCCCCCTATTCGAGTTGACCTGGCTTCATGCCCGCGGGTAAGTTCGTCGCACCACCGCTCCAGGCGAGGTGTTCGGTCCGTGTCAAACCCTGACGAACCCAAGAAGAAGCCCCCGCAAGCCACCGTCGCGTGGAATCCCGAGGATCTTCCCGACCCCTTGGATGCGGGGCTCGCCACCGGCTCCGACGAAGACGAACCGGAGGAAGATCGACTGGTCGGCCAGCTCCTCAGGGACAAGTGGCGAGTGCTTGAACGCATCGGTGCCGGCAGTTTTGGGACCGTCTACAAGGTAGAGGACGTGAAGGGCGGTTGGGTGGAAGCGCTCAAGATCCTCGGGGTTGACCGGCTCCACGGCAGCGAAGCCGAAAACGCCCGCAAGCGCTTCCTGAGGGAGGCGCAGATCATGAAGCGACTCGGCACCCAATCCGCTCACATCGTCGGACTGTCGACTTACGAAGAGGACCTCGAGGCAGGGCTCATCTATTTCCTGATGGAGCTCGTCGAGGGCCGGGACCTCGCCACCGTGGTGCGCGATGAGGGCCGTTTCAGCACCGAACGGACCATCAAACTCGCCCTGCAAGTATGCGACGCCCTCATGGCCGCGCACGAAGGTCCCGAGCCCGTGGTGCACCGAGATCTGAAACTCGAGAACATCATGCTCACGACGGACCGGGCAGGCGATGAGATCGTGAAGGTTCTCGACTTCGGGATCGCGAAGCTCGCCGGAGGTGAGGCCGACAGCCGTCTCACGACCGTGGGTACGCTGGGTACTCCGGGGTATGCAGCACCTGAGCAACTACGCGCCGAGGAAGTCGATGGCAGGACGGACCTGTTCGCCTTCGGCGTGGTTCTTTATGCGCTACTCGCAGGACACGACCCCTGGCTCGGTAACGCCGCGGGTTCGTCCACGCACCAAATCTACGAGTTGATGGTCGCCTCGGACCGCGGTGAAGTGAGGCCGATCGATGAAACGGGCGCGGTGATCCCACCGGCGATGACCAACATCGTTCTGCGGCTCCTACGCCGGGACCCGGACGAGCGCTTTCAGACGGCCAGAGAGCTCAGGGACGCGCTTCTGCGGGTCGGGGCCGGTGGGGCGGAAGCCGACGCGGCCTCGCTGCGGGTCATCACCGATACGCCGGGCGTCGAAATCATGATCCGTCTGGGCCGGCAAGCCGTCGCGGAAGGGCCCACGCCGCACGTGGCCAACGGGCTCGCGCCGGGTACCTATAAGGTCTCGGTCCGAGATCGGCGGTATCGGGCCGTCGAGACCAGTGTGGCCCTCGGCCCAGGCGCCATGGAAGACCTGACCCTCGTCACGGAGTTGCGAAGTGGGGGAGCCGGGTCGGGTGTTCGGCGGCCTGGGCTGATCGCCGCCGCGATCACCACTGTTCTCCTAGCAATGGGAGCCTTCGCGGTTCGGCCCTGGGGGCGTACGTTCGAGTTGTCCGACCTTCGGGCGCGTGTGGCAAGCGGCGGAGTGACTGACGTTCGCTTGACCCGGAGGGGCATCGAGGGGCGGTTCAAGGTCGGATTCGTGCCCGCTCCCTTCCGCGTACCCGTCGATGAGGGTGACCTGCCAGGAGCGGTCGGCGAACTTCGTTCTGGGGGCCTCTCGGTGGATACCTCCTGGGAAGTCGCGCGCTTGATCGGGCTGGCTGCGTCGGCCCAGGAGCGGACACGCTACTTTGGCCGAGATGGAGACGACGTGCGTGGCTTTGCGCAGCGCGCCGCCGTGCTGGAGCCGGGGAACGTCAAAGCCCGATCACTGCTTCTCAAGGTCGCCGAGCGAATGGCATGGGATGCCGAGGCGGCGCAGCAGGACGGTTCTCTGGAGATCGCACAAGAGCTCGTGCGCGAGTGCCTCACACTCGTCCCCGAGCACGCGGGTTGCACCGCCGCCCGAGACAGAAACTGAGCAGGAGACAATCGGATGCCCAAGATGACGGTACTCCTCGGCCGCAGGACGGTTCAGGTTCACGACCTCGATATGACCACGATCCGAGTCGGCCGCGACGAAGATATGGATATCGTAATCGACAACCCCTCGGTGTCACGGAGCCACGTCGAGTTCCGCAGCGCTGAAACGGGCTGGGTGGTAGAGGATCTGGGGTCGTCGAACGGGACCTTCCTGCGTGGCGAGAAGCTCGGTACGGCTCAGGCGATCGAGGCCGGAGACGAGATCGGCATCGGGAAGTTCTCCATCGTCTTCGACAAGGCCGTGGCCGACGCTCCCGCGCCGGGCACCGCCGGACCCAAGCTCCGACCGACGATGACCGGTGTCGAAGGCACCACGCATATCAAGCCCCACGAAGTGAAGGAGATACTCCGAGACTCCGAGCGGAAACGCCGGGCGCAATTAGTGTGGGAGTCCGGCGGGCAACGAGGCACGCACTACCTTTCAGACTCGCCGGCCGCTCTCGTGGGAACGGACGACCTCTGTGATGTTCGAGTGCCCAAAGGTCCCAAACACCACATCCTGGTGGTGAACAAGGACAGCGGTTGTGAGGTGAGGAACCTCCACGCATGGACCAAGATGAAGGTCAATGGGGCGGTAAGGAGCAGAGCCGGGCTGAGCGACGGGGACCTCGTGGAGATCGGCGGCCTAAGGATCACATTCGTGGCCGACATCAACTGAGCGGGGGACGAGTTCGCCCGGGACCGAGACTGGCCCCGGCCAGTTCTACCCGCCCAAGACCACGAAGGCGATCGCAACCGCGACCAAGACCACCACGACCGTGACGATAGCCGCCGCCGTCGGTCCGGAGCGCGCAGCTATTTCCGATTCCGCAGACACGGTCGCGGACGGCGTAGGTTCGGCCTGCGGCACTGGCGCCCTGGACGCGTCCGCCTCGTCGGGTGGCTCGTACTCCATGGGAATGGTGCCGGCCGGACTGTCTCTCGGAACCTCGCCGAACTCAGCGATTGCGACTGAGATATTGTCGTCGCTCCCGGCCTCATAGGCGTTGGCCACCAGGCTCTGGGCGGCCCCACGGGGTCCGCCCGACTCGGCGAACATCTCCGAAATGTCCGCATCGCTCAGGACTTTGTAGAGGCCGTCCGAGCAGAGCAGGATCGCGGTATCGGGCTCGACGGGGAACGGGCCGAATAGATCCACCTCGACGTCGGCCTCGGTGCCGATACAGCGGGTCAGGACGTCCTTCCACTGCGAAGCCAGCGCTTGCTCTTCGGATTGGCCACGCTTCATGGCCTCGGTTACGAACGAATGGTCCTCGGTGATCCGCCGAGCGCCGCCGGAGTCGACCAGATAGCAGCGACTGTCACCGACGTTGGCGATCTGGTAGCTGTCGCCGTCCAGAAGCATAGCGACCAGTGTGGTGCCCATGCCCTGCTTGCCGGGATCCCGCGCCTTGACGTGAACCCGCTCGTTCGCCAGCCGGAAAGCGTCATCGAGGGCCTGCCCCTGGTTGACCGCGTCGAGGAGTGTCTCGAGTGCGAGCGCACTAGCCACTTCCCCTGCGGCATGCCCACCCATGCCATCCGCGACCGCCATGAGCGTGCGACCGTCGGGTAGGGTCTCGGAGAGGATCGCATCCTCCTGATAGGGCCTCAACCCCGCAATGGACTCGACGGCGAGCCGTGGCTGCTCTGACAAGTCACTCACCTCGCATCATATCGCACCGCGACCATAGGGTCCTCGCTAGTCTCGTCCGACGGGAGACCTCGCTTAGTTCCTAGACACAGATAGGCTCTGGGCAACAGCTGAGCAAGACGAACTGACCCCCGCCTCTGCCTTCCCACCCACCGGATTAGGTCCCAGCGACCATCGACGGATCGATCGCGAAATCCTCTACAGCAGTCGCACGGTGGAGAGGACGATCCTCAGTGCGGGCCTCCAACTCAGTGCAGCGTTCATGGTGACTAGCCTGGCATCAACCACCGTAGAAACGCCAATCAACCCGGCTCGAGCTATATGGTGGGGGTGCCGTACGGTCGTGGCACGAAAGGCCGACCCGGGTTGGGTCCGACGAGCGCTGAGGTCGGAAAAGCGTTATTCTGACGGGTGTCTATAGGCCTCGCTTGAGAGAGGTGAGGGGTCGCTTGGCCCTGAATCGTTGAACAAAACGGTAACCCAAGGCGTCTCACGACCTGGATTGGCAGGTGGAAGAGCCGCATCGAGACCCTCAGCAATCCGCCTGCAGAGCCGGAACTCGGGAGATTCGGAGAGCGACCGTAGCCAACCGCCCCCCCAGGGACCAACAACTCCGAGCCGGCACCGGCAGCGAATATGGCGACGCCCTCGCGGATGTCATCTCGGATCAAAAGAGACGAGCGGTAGCCCGCCACACGGCCGGTAAGCCTCGGCTACCCTGGCGGATGCCTTCCGCGGTGGCCCTGGTGCTGACGCCGATCACGGTGTGGCTGTGGCTCGCGCCCCCGGCGTTTTTGGGACCCACGCCGCTCCCGGAGATTTCCCTCGAGCGGCGAGCGGTGGGACTGAAAGCCGAGATGGTGCTCCTTGCGAAGCGCATTGAGGCATGGTCGGCCGAAAACGACGGAAAGCTGCCGGCGGATTTGGCAGAAGCCGATGAGGAGCGTGGGGACATCCGATACTTGCGGCTCACAGCTACCACGTACAGGCTACGTGCCGAGGTGGACACCCTGACGATCGACTACAACTCGACCGAATCGCTGAAGGAATTCTTCGCCGAGGCGAAGATCCTGATCGAACGGGGTGAGATTCGATGATGCGCAACGAGCAGGGCTTCACGCTCGTCGAACTCGCCGTGGTGGTCCTGATCATCGGAATCCTCGCTGCGATTGCGCAGCCCAACTACAAAAGCATCCGCACCCGGGCACGGGCTGCCCAGGCGGTAAGCGAGCTGGACAACGTCCGAAGCGCGGTGATCCGGTTCCAAGGGCTGAACTATGCGTGGCCTCCCGAAGCGGCGGCTGGCGTGATCCCGGCGGGATTGCAGGCCCAGCTCCAGGACGGTTACAGCTTCACCAAGTCGGGCTATACGCTCGACTACGACTTCTGGGGCGGCGCCCCCTTCGTCGTCGGCGTAACCCTCGTCACGACCGACACCGCACTCGGTGACATGATCATGCAGATCGTCGGCAGCATGTGGCAGTCTGGCGATCGGTACAGTATGGTGATCGAATAGGTATCCCCACCTCACCTTCGGGCACGCCTCAGGCACGGGAGAGCCCATGATGATCCACCGCCCAGGTCCCGTGTTACCATCCGCCTTTCTCGCGGCGGCCCTGCTTTACGGGTGTGGGGCCGATGCGCCGGGCGCCGGCGATGATCTTTTCTGCGCCGAAGCGGAGGCTCGTGTCGACGCCTTCCTCTCGGGCTTCGACACGCCCACCGACGCGCAATACGGTGGTACGGCGGTCGTCAGCGCCTCCCAGGACCTTTCCGCCGGGATGAACGCCTTCGACGCCTCGGGCTTTATGAGCCTGCAGTTCCAACAGTTCGCCATGCTCATGACCCTCGTACGACTGAACGACGACCTGGAGTACGAGCCCTATCTCGCGAGCGCTTGGGAGCTGTCCCCGGACCGAACGGAGCTGACCTTCACGTTGAGGGACGATGTCCGCTGGCACGACGGCGAGCCCACTACGGCGGAGGACGTGGCCTTCACCTACCGGCGCGCCACGGACCCGAGGACAGGCTTCCCGAACTCGCAGTACTGGACGTACTACGAGGGAGTGGAGGTTCTGGGCACCTACACAGTCCGGTTCCGTCTCCGTCCGCATGCCGATATCCTGGACCCCTGGCGAACCCTTGCCATCATGCCGCGGCACCTCCTGGGGGACGTACCTCCTGCAGAACTGAAAAACCACCCGTTCGGGCAGCGTTGTCCAGTTGGCAACGGCCCGTTCCGATTCGTCGATCATGCCGACGGGCAGCAGTGGACTTTCGAGGCGAATCCGGCCTTTCCCCCAGATCTCGGGGGCCGGCCTTTCCTCGACCGCCTCGTCTACCGGGTCATCCCGGAGAAGTCGACGGTGCTCACCGAGCTTCTGACCGGCGGAGTGGACGTGTACCTGGAGGTGATCCCGCAGCATGCGGAGCAAATCCAACGCGCCGAAGGACGGCGCCTGGTCTCCTTCGAAGGCCGAAGCTATGCGTACATAACCTGGAAGCTCTCGGATAATCGATTCAGCGACGTGACGGTAAGAAAGGCGTTCGCGCACGCCATCGACCGCCAGGGCCTGGTCGACGCGATCATGGACGGCTATGGGATCGTCGCCAACACCTCGGTTGCCCCGTATCACTGGGCGTACGATCCCGATGTCGACCTGCTCCCCTACGACCCCGCCCTCGCGCGCCGGCTGCTCGACCAGGCGGGGTGGGTGGACACCGACGGTGACGGCGTGCGAGACAGGGACGGCCAGCGCCTCGCGTTCGAAATAAAAACCAACGAGGGAAGCCGACTGAAAGCCGACGCTTTGGACGTGATCCAATCGCAGCTCGGAGCGGTCGGCGTCGACGTCACCACGCGCGTCGTCGAATTCGGCACGTTCATCCAACAGCTCATCGATCGGGATTTCGAGGCGGCCATCGGAAGCTGGGTCACCGACTTCAAGCTCGACGACTGGACCACGTTCCACAGCGATGCCGATACGGCCCAATACGGCTGGGGGAGCATCGACGATGACGAGCTCGCCACGTATCTGGATACACTGATGCTGGTCCCGGACCGGGAGGAAGCTCAGCCTCTCTGGAGCGCGTACCAACGGCGCCTCGCAGAACTCCAACCCTACACGTTTCTCTATTTCGACGACCGACTGCTCGGCATCAACACCCGCCTGCGCGACGTGGTCGCGGACGTGAGAGGAGATTTCGTCAACCTCCCGGAGTGGTGGATTCCCGCAGATGAGCGGCGGTTGAGAAGCCGGTGACTCTGACCCTGCGCCCATGAAGGTCGGGCTCGTCGGCTTCGCCGGCTCGGGCAAGACGACCGTCTTCAACACGCTCACCGGCTTGGACGTGCCGGTGGGTTACGGCGGTGAGGTCCGCCTAGGTCGCGTGGACGTGCCTGACGAACGCATCGACGCCCTCGCAGAGATCTTTGCCCCCGAGAAGACCACCTACGCCGAGATCTCGTTCTGCGATGTGCCCGGGGAGCACGGAGCAGAGAAGAAAGGCCTCTCGCCGCGCTCCCTCCAGCAGATTCGCGACCAGGAGGCGCTCTGCCTGGTCCTCCGCGACTTCGACAACCCCGCGCTCGAAGGCGCACCCGATCCCGCTGCCGATTTGGACGCGTTTCATACCGAGTGCATCTTCGCCGACCTCGAAATCGTCGAGCGGCGCCTGGAGCGGGCCCGCAAGGAGAGGGCCGACCCCCTGGAGATCGCGGCGTTCGAGCTGATGACGCGGACACTGGAGGCCGAGCGCCCCCTCAGGTCCGTTCCGGGCAGGGAATTGCACCGGCGCTTCCTGCGGGGTTACGGCTTGCTCACGGACCGCCCGCTCTTGGTCGCCCTCAACCGTGCGGAAGAAACCGCGTCGGACCCCCTCCCAGAGGACATCACGGCACGGCTGGCTGACCTCGACGCCGCCGGCTTGGTTCTTTCAGCGAGCGTGGAAGCCGAAATCGCAGGGTTGGATCCAGACGATCAAGCCGCTTTCCTGGAAGATCTCGGCCTCTCCGAGTCGGCCCAGGCGAGGTTCATCCGGGCGGCCTACGGACTCCTCGACCTCATCTCGTTTTTCACGGTGGGTGAGGACGAAGTACGGGCATGGACCATCAGGCGGGGTACAGTAGCGCGTACGGCTGCCGGCCAAATCCATTCGGATCTGGAGCGCGGATTCATACGGGCCGAGGTCATTCCCTACGCCACGTTCATGGAGTACGGCTCCGAACACGGCGTGAAGGATGCCGGGCTACTCCAGATCGAGGGGAAAGACTACGT
>JBGMRK010000100.1:0-8523 GCA_048061375.1 Longimicrobiales bacterium | reverse complement strand
TGTCGACTCCCTGAAAAGTCAATGCGCGATGCTTCGAGGCGCGGTCACTGCACGAAAGTAGCACGATGCCTCCCTTAGAGCCTGAGGCGCTCCAGCACCGCCTGCAGGCTCGGCTCGACGGGAGCCGGGTGCGCCACCGAGCGAGAGGCGGCCGGGATGTCCTTGAGCCCCGTGCCCGTCACCAGGAGAACGATGCGCTCGTCTCTGTCGGCGAGGCCCTGCTCCAGCGCGGCCCGCAGGCCGGCCAGGGCGGCGGCGCCCGCCGGCTCCGCGAAGACTCCCGAGTGCCGGGCGAGCTCCGGAATCGCCGCGAGGATCTCCTCGTCATGCACGCGAACGGCTCCCCCGCCCGACTCGCGGATCCGCCGCAGGCAGAGGATCGCGTTCCGGGGCGCTTCCACGACGAGGCTGTCGGCCACGCTGCTCGCGCCCGGGATCGGCGTGATCTCGTCGGCCTCATCCCGCCACGCACGCGCGATGGCCGCGGATCCCTCCGGCTGAATCGCGACCAGACGCGGCATCCGCGAAAGGATCCCTCCCCGCACCAGATCAGCGAAGCCCTTGGCGACACCCGCGAGGATCGCCCCGTCGCCGGTGGGAACCAGCACCACGTCGGGTTGGTCCGGGACCATGGCGGCGGCGACCTCGAGCGCCGCGGTCTTCTTCCCCTCGATGGTGAACGGGTTGAGCGCGGTGTTTCGGTTGTACCAGCCGAGCTCGGTGCACGCGGCTCCGCAGAGCTCGAAGGCGTCGTCGTACGTGCCCTCCACCGGGAGAACCGTGGCTCCGTAGGCGAGCATCTGGACCAGCTTCGCCTCCGGAGCCGTCGCCGGCACGAAGACCACGGCCCGCAGGCCGGAGGCCGCCGCCACCGCGGCGAGCGCGGTCGCGGCGTTTCCCGTGGAGGCGGCGGCAACCGTATCCCGCCCGTACTGCCGTGCCTTGGCCACGACCAGGAACGAAGCGCGGTCCTTGGTGGAGCCACTCGGGTTGCGCGTGTCGTCCTTCACCCACAGGCGCTCGAGTCCCAGGGCGCTGCGCAGCCCGGGCGCCTCGAGGAGGGGGGTCGCGCCCACCGTCAGCGGGGGCAGAAACGCGGCCGAGGGTATCGGAAGGAAGGCCGTCAGGAACGCAGGGTCGGCCGGCGTGGCTTCGGGCCAGCGCACGACGGGCTCGTCCAGGTCCACCTCGAGTACACCCCGGATCGGGCCGCCGGGCTCCTGCCGGACCGCGCAGGTGGGGCATACCAGAAGGTCGGGATCCTCCGCGTAGGCGCACCCGCACTCCACGCACCGGAAGGAGAAGTCGCTCAGGGTTGCCTCACATCGTCAGCGCCATGAGCGCCTTCTGCACGTGTAGGCGGTTCTCCGCCTCGTCGTAGACCACCGACCGAGGGCCGTCGATCACCTCGTCGGTGACCTCGCGGCCGCGGTCCGCCGGCAGGGGATGCATGTAGATGAGATGTGGGTTGCCCAGGGACATGCGCTCGGCGTCACAGCGCCACTCCGGGTACTTCTCGATGAGCTTCACCCCCTCGTCGTGGTCCTGCGTCCACGCCAAGGGACCCCAAGACTTGGGGATGACCACGTCGGCGCCCTCGAAAGCGTCCTCGAAGCGGTGGGAGACCTCGAAGCGGGCGCCGGCTTCCTGCGCGTTGGCGCGCGCTCGGTCCTCGACCCAGGGCATGAGATGGAACTCCGGCGGGTACGCCAGCGTCACGTCGATGCCGAAGCGGGGCATCATCAGGACGAGACTCTGGGGCACCGAGATCGGGCGCACGTAGTTCGGCGCGCTGGTCCAGGCGACGCCCAGCTTCAGCCCTCGCGTGTCGCCCAGCTTCTCCCGGATGGTCATGAGGTCGGCCAGGATCTGGCAGGGGTGGTAGACGTCGCACTGCATGTTGAGGACCGGCACGTCGGCGTGCTCGGCCACCGACTGCAGGTAGGCGTTGCCCTCGCCGTAGGCACAGTGCCGGATGGCAATGCCCTCCCCGTAGCGCGAGAGCACCTTGGCTGTGTCCTTCGCGTTCTCACCGTGGCTGATCTGCATCCGGTCCGGTGACAGGTAGATGCCGTGCCCGCCGAGCTGTGTGATCCCGGTCTCGAACGAGTTCCGCGTCCGCGTCGAGGAGTCGAAAAAGATCATGTGGAGCGTCTTGCGGAGCAGAAGCGGCGTGCTCTCGCCGGCGGCCCGCGCCCGCTTGAGTTCGCCGGCCAAGGAAAAGAGGGTCTCCAGCTCCTCGACCGACCAGTCCTCGGTGGTGAGGAGGTCGCGCCCCTCGAGGCCCGCGTTCTCGATTTCGTCGTACATGCGCGCTCGCTACCCTCTCTTGAGTTCAGGCATCATGGTTGCCAGCACCTGGGGAACGAGGCTGTACACGGCCGTCGCGGTCACCAGGTCGTCCACCGCCACCCACTCCTCCGTGGTGTGGGACAGCTCCTCCAGGCCCGGGGCGAAGCCCACCGAGGGGATTCCGTGCCGGCCCATGGTGGCGACCCCGTTGGTCGAGAACGACCAGCGCGAGACCAGGGGCGTGTGCCCTGTTACCGAGGCCACCGCCTGGGCCACACCCCGCACGAGCGGGTGCGCCTCGGGCAGCACCCACGAGGGGAAGATCTTCTCCTGGCGCGCGCGCCGGCCGCGCCAGCTCGTCTCGTCGTACTCCAGCACCTCGACGACCGCGTCCCCGATGTGGGGCAGGGCGCGCAGCTCGGCCAGCGCCGCCTCGGCCGTTTCTCCGGCCGTGAGACGGCGATCCACGTAGAGGCGTGCCGCGGCCGGTACGGCGTTCAGCGACGCGGAGGCACACTCGAGGTGGCTCGCAACCACGGTGCCCTTGCCGAGGAAGTCGTCGTCCGGCAGGCGCTCGTTGAGCGCCTCGATGTCACCCAGAATGGGCGCGAGCTTGTACAGCGCGTTGACGCCCCGCTCGGGGTGCGCGGCATGGGACGATACGCCCCTCGCGGAGATCGTCGCCTCCACGCGACCGCGCTGGCCGCGGAAGACCCCGAGGTCGGTGGGCTCGCCGATCAACACCACGTCCGGGCGGATCCCCTCTTCCTCGATGAGATGAAGGAGGCAATAGCCGTCACAGTCCTCCTCCATCACCGACGCCGTGAGGTAGAGGGTCACGTCGTCGGGCAGGCCCCGCTCCAACAGCAGCTTCGTTCCGTACGCCATGCAGGCGATGGCGGGCAGCTCGTCCACGGCCCCGCGGCCCCACACCTTCCCGTCCTCGAGTTTTCCCTCGAAGGGGTCGTGCGCCCACGCGTCGGGGTCCCCCACCCCGACGCAGTCCACGTGCGCGTCCATGAGGATCGTGAGGGGGCCCCGACCGACCCGGGCCACCACGGTGCCCAGCGCATCGAAGAACACCTCGTCGAACCCCAACCGCTCGTACTCCTGCCGGACCCGCTCGCAGCGCTCGCCCTCCCGCCGGCTCTCTGCGGGGATCGCGATCATGTCGCGCAGAAAACCGACGATGTCCGCTTCGTGCCGGCGCGCCGCCGCCACGAGGGCGGAGCCGTCCACAACAGGCTCGGCCATCCCCGTCAACCCTCGCCACCCGCTCGGCGGCGCAGGTCTGAGATCACGTCCGTGTCCTGGTTGAACCGATCGATGGCCGAGTCCCACTCCGGGAGCCGCGCGACCATATCCTCCCAGAAGGCGGGGCTCCAGAGCGCGTCCAGCTCCTCGGCCGTCTTCCCTTGCTGCTCGACCCAGGTGAAGTACTTCAGGTTGTGGATCGCCTTCCGGTCGTGGTGGCGCAGCTCCTTCATGTGATCCGTCGTCGCGCCGAGGAGGTACCGCTCGTAGTCGACCTCCGCGCGCGTGGCCGTGTAGGGTCCGTGTTCCGTCTCCAGTTCGCCCAGCCGCGTCCGGTACAGCTCCACCGAGTCGGTGAGGCACGTCATGATCACGTCGTTCCCCTCCAGCTCGAAGTGGTGGGCCCACTTGATGGCGGCCAGGAGGTTGCAGATGCTCGAGATGCCCATTAGTGGGAGGCTCCCAACGGTGGCCTCCGGCACGCCCCGGCGGACGAGCGCCTCGTGGCCGGCGGGCTCGTTGAACAAGCGGAGCACGCGCATGGCGGCCTCGTCGTCGACCGCCAGCACCAGGTCCGTGTTGCGGACGTTATGGATCCACGGGACGTGCTTGTCACCGATTCCCTCGATGCGATGGCCGCCGAATCCGGCCATGAGGAGCGTCGGGCACTGGAGCGCCTCGGCGGCGCCGACACGGCAGCCGGGGAAGCGCTTCTTCAGGTAGTCCCCGGCGGCCAGCGTGCCCGCCGAACCGGTGGCGCTCACCCATCCTGCAAGCCGGTCGCCCGCCCGGGCGGCCTTCTGGAAGGCGGCCTCCGCGGCGGGCCCCGTCACTCCGTGGTGCCACAGGTAGTTCCCGAACTCGTCGAACTGGTTGAACACTACGGCGTCCGGCCGCGTGCTGCGGATCTCCCAGCAGGCGTCGAAGATCTCCTTGACGTTGCTCTCGCAACCCGGCGTGGCGATGACCTCGACCCCGATCTCTTCCAGCCACTCGAAGCGCTCGCGGCTCATCTCCTCCGGGAGGATGGCCACCGCTTGACAGCCGAGCAGCGCGCTGTCGAACGCGCCCCCGCGGCAGTAGTTGCCGGTGGACGGCCACACGGCCTTATTCCGCGTCGGGTCGAAGCCACCGGCCACTAGCCTGGGCACCAGGCACCCGAAGGCGGCGCCGACCTTGTGCGCGCCCGTGGGGAAGTGCTTGCCCACGAGGCCCAGGATGCGCGCCGGGACGCCGGTCAACTCCGAGGGGAGTTCCACCACGTTCACGTCCCCGAAACCACCGCTGGCGGGGTCGTTGCGCCACGTGATGCGGAAGAGGTTCAGCGGGTCGACGGCCTGCATGCCCACACCCGGCAGCAGCGAGCGGACCGCCGGGTCGATGCTGTCCGGATCCCGCATCTGGGCGAAGGTGGGGATGAGGACTCCCCGCTCGCGGCAGCGCTCGACGGCGCGTTCCCGGGCTTCTTCGCTCACGATTTCGGGCAACTCGATTCTCCTCGGCTCGCCGCGCGTTCGGGCCGGGGCCGCCGGCGTCACGGGCTCTCTCCGCCGAGAAAGATCGTACCCCAGTCCAGCGAACGGAAGCGCGCCCAGAGCGCGGGAGCCACCTCCCGGGCGGCCGCCGCCAACTCCTGTGGATCGAGGGTCGTGTGGCGGAAGTCCTCCAGGACGATGCGGCCCCGGGCCACGGTATGCCGGACCGGGGCCTCGCTCGCGCCGTACACGAGATGCCCGAACAGGTTGTCGCGGTCCAGGGGGGTCGGGGGCGCCGAATCGACGGCGATCACGTCGGCCGGCGCGCCCGGGACCAGCTCGCCCAGGAGCGGCTCTTCCAGGAACCGGCCCGCCACGGTGGCGTTCGCCCTCAGCAACGAAGGGAGGGAGTCGAAGCCAGCCGTGGGATCGCGCGTCTCTCCTCGCAGCGTGAGGAAGGAGAATCGCAGCGCCCGCAGCATGGCCGCCGCCATGCCGTCGGTGCCGAGTCCCACCGTGCACCCCAGGCGCGTCACCTTGGGTACGTCCAGACGCCCCACGCCGTTGTTGGCATTCGATTCGGGGTTGTGAATGAGCGTGCAACCGGCCTCCGCCAGCGTACGGTAGTCGTCCACCTCCAGGTGGATCGCGTGGGCCAGCAGCGAGCGGTCGTCGAGAAGGCCGAAGCGCTGGAGTCGCTGTACGGGCCCGGTACCGAACGCCTCCCGGGAGGCCGCCACGTCCACCGGGTCTTCGGCCAGGTGGACGTGACAGCCAGCGCCGGCGGGACGGCGGGCGGCGACGCGCTCCAGGGTCTCGTCGCTCACGGTGAAACTGGCGTGCAGTCCGAGCACCCCCCGGATGCGGCCATCCGCCCCGCGCTCCTCCAGGAAGCGGAGGTTCTCCTCGAGCCCGGCCAACGCTCCGTCCCGGCCGTTGCGGTCGGTCACCTCGTAGCACAAGACTCCGGAGATGCCCGCCTCCTCCACCGCACCGGCGATGAGGTCCAGGGAGCCGTCGATGCAACCGGGTGATGCATGGTGGTCGAAGACGGTCGTGCAGCCCCAACGGACGCACTCCGCAACCGACAGTAGCGCGGAGATGCGGACGCACTCGGGATCCAGCGCCCGGTCGAGCCGCCACCACAGGCGGTCCAGCACCTCCGGGAAGGTCCGCATCTCACAACCCGGATCCAGACCGCGGGCCAGCGCCGAGTAGAAGTGATGGTGCAGGTTGACGAGACCCGGCAGAATGAGACCACCGTGGGCGTCCAGAATGCGAGCGCCGGGATACTCGTCCAGGAGATCGTCCTCGCCGCCAACCGCGACGATCCGGTCACCTCGCCACGCCACCGCTCCTCTCGGGATCACGCGCGGGTCGGCGCCCCCGGTCGCCAGGACTCCGTTCCCGAGCAGCATGGTCTCCATCAGCGCGGCCTATCCTGGAGATCGAGTGGAGGAGGGCGCGGCGTCACGGGTCGAGCCTGGACTCTCGGCGGACGCGCCGCCCGTGGCCCATCGCCCCGAAGGACTCGGATCCGCCGGCCCCGCGCTCGTAGACGCGCTCACCGCGGACGTAGGTGGCCCGCACGCGTCCCGTGAGCTCATGCCCCTCCAGCGGCGTGTACCGATTCTTGTTGTGCAGCTCCTCCGCTCGGACCGTCCACGTCTCGCTTTCGTCCAGCGCCACCAGGTCTGCGTCGAGGCCGACCGCGATGCGTCCCTTCCGCTCCCCGATCCCGAAGAAGCGAGCGGGGGCGGAGGCCGTGACCTCCGTGAGTCGCTCCAGGTCGATCCTGCCGGCGCGGACTCCTTCGGAGAACAGGTAGGGCAGCGAGATCTCGACCCCGGGGACCCCCCCGTAGTCGGTCCAGATCGAGCCCGTGTGCTTCTCCTGCGGCCACTGACCGGCGGCGTGGTCGGTGGCCACGAAATCCAGCTCCATCGAGCGTAGCCCCTCCCACAACCGGTCACGGTCCTGGCCCGACTTGACGACCGGGGCGGTCTTGAGCAGCGCGCCCTGCTCGTCCAGGTCCTCGGCGGTGAATGCGAGGAAGTGCGGGCAGGTCTCGGCTGTCAGTCGCAGGCCCTCCTTTCGGGCCTCGCTGACCACGTCGAGCGCGCCGCCGGAGGAGATGTGCACGATGTGGGCGCTCGCGCCCGTCTCCCGGCACAGGTCCCGCACGGTCTCGACCGCCGAGATCTCGGCCTCGGACGGCCGGGACGCCGCGTAGTCCCGGGGGGCGTCGCCGCCCCGCGAGCGCAAGTCGGACTCGAGGCGGTGGACCATGTCGCGGTCCTCCGCGTGGACCCCCACGGGCAGCCCGAGGCGGCGCGTCTCCCGAAGCACCTCGGCCATCTGCGCCCGGGTGACGTCACGGAAGGTGTCCATCCCCGACAGGAGGTAGACCTTGATGGAGGCGACACCCTCGTCCGCCAACTCCTCCAGGTGAGCACGCCAGCCCTCCTCTCGCATGGCGTTGCCCGATACCCCGCCCCACAGCATGAAGTCGACGTGGGCCTTGCGGGCGATCACCTCGAGCTTGTTCAGGAGGTTGTCCCTGGAGGTGACCGGCGGGAGCGAGGTGCACGGCATGTCGACGACGCAGGTCACGCCGCCCGCGGCGGCGGCGCGCGTGCCGGTCTCGAAGTCCTCTCGGTGCGTGAACCCGGGATCGTCGAAGTGGACGTGCCCGTCGATCACACCGGGAAGGACGAGCAGACCCTCGAGGTCCACCACTTGGGCGTCGCTCTCGGCGGGTGCTTCGCCCGGCGTGCCGATCGCGGCGATACGGCCGTCCTCCACCACGATCTCCGCGGCGCGGGTCGTATTACCGCCCGCCGGAACGCGCAGGTTGGTCAGCCGCTTCGACACGATGGACCGTCTCCTCTCGCTACCGACTCGGATCCGGGTTCACCGGGTTCGGCCTCGAAGCGTGGTAGATCGACTCCCACGCCGTCTTCATCCGCCAGAGACCCGACGTGTCCAGAGAGGAATCGCCGGGGGTCCCGGCGTCGACCTGCTGCGGATCGAAAGTCAACACCTCGAGCGGCTCCCAGCGAAGCTCCACAGACAGTCCGGCGGCGGTGAGCCGCCCCCGATTGGCCTCCGCGTCTACGTCCAGGCGGAGCTCCCGTCCCCCGAGCCGGGCGTGCAAGGTATCGCCCTCACGGAAGAAGCCGTCGGCCGTCGATGCGGAGAAGCTCTCCATCGCAGGATAGACGCTCTCCTTGACCCTGAAGGGGGCCCCTTCTTCGGGACAGTAGACCTCGCAGTTGGAGCACTCGTTGCACGCTCCCAGGAACACCGCGAGCTGGTGCTCCGTCGCGATCTCGAAGCCCACACCCGGAGACCGCGCTGCCCCGGACGCATCTGCCCCGGACACATCTGTCCCGATGCGCTCCGTCGCCGTAGCCATCGGTACGGTCTCGTACGCGAAGATCGCGTCGTTGGGGCACGCCGCGATGCACAGGTCGCAGTTGATGCAATCGTAGAGCCCGAG
>JBGMRK010000099.1:0-8606 GCA_048061375.1 Longimicrobiales bacterium | reverse complement strand
ATGGACCTGGCGAGTCTGAGCTGATGCCGAGATGACCAGGTACGCGCTTCGGAGGTTGCTCGGTGCCGTCCCGCTCATCCTCGGCATCATCACCGTGGTATTCTTCGTCGTCAACCTGGCGCCGGGCGACCCCTCCCTGCTGTATCTGAATCGCAACATGTCGCCCGAAAGCCTGGAGCAGGTGCGCCGGAGCATGGGGCTGACCGATCCTGTACTCATCCGGTACGTGAAGTGGTTGGCGGGGGTCCTTCAGGGCGATTTCCAGTACTCCCTGACCATGGACCGACCGGCTTTGGATGTCGTTCTCGAGCGCTTGCCGAACACGATCCTCCTGGCCGCGACCGCGATTGGAGGGGCGTTCGTGGTGGGGATATTGGTCGGCGTCCTCCAGGCGGTCAGGCAGCGCTCCCTGGTCGACTCGTTCTTGAGTGTGGTAACCCTGGTCTTCTACTCGATGCCCTCTTTTTGGCTGGCCATCATGATGGTGTTGACGTTCAGTCTGTTCGCGCGGAACGTCTGGGACTGGCCCATCTGGTTCCCCGCGTCGGGCGTTCGCAGTCCGGACTACGAGTTCCTCACGGGCTTCGAAAAGGTCATAGATACAGCCCGGCACCTCTTCTTACCCGCGACCACGCTCGCCCTCGTTCTGGCCGGCGGAGTCGCAAGGTACGTGAGATCGAGCATGCTGGAGGTAATCCACCAGGATTTCGTGCGCACGGCGCGTGCCAAGGGGTTGCCTGAGCGAACCGTCATCTCCAAGCACGTGCTGCGGAATGCCCTCCTACCGGTGATCACGCTCCTGGGGCTCTATCTGCCGTTTATTTTCAGCGGGGCCGTGCTCGTCGAGACGGTGTTTGCGTGGCCGGGCATGGGATTGCTGACGGTAGAAGCGATTGGCCGGCGGGACTACCCGGTGGTCATGGCCGCCAGCTTGATTTTCGCCGTCATGGTCGTACTGGGGAATCTGATCGCGGACCTGCTCTATGGCCTGGCCGATCCCAGGATTCGGTATGACTGAGGGAGGCGGCGGATGGCCTGGTGCGGGTAACGGATCGGTGAGTCGTCGCGCGGTGGTGCTCTCCGCAGTGCTCCCGGGGTTGGTCCAGATACTCGAGGGGAGGCGGGCTGCCGGGGGATTCGCGCTGTGGGTATGGGTGGGCTGCCTGTCGATCTTGGTGCTTCAGTGGGACGTGGTGTTGGCGGCGCCCAGGGGTCCGCTGGATCACCAGGTGGCCTTCGTTACGCTCCTTGCCGCCCTGCTCGGAGCCTGGGCCTGGTCGTTCCGTGACGTGACGAGGGCGCGACGGAACGACCAGGCCCAGGGTACGGGAGCGTGGCGGATGGCGGCGGAGTCGTTCGGCCGGTCGCGCGTCGCGGTGCTGGGCCTGGTCATCGTCGGGACGGCATACCTGGTGGCGCTGCTGGTGCCGTTCATCTCCCCCTACACGCCGGGCATCACGGCCGGCTTTGGATCCGAAGGCATGTTGAGGCCATCTCTTGCCCATCCGTTCGGCACGGACCGCCTTGCACGTGATGTGCTTTCGATGGTCCTGTACGGTGCCCGGATCTCGCTCTCCATCGGACTCCTCGCGGTGGCCATCAGCGTCACCATTGGCACGGTTTTGGGCGCCGTTTCGGGTTACCTGGGAGGGTGGTACGATAGCGTGATCATGCGCATGGTCGACGTGGTGATTGCGTTTCCGAGATTGGTCCTCCTCATCGCCGTGGTCGCGCTGTTCGACTCATCGCTCATGTTGATCATCGTGGTCCTCGGGCTGACCCAGTGGCCATCGACCACACGGCTTGTACGGGGCGAGGTGTTGAGTCTTCGTGAGCGGGACTTCGTGCAGGCGGCGCGAGCGCTCGGGTACTCGCGCGCGCGCATCATCTTCCGACATATCGTGCCCAATGTCCTGGCCCCGGTCATCGTAGCCACCACGCTCGGCATCGGCGACATGATCGTGCTCGAGGCCGGCCTATCCTATCTCGGGCTCGGCGTGCAGGGTGACGTCCCCTCTTGGGGGGCGATGGTGGCCGACGGACAGAGTAATATGCTGAACGCATGGTGGCTCTCGACCTTCGCGGGACTCGCGATCGTCCTCACCGTGCTCAGCTTCAACCTGGTCGGGGATGGCCTGCGCGACGCGCTAGATCCCCATCTCGAGTAAGCATGGACGCTGTGATACACGCTGGGCCTGACGAGGCCCTCCTGGAGGTCCGCGACCTGAGGACCCACTTCCATACCCGAGCCGGAACTGCCCGGGCCGTAGATGGGGTCGGTTTCAGGGTCGGGCGTGGCGAGACGTTGGGTCTCGTGGGTGAATCGGGCTGCGGCAAGACGGTCACGGCGCTCTCGGTGATGGCACTCGTGCCTGGTCCAACGGGTGAGGTTCTCCGAGGGAGCTCGATCCGGTTCGAAGGGGAGGAGCTCGTAGGAGCCGCAGAGGCGAGGCTGAGGCGCATGAGGGGCAATGAGGTGTCCATGATCTTCCAGGAACCCTTGACCTCGCTCAACCCCGTGTACAGCGTGGGCAGCCAAGTCGTGGAAGCGCTTCGGCTCCACAGGGGATTGAGGGGGCGCGAGGCTACCGCGGCCGCGGTCGAGCTCTTCGCCGAGGTCCGGCTCCCCGATCCCGAGGTCCGGTTCGGTGAGTATCCCCACCAACTGTCGGGGGGCATGCGCCAACGCGTCATGATAGCCATGGCGCTGTCCTGTGAGCCGCAACTCCTCATTGCCGACGAACCCACCACCGCGCTCGACGTCACGACTCAGGCGCAGATTCTGGATCTCCTTTCCGCCCTCCGGCGGCGACGGAACATGGCAGTGTTATTGATCAGCCATGATCTGGGGGTGGTCGCGGGGTTTTGCGATAGGGTCGTCGTGATGTACGCCGGTCAGATCGTCGAGGAGGGCTCCACGGAGGAGGTGTTCCATCACCCCAGGCACCCCTACACAAAGGGGCTGCTCGCTTCTCTCCCGGGAAGGAATTCCAGAGGTGCGCCGCTGGCGGTTATTCCCGGCGTCGTGCCGAGCCCGAGCCGGTGGCCCCATGGTTGCCGGTTTCACGAGCGCTGCGCGTTTGTGATGGATCGATGCCCGAAGCACGCTCCTGATCTCCTGCCGGTTGAAGGGTCGGACCGAACCACCCGATGCTGGCTGGAGTCGCCCGATTCGGCGACCGCAGAGGATACGCGAGCATGAGCTCAGGCGACGAGGAGATCCTCCTCGAGGTCCTCGACCTGTCCGTGCACTTTTCAGCGCGCGACGGAGCTTCGGGCCGGGTTCGTGGACTGGTGAAGGCGGTCGACGGCATCAGCTTCACGCTCCGGCGGGGGGAGACCCTGGGTCTGGTCGGGGAGTCGGGGTGCGGAAAATCCACGACGGCCAGGTCGCTGCTTCGCCTGCTCGAGCCCACGGGAGGGCGAGTGCTGTTCTATGGCGTCGATGTCCTGGCCATGGACGCGCGTACCCTCCGGGCATTCCGAGGGCGGGCGCAGATCGTGTTTCAAGATCCGTTCGGCTCGCTCAATCCTCGCCTGACGGCGGGCGGCATGCTCGAGGAGGTGCTGCGAGTGCACGATCTGGCCGGAGATGCTGCCGGCCGGAGGCGGAGGGCAGTGGAGTTACTGGAGTTGGTTGGTTTGCGGGCGGAGCACGCGGGTCGGTACCCGCACGAGTTCAGTGGCGGCCAACGCCAGCGGCTCGGGATCGCGCGCGCTCTCTCCGTCGAGCCGGAGTTCATCGTGCTCGACGAGGCGGTTTCAGCGTTGGATGTGTCGGTGCAAGCGCAGATTCTGAACTTGCTGTCCGACCTCAAGTCAGATCTGGGCCTCGCGTACTTGTTCATCGCCCACGATCTGGCGGTGGTCGAACATTTGTGCGATCGGGTGGCCGTGATGTACTTGGGAAAGATAGTCGAGTCCGGCCCTGCCGAACGGCTCTACCAGACGCCTCGGCATCCTTACACGAAAGCGCTTCTATCGGCCGTTCCTTCGATCGACGCGAAATCTGAACCGGGTCACCGGCGTATCATGTTGACGGGTGATCCGCCGAGCCCGACGAATCCTCCCTCTGGGTGCGTGTTTCATCCTCGGTGCTCCCATGAGAAGAAGGACGAGGAGTGCCGCCGTGACATGCCCGATCTCGCGGAATGTGGTGAGGGGTGTTTCGTGGCCTGCAGCAAGGAACGGTCACGCCTCGGGGGCGGGGCTTGACAGTCCCGCGGGAGCACGTTCAGTTTCCGGGCCCTCGCGAAAAAAGCGATCGGGGGACTACGAGATTATCGGCCCCATCCTGGGGATGGGGAACACTAGAAGTCGAAACTGCGGCTGGAGGTCCTTTTGGTGGGTTTCACGCGAGTGTACAGCGCTCTGCTCCAGATTCCAGGTCTTGAAGCGCCAGACCGGACTTGGGGAGAGTCGATCGGGTTTTATTGGAGTGAGACCGGATTCATGGTATGGCCACTCGCACTCTGTCTGCTCATCGGTATCGCGGTGATCATATGGAAGTTCTTCGATCTGATGGCGAAGAGCTCCCGGACCAAGAAGATCCTCGGTGAGGTCGACCAACTCCTGGCCGAGCATCGCATCGACGAGGCGCTAGAGGCCACGAGGAACTCCGACGCCCCCGCCGCGAACATTCTCTACGCAGGACTCGAGCGGCACGAGGAGGGCACCGAGCGGGTCATGAAGGCCATCGAGAACCAGGGGCTGATCGAGTTGAGCAAGCTCGAGAGTGGCCTCGTGACTCTCGCTACTCTCACGAACATCGCCCCCCTGCTGGGCTTCCTCGGCACGGTTATCGGGATGATTATTGCCTTCCAGTCGATCGAGGCTGCAGGCGAGGTCGAGGCGACGCTGGTTGCCGGCGGGATCAAGGTTGCGTTGCTGACTACCGCAGCGGGGCTTACGATCGCCATTCCGGTGAGCATCGCGCACAACTATTTCGTGTCTCGCATCGACAGTTTGGTGATCGACATGGAAGAGTCGGCCCAGAAGATGATCGACGCGCTCCACGCGATGGAGTCGGAGCGCGCGGCAGCGCGCTGACGCGAAGCGGTCCGACGAGTCTCGCAGCGAGGCCACCCCTGGTGGGGTGGTCTCGTTTTTTTGGTTCGCCTCACGAGGGTGGTGGATCTCCCCGCCACTTCATGGCGTACGGAAGGGAGCGTCAACGACTCCGACGAATGTGAACTCTGTGGTACGAACTTGAAGCGAGCGCTTCTGCTTCCGTTGCTGGCGGCCGGTGTCGGGCTAGGCCCGCGCCCCAGCGTCCAGACGCCTGGCCCAACCGGGGCCACCGTGGATTCCGCCCGAGCAGAGGTCGAGGTGGGCCGGAATTGGCATGCCACCAAGATCCTGAGGCGACTCGCCGAGGACGGACCCCTCCAACCTCCTGCGCTTCTTCTGCTGGCAGATGCGGAGTCGGGATGGGGTAACTGGTCGGCGGCGCTTGCGATCCTTGATGGGGCCGAATGGCTCGACGATTTCGATGACGGCCGGGGCCTCCTGCTGAGGGCGCGGGCGCTCGAGGAGTCAGGCCGGTGGGGGGAGGCGGCGGACGGATATGCGGCCTATCTGGACCTGGGTCGCGGGAGTCCGTCAGCGGCCACCCGACTAAGATGGACGCGGGCCCTGGATCGAGCCTCGCGTGAGGAGGCGATGCCCGAGCTTCGGGCCTTGGCGCGTGACGAGCCGGTGGCGGCGAGTTGGCTCGCTCTCCAGATGGCCCGCCGGGCGTCGGAGGGAGGAAATCCGGACCGCGTCCGGGCCATGATCGCCGAGATCTCCGATCCTGAAGCTCTGTCCCGCGCCTGGAACCTGGGGGCGCGTGCGCACGTTGCCGCGGGCGATACCGCTGCAGCGGTGGAGACCTATGGGGGAATGCTCCCCAGCCTCTCGGTAGGGCGCAGAGCGTTCGCCCTTCAGGCTATTGCCGAACTCATGCTGGCCACGACCGACTCGGTAGGCGCCTTGGCGGCGGCGGCCAGTTCGTTCGCATTGCGCTCGACAGGCCGGAGTGCGGGCCGAGCTGCCAGGATGATCCTGGAGATGGGTGCTCCGGGCGCTGAGGACGCGCTCGTATTGTCCGTGGCGCTGGATGCGGCCGGTGACGCGCCGCGGGCCCTCCGGGCCATCCAGCTGCATATCGATGGCTGGGATTTGGGCTCGGCACCCTCGCAGGAGGTGCTCCTCGACCGGGCGCGCCTTCTTTCGGCGGTGGGGAGGCCCGACGATGCGATCCGTGAATTCAGGAGACTCGCCGACTCTGCCGACGGCGACTTCGAGTTGAAGCTGTTGAAGGAATGGCGCACCGTGCGGCGGACGCAAGGCCGGAGGGACGCTGTCCGGGTGATCGACGAGTGGATCGTCGAGCGTTTTCCGGAGAGCCCAGAGGCCGTCTCCGTCATCTTCTTCAGGGGAGACCAACTCCACGACCGCGGGGATCTTGTCGCAGCTATGGGCCAATACCGCCGAGCCGCAAACATGGCGCCGGAGGTCGATCGCGCTGGACTGTCTCGCATGCGGTTGGGACAGATCCACTTTCAGCGTCAGGAATTCGAGACGGCGGCCGATGTCTACGAGGAATACCTCGAGACTTTTCCTGAGGGTCGTCGCTGGGATCAGGCGGCCTACTGGGCCGCGAGGGCCGCGCTCGGCCTGAACGATGAGGCGCGGGCCCAAGGTCACCTGGAACTTCTGCGGCGGCGCTTCCCCCTGTCCTACTACTCCACGTTGGCGGCCGACCTGGATGGAAAGCCCTTCGAGATCGCCTTGCCCGAGGGGTCGGCGCCTACAGCGCCGCCGTGGCTCGCCGCCGAGTTGGAGACACTCGATCTGCTGCGGGACGTCGGCCTCGATGAGGCTGTCGAGGCGGCCGTCGATCGCTTGGTGAAGCGCTCGGACGAGTCGTTGGAGGCCGAGTTCGCCCTGGCAGAGGCGTTCATAGCCCGGGGCCTCACGGTCGAGGGGGTCGGGCTAGGCTGGGACATCCGGGCTAAGAGCCGGCCGCTCGATCTCCGCCTGTTGCGAGTGATCTACCCGTACCCGTACCGCGAGATCGTGAAGCGTGAGGCTGCCGAGCACGGGGTCGATCCTCTATTCCTCGCGGCTCTGATCAGGCAGGAGTCCGCCTTTTCAGCGGTGGTCCGATCGAGTGCTGGGGCGATCGGTTTGATGCAGGTCATGCCCGAGACGGGCCGTGAGCTCGCGCGTGTGGAGGACGTCAGGGGCTTCACAACAGCCAGCCTCGAGCTGCCTGAGATCAACGTCCACCTTGGGACCAAATTCTGGATCGACATGGCGCGGCGCTTCGGAGACAACTTCCCGCTCGTTCTGGCCGCATACAACGCTGGTCCCAGCCGGGCTGACCGGTGGCGTAGTTTTCCCGAGATCATCGATCCGTCCCGGTTCACCGAGCGTATTCCCTTCACGGAAACCAGGGGCTACGTGAAAAGCATCCAGCGATTTCTGGCGCTGTACCGAGTGCTGTACGGCGAGGACGTCGGTCTCTGAGCGGGGTCTTCCGGCGAAGGCCGACCTTCATCTTGCGGCGGTTGGTTGGCCGTTCTAACGTAGAGGTACGGGTGCGAGCCCGCTGCCTCCTCCCTCCTGCGGGCAGGGCGGACGCAGAGCGGATCAGCCAGATGTAGGAAGGAGTTGCGGCATGTCTAGAGGGACCGTCAAGTGGTTCAATGACTCCAAAGGATACGGGTTCATCACCCAAGCCGAGGGTGATGACGTGTTCGTCCACTTCTCGGCAATTGAGGGCGAAGGATTTCGCACTCTGAGCGAGGGTCAGGAGGTTGAATTCGAGCTTCGCGAATCTGAGAAGGGACTCCAAGCCGGGACTGTAATTCGCGCCTAACGGGCCCTCGGAGCTTTCAAGATGGGCGCCCCGCAGTTCTCTGCGGGGCGCCCTTTCTCGTTGGGTGGTGGCGATGCTTGTTCGGGGGCAACTTTCCGTGGTGCTGGGCGAGGTCTAGTTTGCGCCCATATGTCATTTGAATGGCCGACTTCATTTTCCCGGATACCCGACGCCGAGTGGGTTCAGCAGCCTGTCGAAGCTCTCGCTCTGAACTATGACTCTGTCGAAGCGCACGGCTGGTATGCGAACCTGGACCATACCGTGCAACAACTCGGTGGGGCGCTCGAGAGCGGCTCGATCCTGATCGATTATTCCGGCGGCACCGGAATCCTCGCGCAGCGCCTGTTGCGTGAGTTCCCCGACCTGGACTGTGGCGTGCTGATGGTCGACTCGTCGCCCAAGTTCCTGAGACTGGCCCTCGAGAAGTTCAGGAACGAGCCGCGGTTGGCATTTCGGCACATCCGGTATCTGCGGGAGGAGCGTCGGCTCGAGCGCGTCGACGAGGTCGTCGGGTCGGCGGTCCTGGAACGCCGCGTCGAAGCCCTGGCGTCCACGAACGCCATCCATCTCTACTTCGACCTCGCGGACACGGTCCGCGCCTGGCGGGAGGTGCTCAAGCCGAACGGCCAGGTGTTCATCCAGTCCGGCAACATCCGGCACCCCGAGATGAGCGAGACGGATTGGCTCATCGACGAGACCGTCCACGTGATCCACCAGACGGCGCGGGAGATCGTGCTCG
>JBGMRK010000098.1:0-8619 GCA_048061375.1 Longimicrobiales bacterium | reverse complement strand
AGAGTCCTACGCCGGCTCGCCTGGCACGCCGGCCGCCCCCTGATAGATCTCGGAATCCCTGTATCGCGCGACCGCGCGCATCACGAGGAGCTTCACTCCGACAGCCAACGGAATCGCGATCAGGAAGCCGACGAAACCGAAGAAGAACCCGGCAATCGAAAGCGCCAGGACGACCCAAACGGGATGAAGCCCCACCGACTCGCCGACGATGCGTGGGCTGATGACCGTGCCTTCGAGCGTCTGCGTCACGGCATATACCACAGCCAGCTTTATCAAGGAGGCGACCACGCTACCGCTGGTAAGGGCGATGATGACCGCGGGGATGAGGCTGAGGGCGAGGCCCAGGTACGGCACGAGGCTCAACACACCTACCAGGGAGCCGAGCAAGAGCGCGTATGGGAATCCGGTAATCAGCAAACCGGTGGCCATCAGCGCACCCAGGATGAGCGCCACCGTGAGTTGCCCGCGGAGGTAGCTCGAAAGGAGTTGGTCATACTCCCGTGCGAACTCGACCACCGCGGCTTCCTGCGGACGGGGGATGAACTGACGCGCCTTCGCCTTAATGCGGTCGTAGTCGCGAAGCATGTAGAATGTGATTACCGGCGTGAGCACCACATATCCGAGAATGCTGAGGGCGGTGCCCAGCCCGCTGCCGAGCCCGAGCACGCCGCTCCCCGCTGCGCTCGCGATGGCTCTCCAGCGCTCCTGCAAGAATGCAACGACCGTTTCGGGTCTCAGATCCCGCAGTTGGGCCAAGAGGGCCGCTTCATCGATTCCGGGGAAGTCGATGTCCAACGCACCGTCCACCCAGCCGATCACACGACTCAGAGCAGCCGGAGCACCCTGGATCACTTGGTTTACTTGCTCCATCACCGCCGGCACACCCACGATGATGGCTGTGGCCACCACTCCGAGCACAGGCAGCGCCAAGAGCACGATGGCCAATGCACGGCCGATGCCGCGGGCCTCCAACCTGTCCACGAGCGGGTCCAGGACGTACGCCAGAACGAGCCCCAACACGAACGGAGCGATGAGGAACCCGGTCTCCTGAAGCAACCAATAGAGGGTCAGGAGGCCGGTGAGTGTCACCAAGAGTGTATGCCCTCGCGCGCCACGGAACGGGAGCAGCAACGCCACGAAGAGCAGAAACAGAATGAACGGGTTCAGAATCCCGTGGATCTCGAACAGAAAAAGACCCAACACCGCGATGGCAGCCACTCCGGAAAGGGACCTTAGGAGCATCACCGGCGGGCTACGCTCTTCACGGGCGCCGCTCCCCTGAGTATTCGGGGTTGTATTCATCCGGATCCCTCCCCCTTAGCATCACTTTCCTCGAGCAGGCCATCCGCCGCTCCCGAGCCTACAAGCTGCCGGGCCACCCGTACGACCTCCCGGGCGTTGTCGTACGCCACCTCTGCGATAGCCTCATCGACCGGAAGCCACCGACACTCGGTGATGCCCTCCGATCGCTCAGGCACCGGGTCTCCGAATCGGGAACCCATCAGGAAGTACTGGCAGTACTTGTGGATGAGCCGACCCTCGAAGCGAAAATACCAATCGGTCGTCCCGAGTGAAGGTCCGATGACCACGCCGGTCAAGCCGGTTTCCTCACTCACCTCTCGTAGCGCAGCATCCTCTGCCGTCTCTCCGTTCTCGACGTGTCCCTTTGGAAGCCCCAGCTTACCGTACGGGTCCCGGATGAGCAGAAAGTGGACGGCACCCTCGATCCGCCGGGTGACCACGCCCCCCGCGCTCCGCTCCGTACGGGCGTTCTGCTTCGGCATCGACCGCTCGCGTCAGAAGATCGAGAGCCGAACGTACTTACGCGGATTCGCGCGGACATCGTCGAGAAGCGAACTCATCTGCTCGAGCAAATCCTCCGCACGCAGCGCAAGCGTGGTATCCACGAGTAGCCTACCGATCGAACCTTCGCCCGCCTCGACTCGACCGGCGATGCGACTGAGGCGCGCCATGGTCGAATCAGCCGACGTCAGCGTGCTCTCGAGCCGGTCGACGGCCGAGGTCACCTGGCCCGTGACGCCGCGGAAGTCGGATGTGATCGCGACCGTGTTGTCGAGAATCGAGTCCACCCGGCCGGAAGCCAGAACCGCATCTAGACGATCGATCGCGGTACGGGCCGCGGTCAAGGTACTCGCAATTTCTTCCGTGGCGACCCGGATCTGCTCAGCCGTGCCGGAGATCTGCGACGATTCTTCCTCAACGACGGTTTTCAGCGTGGATGTGAGCTCTTCCATGTTGTCGATGGCCTGCGCGAGGCTCGCCGCGGTCTCATCACTGAACGCCTTGTCGAACCGATCGGTGAGAACCGCGAGGTTTTGCGCGACCTCATCCGCCACGGCCGTGAGCCGCGAGATGTCGGGAAGCGTGAATCCGCCGAGAACACGGACACCGTTCTGGATGCGGCGGTTCGGCGGCACCTCGTAGAACGCGAAGTTCGGAAAGCTGGAACGGGTTACGATCTCCGCCTGCCAGTCGCCGAAGAGCGACTCCGGCGCCAGCACCACAACCGCGTCGGGGGCGGGTAGGTTCTCCCCTTCGAGCAGAAGGACGATGCGGACTGCGTCACCTACCGGCTCCACGCTGATCGGGCCAACCCTTCCGATCCGGACGCCACGGAATTTCACGGCGTTCCCCTGCGCGAGCTGGCCAACGTCGCTCACGAGCACGTGGACCTCGGTCTCGATCCTGCCGAAGCCTCTCCCCTGCAGCCAGAGCGTGCCTCCGACGCCAACGATGAACGAGGCTATGACCACAGACCCTACCAGAAGCTCTCTTCTCTGGGTCACGACATGCCCTCCATGAGTTCCGGCCGGCCTTCGATGAAGGCCCGAACCAGGGGATCTTCACTGTCCCGAATCTCCTCCACGGTGCCCACCGCTCTCATCTTACCGTCGTACAGCATGGCGATCCGATCGGAGATCCGGTAGGCGCTGTCCATATCATGTGTGATGACGACACCGGTGACCCCCAACTCCTGCTTCATGCGGATGTTGAGCCTGTCGATCACCTTGACGGTCACGGGGTCGAGTCCGGTCGTGGGCTCGTCGTAGAGCAAATACTTGGGTCGCGTCGCGATGGCGCGGGCCAATCCGGCTCTTTTTTTCATGCCACCGGACATCTCCGAAGGATAGCTGTCGTGTACGTCGTCGAGGTCGACGAGGGAGAGGCATTCATGCACGCGCGCCCGAATCTCCTCCTCGTCCATGTCCGGTATCCGGTGGAGGCCCATCGCCACATTCTCTCCGATGGTCATCGAGTCGAACAGCGCGGCGAACTGAAACACGTAGCCGATATTCCGCCGCAACTCTATGAGCCCCGACCTGTCCATCGTGCCAACGTCCATCCCGTCCACGCGGACGGAACCACTATCCGGCTGCATTAGTCCGATAATGTGTTTCAGCGTAACCGACTTGCCCGCCCCAGAATAGCCGATGATGCTCAGAGTCTCACCATCCTCCACGGTGAGCGAAAAACCTGTAAGGATCTCCTTTTTGCCGAATGCCTTGCGCACCTCTAGAAGCTCGATGCTCACAGCAACACCGCCGCCCAGAAGGCGTCCAAGACCAGGATGAGCATGGTCGAGACAACCACTGCGCGAGTGGTGGCTCGCCCGACACCCTCGGCCCCGCCCACGGTGTGAAACCCGAAGAACGACCCGACGCCCGTCACGATGAGGCCGAAGCTGACGCTCTTGATCATGGCGAACGTCACGTCGAAGGCGTCGAAGAAGATCTTGAGGCCCTTTACGAATTGGGGCGAGCCCATGTCCAAGAGGCCCATCGACGTTACCCACCCCGCCACGACCCCGATCGCTATGGCCAGGGCAACCACGACCGGGAACATGAGGAGGCCCGCGGCGACTCTCGGGACGACCAAATACGCCAACGGGTCATACGCCAACGTTTCCAAGGCGTCGATTTGCTCGGTGACCCGCATGGTCCCCAGCTCGGCAGCGATGCTTGCGCCGACGCGTCCAGCCAGGGCGAGCCCGGTGAGTACCGGGCCCAATTCGAGGATCATGGTCTTCCCGACCAACGTCCCCACAAAGTACTCCGGTACGCCCCCGGTGAGGGTATAGGACGCCTGCAACGCCAAGACGATACCAGTGAACGTCGCGACGAACATCGCGATGGGCACGGAGGCTACGCCGATCTTATACATCTGCGGGAGCACGTGGGGTGCCCAGATATCGACGTTCTTGAGCGCGCGCACGGCACCGGCTGCGAGGTATCCTCCCTGGCCGAACGTGCGGACTAGCGAGAGCGTGCCTCGACCGACCGCCTGGATCGGAGCAAGCAAGGGGTGGATCATGCCGGGCACACTAGAGCGATCCTCCCGGATTGAGGTCTTTTAGAGGATCAACCGTTACCGCCCCGTGGCCGGGACAGGTCGTCCTCCAAAGTAAAGGTAACCTCCTCCGACCCTCCGTCGCCCGTGGGCACGACGCACGTGACCTGCACTCGGCGTACGTGCCGGAAGGGGTCACCGATGCAGACCTCGAGGTCCAACTCCTGGTCGGCGGACGACAGGCGCGTCCGAATGCGCTCGCCAGGTGGCGCTTCGCCGTAGTCGACGGGGTTGCGGAAGAGCGTCTTGGTCGATTGCCGCCCACTATCGAGCGTTCGCGTGACCTTGACGAGGCGCAGCCAGTCGGGCTGATAGTTGACGGAATACGCGTATCCTTGTTGATCCGCGCCCCGCCCTTCCCGGTTGTGCCTAGCCATACCTCCTCCGAGCAAGATCCCATAAACCCAGTCAGGGTAAACTAATGTTTTTCACTCGGAGGAAAATGTCAAGAAATTTCCGACCTCGCTCCTAAAAAAAGCCTGTATTAAGCCATGATTGGCAGTCTTGAGGTTGAAGGTTTTACCAGTTTCCGGCATTTCCACGGACGGCATTGATTATGAAAAATCAACACTTCTGACTCGTAGAAACAGGCTCCACCTGGTCCCGCCGAGGCCACGGGCGGTCCTTGACCCCCGGCGTCCCCGCCGTTACTATCGAGTTGATCCCCAGTAGTTGATTCCTTCACGCCCTTCGTGCGGGCGGAATCCCCCTTCGTTTGAGTTGGCTCTCACAGCTATTTCCATAGCAGGCGACCCAGCAGTCTAGGTGCCCCCAACCGGCGCAAAGCCGATCGTAAGTCGAGTCTAGGAAACCGTGGACATTGCCCAACTAAAGAGTAAGAGCGTCGGAGAGCTCCACGAGATGGCTGACGAACTCAGCATCTCGAACTACTCCGGCCTTCGCAAGCAGGATCTCATATTCCGGATCGAACAGAACCTCCTCGACAGCGAGGTCGTGCTGCGCGGGGAGGGTGTCCTCGAGATCCTGGCTGAGGGGTATGGCTTCCTGCGGTCCCAGGACTGGAACTACCTATACGGTCCGGACGACATCTATGTCAGCCCGTCGCAGATCAAGCGCTTCGATCTACGCACGGGGGACACGGTGCTGGGTCAGGTCCGACCGCCGAAGGAGGGCGAGCGTTATCTAGCTCTCCTCAAGGTCGAGAGCGTCAACGGTGATGAGCCCGAAAAGGCGAAGCATCGGATCGCGTTCGACAACCTCCGGCCCCGGTACCCGGAAGATCGCCTCAGGCTCGAGGTTGCCTCAAGCGACATCTCCATGCGGGTCGTCGACCTCATTGCGCCGATCGGCCTGGGCCAGCGAGGCCTGATCGTATCACCGCCGAAGGCCGGGAAGACGATTCTGCTCCAGAAGGTGGCCAACTCCATCGTGGAGAACCATCCGGAGGTGCACCTCATCGTACTGCTCATCGACGAGCGGCCGGAAGAGGTGACCGACATGGAGGAGCACGTCAAAGCCGAGGTCATCTCCTCGACCTTCGATGAACCGGCAGAGCGCCACACGCAGGTGGCCGAAATGGTGCTCGAGAAGGCCCGGCGATTGGTGGAGCACGGCAGGAACGTAATCATTCTGCTTGACTCCATCACCCGGCTCGCGCGGGCCTACAACGTCACCGTGCCACACTCGGGCAAGATCCTCTCCGGCGGCGTCGACGCGAATGCGCTTCACAAGCCCAAACGGTTCTTCGGCGCCGCGCGCAACATCGACGAAGGTGGCTCGCTTACCGTGATCGCCACGGCGCTGATCGAGACCGGGAGTCGCATGGACGAGGTGATCTTCGAGGAGTTCAAGGGCACCGGTAACATGGAGCTGGTCCTGGACCGTCACATCTCTGACAAACGTATCTTCCCGGCGATCGACCTGAACAAGTCATCCACACGAAAAGAAGAGTTGCTGCTCTCCGAGACCGAGTTGAACCGGGTCTATCTGCTGCGAAACTTCCTAGCGGACATGCCCCCCGCCGAAGCGATCGAGTTCTTGCTCGAGCGCATGAAGCGAACGGAAACCAACGAGGAGTTCCTTAGCTCGATGGCTGCCGGCGGGTAACGCGCCCCTTCAATCCGGCCCGGTTCCTGCCCGCTAATGTCCCGAGTCAGGACACTATGACGGCCGACTACTCGTCGAAGGCCTTCTCGTAACGAGGATTCGTGACGAGGCGATCCTTGTCGAAGATCTTGCGGTCCCAAGGGAACATGATGGTGGAATCGGTGGCGAGCGCGAAATAGTCGGGTTTGTAACCCTGCACCCGTGCGAAGCTAGTGGCCGTCTGAACCTCTTTGGGTCCGATGTCGCGGATGGCGGCGAGCGCCAACCTAAGCGTATCACCGGACGTCACGATCTCGTCTACGAGTAAAACGCGACGGTCGCGCGCCTGTACGGGAGCGGCCGAAAGTACCGCCGGTCGCTCACGCACGTGCTCGTCCCCGTCCTTGCGAGAGATCTTCATGGAGTAGAAGTCCACGCGCAGGATCGAGGCGACGATGGCTCCCGGAATCGCACCCGCCCGGGCGATGCCGACAACGAGTTCTGGGTGGTAGTTCCGCTCGACCTTAAGCGCCAAAGCTCGACACAACTCTCCGAACATCTCCCAGGATAGGTCGATGTAGTCTTCGGCCGAGTCGCCGAGCGGGTTCGGAGACGGACGCATGTCGTGCAAAGACGCCTCGTGGTGAAGGGCATGTGATGAAAGCTAGCTTCGGTCGGTCAGCCGCCACAGGGCTCTTGACCCGCCCCACCCCTTCCGGCATGATCCCGCCATCCCGTAATCCGTCGGAAGGTGTATGGACGAATCGCAGAACGCACGAGCTGAGGAGCGCTTCGAGGAAGCCCTGAGCACAACGGGCGCCCGCGATCCCCGGGAGTATTATCGCGAACGGCTCAAAGAACTTCGGACGTCCAATCCTGACGCCTACCGCTCCGCTGTCCAGTACTACGACGCGACGCTCCTGCCCTCCATCGCCGACGGTGATGCCGATCCGCTCGAGGCGTGGTGGGAGTACGGGCGCCGGATCGCGGAGCTCAGCGTCGATGGGCGCACGGTCGAGATCGACCCATCAGGTCGGTCACATCCCTACTGCCGTCCCACACCGCGCGACCGGATGGTGCTGCACCTGCCAGCCGGAACGAAGGGGCAGGCGCTGGTCGTGGGCCTTCCCACCGATCTGTCGCCGGCGCAAATGGCCAACTACGACCTTCTCGTAGCGGGCAAACAACGCCTGAGAGATCGAGACCAGGCCTAGAAGCCGAAGACACATTGACCGGTCATAACCCGAGGTGAGCGATGTCCATCGAGCGACTGTCCAGCCCTAGAAACATCGCCTGGGAGCCACGCCCCGGCTGGGCCACCGTGCGTCTTGTCGGCACCTGCGCCGACCGTAGTCTGCGGCGTGGTCAGATCGTGTTGCACACGCCGAGCGAAGAGTACGACGTGCCGGGGCAGGACGATGGCCTCGGGCCAGGAACCATGGTGATCGTCCTGCACGAAGAGGTACGGCTCGTCGAGGATGACCTCCACCTCGTGCCGGAGCACGCGGTTGTCGCCGTGGGATCGCGGTTGCCGTAAGGGGTGCGGATCCGACCTTCCCTGGGGTTTAGTCCTCGACCATGAAGGCCACGCCCCAAGTCCCAAGCCCCAGGTGCGTCGAGACAACCGGCGTGGCCGGTGCCGTTAGGATCTCGGCGTCAGGCCAGATGCGCCGGATGGCTGAGCTCACGATCTCCAACATCTCGGGGCACCCCACATGAATGACTCCGAAGCGCACGCGTTCGGCTTCCGTGGGTATGCGCGCCACCAGGAAGTCCATGATGCTTTGGAGCACGCGCTCACGTCCGAGCGCTTTGCCGACGGCCACCAGCTTGCCCTCGCGTGTGACCTCCAGGATCGGCTTCACCTTCAGCACCGTCCCGAGCCAGGCACGGCCACGGCTCACGCGCCCCGAAGCCACCAGCCTGTCGAAGGTGTCCAGCGTGAAGAGAAGCCCGGACTGGTCGCGGATCCGTTCAAGCTCGGCCACGATCTCGGCGGGATCCATCCCGGATTCGGCGAGTTCGGCGGCCTTGAGGACCAAGAGCCCCTGCAGCAGCGATACGCCTTGTGAGTCCATGAGGTCGACGGGTACGTCATCGATCAGGCCGGCAGCGGCCTCGGCGGACTGGAAGGTGCCCGACAGTCCCGACGCCAGCACCACGCTCACGACCCGCTCCGAGTCCTGAGCACACCTCTCGAAGCCG
>JBGMRK010000097.1:4167-8737 GCA_048061375.1 Longimicrobiales bacterium | reverse complement strand
TCGGGCCTCCGGATCGGGCGGCTCAGCCGGTCCCTGGTGATCGTCGAACTCGCTCTTTCGGCGGGGGTGTTGGTGGTTGCGGGGCTCATGATCAAAGGCGTGTCCAAGCTCAGCAACTTGGACCTGCCGTTCGTCACGGAGGATGTCCTCACCGTCCGCGTCGGCTTGACGGAGGAGTACCCCGACTTGGAAACTCGAGTCGGCTTCTACGACGAGCTCGAGCGCCGCATCGAGGCTAACCCGGCTGTGGCCTCCGTCGCGTTCGCGAGTAACATGCCGGGGCTGGGCAGCGGGAGGACCTTCTACGCTCGAGACGGAGAGACCTACTCCACCGACCAGGACTATCCCCGGGCACGCTGGGCGATGATCACTCCGACGTTCTTCGAGACGTTCGAGGTGGACATGCGTCGCGGGCGCGTCTTCACCGACCAGGACGATGCCGACGCAATCCGCGTGGTCATTGTGAACGAGAGTTTCGCGCGCCGCGACTTCCCCGGCCAGGATGCACTCGGGAAGCGGATTCGCCGAGGCAGGTCGGACAGCACGGAAGAGTGGGCCACCATCGTCGGAATCGTGCCCGACCTCCGCATGGACGGAATCGGCGACAACGACGACGAAGAACCGGAGGGAATGTATTTCCCGGTCGCCCAGATCGGTAGCCGGTTCTTGACGGCTGCGCTGAGGGCGCGCGGTGATCCGCTGGATCTCGCTTCCATCGTGCGTGACGAGGTGTCCGCGATGGACAAGGAAGTGCCGGTCTACTGGGTTCAGACCATGCCCGACGCGATCGGTCAGAACACCTGGTTCTACAGCACGTTCGGCACGCTCTTCCTGGTTTTTGGTGCGGTCGCGCTGTTCCTGGCTTCGGTCGGACTCTACGGAGTCATGTCATTCGGAGTAACCCGGCGCACGCGGGAAGTGGGCATCCGCATGGCCCTGGGCGCGCAGGGCAAGCAGGTGCAGGCGCTCATCCTGCGGCAGAGCTTCGGTCAGATCGCAATCGGGCTGGTCGTGGGACTCGGAATCGCCGCCGTGTTGTCGAGGGGCATGGCTCTGCTGTTCTTCGAAACCGAACCGTGGGACCCGGCGATCTTCGTGCTGATCAGCGCCGTCCTGGCCGGAAGCGGCTTTCTGGCGTCACTGATTCCGGCCCGTCGGGCCACCCGTATCGACCCCATGGAGGCGCTCCGATACGAGTGACCCTGCGAAGACAGACCTTCTAGAACACCACGTTCGGCACCCGCTTGCCTTTCCTGTCGAGCAGGATGGGCTCTCCCAGGCCGAGCTCGCGCAGGCGAGCGAACTGGGTCTTCGCGTCACCCACCACGAGATAGATCATGCGGTCCGGTAAGATGTAGGTCTCCGCCAGTTCCTTTTGGCGCTCCAGGGTCATGCTTCTCACCACTTCCTCTCGCTGTTTGACGTAGTCGAACGGCAGGTCGTATGTGGCGATCGTATTCAGCGTGCCCAGTAGCGCACCCAGTGTCTCGAAGCGCCGGGCGTTCGATTGGATCAGGGCGCCCTTGGTAAAGGACAGATCCTCGGCGGTAACACCTTCTCGGTATTTCTCGATCTCGTCCTTGAAGATCTGGACGGACTCGAGCGTCACGTTCGAACGCACCCCGGACGAGGCCATGAACGCTCCTGGGTAACTCGACCCCGAGAACCTCGATCTCGCTCCGTACGTGTAGCCTTTCTCCTCGCGGAGAATCATGTTGAGGCGGGCGTTGAAGCTGCCACCCAACTGGTAGTTCATCACCGTGGTCGCATAATAGTCGGGATCCTGGAACGGCAGCCCCAGGTGGCCGATCCTGACTTCCGATTGCCGGGCGTCGGGGATGTCCACGAAGTACACGGTGGGCTTGTCGAGCGTCGGCGCCTCCGGGTACACGGGAAACTCCACTTCCTTTGCCGCCCACTTCCGCTCCAGCGGTTCGAACAGCGCGATGGCCTCCTCCTTGGAGATATCGCCGACGATTCCGATGTTCGCTACGGTGGGCGAATAGTTGGCCTCATAGAAGGCGCGCACGTCGTCGATCGTCAGAGAGGAGACGATGTCCGACGTCCCGCTCGTCGGGTTGGACAAAATGTGATCCTCACCGTAGAGCAGGCGGTTGAAGACGTTGGTGGCCACGCTGGCGGGGCTCGCGCCACGCCGGTTGATCATCTCCACGGTTTCACGTTTGATCCGCTCGAACTCGAGCGAGTCCCAGCGGGGCTCGAGTAAGATCTCCTCGAAGAGGCCGTACACTCCATCCAGCCTCGATCGGAGGGTGTTCGCGCGGATCGTGATCGACTCCCTCCCCGTGGACATGCTGAGGCTCGCTCCGAGTTCGTCGATGGCCTCCTCCAACTCCGCGGGCGTCCTACTCCTTGTGCCCTCCATCATGATGTCCGTCATGACGTTGGCGACGCCCACACGCGTGATGTCGTCCAACAGCAACCCGCCCTTTATCGTCAACGAGAACTGGACGAGCGGCAGCTCGTTCTGCTCGATCCCGAAGATCCGCAGCCCGTTGGCGTACGTGTACGTCCAGATCTCCGGAACGGCTAGCGCGGGGGATGGCCCGTTCGGGGGTTGCACGGATCGGTCGAACGACGAAGGCAGAAACTCGACGGGAGTTTCATCCGCCACGGCCGGCTCCTGGCCGGCTACGCCGGCGGTGGTAATCTCCTCCTCCTGGATCGGGAAGAGCTCGGAGTTCGCCGCGACCAACTCGACCTGCCCTTTCGGCACGAAGCTGGTCAGCACGTACGGCTTGTCCTTCACGTACCTGTTGTAGACCCGCCAAACGTCGTCGGCTGAAACCGAGAGGATGTTCTCGATGTCCGTGCCGATGAAGCCCGGGGATCCCGCGAACTCGTTGTAGGAGGCGAGCTGGAACGCCTTGCCCAGCACGCTCGAGATGCCGTTGTAGAACCCGGTCTCCTCCCCGGCCTTGATACGGTCGAGGTCGCGCTCCGTGAAGCCGTCCGCCTCGAAACGGTCGAACGCCTGCAATGCCGCGTTCTCGACGTCGGTCAGGTTCTTGCCTGGGAACGTACGAATTCGCACGCTGAACGTCCCGGCGATCTCGAGGCTGCGTTGGAAGACACGGGCTTGTGGAGCCAACTGGCCCTCCTCGACGATCACTTTGTAGAACGGCGACTTCTTACCGTCGGACAACAGCAAGCCCAGGAACTGAAGCGCGTAGGCGTCCTTGGTGTACCGCTCGACCGACGGGAAGACCATGTTGAGCTCCGGCGAGCGCGCGAAGTTGTCCTCGTGGAAAGCGCGCTTCGTCTCCGTCAGCACCGCCGCCCTCGGCTCAGGGTCCGGCTGGTTCTCAGGTGAGGATAGCTCTCCGAAGTACTTCTGGATCCACTCCTTGGTGCGCGCGACGTCGAAGTCGCCCGCCACGACCAGGGTTGCGTTGTTCGGGCCGTACCACTTCGTGAAGAAGCCTCGGATATCTTCCAGGGTCGCGTTCGCCAGGTCCTCGAACGAACCGATCACGGACCAGTTGTACGGGTGATCCTCGGGGTAGAGCATCTCGCCGATGATGTGGCCGGTGTGCCCGTACGGGACGTTGTCCACGCGCTGGCGCTTCTCGTTCTGGACCACGTCCTGCTGGTTGAGAAACGCCTCCTGCGTCACGGTTGGTAACAAAAAGCCCATGCGGTCGGCCTCGAGCCACAGAGCCATCTCCAGGGCGTTGTTGGGCACGATCTCGAAATAGATCGTGTTGTCGTTGCTGGTCCCGCCATTCAACGTGCCGCCGGCCGCCTGGATCTTCTGGAAGAATTGGTCCTCGCCGACATTCTGTGACGACTGGAACATCATGTGCTCGAAGAGATGGGCGAACCCGGTTCGGCCCGGTTTCTCGCGGTTGGACCCCACGTGATAGAGAACCGCTACCGCGGCGATGGGATCCGAACGATCCTCGTGCAGAACCACATCCAGACCGTTGTCGAGCGTATACTTCTCGAATTCAACGTCCAGGCCGGACTGACTCTGCGGGGCGCATCCGACGGCGATTCCTGCGGTTAGTGCCACGACGGCGAACATCCGCAGCCAACGCATGGTTACCTCCAGACTGAAGGGACAGCACGTCCTAGGGGGGGCTATTAGTAGTCAGGATCAACTGAAACGTTCCGAGCTTCCCGCGCGCCCTGGCGGGTCTACCCGAACTCCATTCCCTGGGCGAGCGGCAGCTCGGTACTCCAGTTGATCGTGTTGGTCTGGCGACGCATGTACGTCTTCCACGCATCGGACCCCGACTCGCGGCCGCCGCCTGTCTCCTTCTCGCCACCGAACGCCCCACCGATCTCGGCGCCGCTCGTACCGATGTTCACGTTGGCGATCCCGCAGTCGCTTCCCCGGTTCGACAGGAAGTACTCAGCCTCGCGCATGTGCTCCGTGAAAATGGCCGAGGATAGACCCTGAGGCACATCGTTGTGGATCGCCACGGCCTCGGCAATCTCATCAACCGCCTGGGCCGGCGTGGCATCGGCATTCCCGTACTCGATGATGTAGAGGATCGGAGCGAAGGTCTCCTCCTGCACGATCGACCACTCGTTCTTGGCCGAG
>JBGMRK010000097.1:0-4067 GCA_048061375.1 Longimicrobiales bacterium | reverse complement strand
ATCGCGTTGTTGCCACCCAACTCCAGAATCGTACGTCCGAGCCGCTTACCCACGACTTCCGCCACACGGTAACCCACAGCGCAGCTTCCCGTGGCCGACACCAGAGGTACCCGACGGTCGTGGAGCAGCCTATCACCGACCGAGGACCCCTTCCCCACCGTGAGCGAAAAGACCGCGGGGTCCACTCCGTTCTCCCGGCACACGCGCTCCGCGATCTTCGTCACCGCGATGGCGGTGAGCGGCGTTTGGCTGGCCGGCTTCCACAGCGAGGAGTCACCGCACACCGCCGCGATCGCCGCATTCCAGCTCCAGACCGCTACCGGGAAATTGAATGCGCTGATCACCCCGACCACGCCCAGCGGATGCCACTGCTCGAACATGCGGTGGTCCTGGCGTTCCGAGTGCATGCTGAGTCCGTAGAGCTGGCGGGAGAGGCCGGTTGCGAAGTCGCAGATGTCGATCATTTCTTGGACCTCACCCTCGCCCTCGACTCCGATCTTGCCCATTTCGAGTGTTACGAGAGCGCCGAGCTCGCTCTTGAGTTCGCGCAGCCTGTTACCGAGTTGGCGGACGATCTCACCCCGACGTGGAGCGGGCACGGTGCGCCACTCCAGGAATGCCTGATACGCCCGATCGACGATGTCATCGTACTGGTCCTCCGTGACCTGGGTCACGGTCGCGATGCGCGATCCGTCGATGGGTGTGGTCACCTCGAGCTCAGGGCCCGAGCCGACCCATTCGCCGCCGAAACCACCCGGGTTGTTGTCCTCTATGCCCAGCCTCGAGAGGATCTCCTTCGCGCTGGCGACTCCTGTGCTCATGCAATCGGCCCCTTCAGTAGGATCGTGACGTTAGGATCGTGACGTTCGCGACAACCAGGAGCCAGTGCTCGGCTTCGGTCGAGGCGTAGTCTAGCTGGGGGGATCGCGGGGGTCTACAGGTGGGACGCCCCGGGGACTGCCGCGAGGTTGGGACCGTGAGCTTGGCGGTCCTCCCCGAAACGAGGAACCCGGATGAAGCCGCTTCGAAAAGCGACTCCATCCGGGTCTCGACACCCACGCCGGAGGGCAATGATGCTCTAGCTACCCAGTCCTAACCTTGCTCGAAAACGAGTTTGAACACGGCCGGCGTCCACGAGTGCTCGATCTGGGCGTTGTCGAAGACCGCCGCCCCGAAGAAGTACTCTCGAGTCAGGTCGTCGAACTGGACGTCGTTCGTACCTCCCCCGGTCACCAGCTTGCGCCGCATCTCGAGGGTCCAGGTGTTGTTGGCCGGATTGTAGATCCCGTGGGCATCGATATCGGCACGTTCGCCGTCCGGGCCCTTGGTGATCATGTTCGGCAACATCGTCCCCGCTGGCAGCCCGTCCAATTCGGCCTGGGTTGCCAGCGTCTTGTCCCCATCCAGGATGTAGAACGGGGGCGCAGTCAGAACCGGACCGCGGTACATGGGGCGTCCGTCAACCGCAGGATTGCTGCTGTAGCCCCCGGAGCCGGAGTCAGCCTTGCGGCCCGCGTGGGCGGGATCGTCGCCACCCTGAGCCCAGTAGCGCACATGCTGGTCATCCATCTTGTTGTGCTGGTTCTGCCTCACCGCCTTCCAGTGCCACATGTCCGCTCTCTCGTTGGCGGCGTTGGTGTATTTCTTCGCCGCCAGTTGCTGATTCGAATAGTTGTAGGTCGTGCCGGGAGCGAAGTTGTTGGTCGGGTCGTGGCAAACGACGGAGCAACCCTGCTCGTCGAAACCCGCCACCGTGCTGGCACCGTAGGTGTTCCAGATCATGGCGAACTTGTCCTCGTAGAAGAGGGTGGGACCCTCTTCGTCGAAGTTTGCGCCCATATAGGTCTGCCAGTCTATGCCATCCTCCGGCCTCGGTTTCGCCGACATCGCCTTCCAGCTGCCGTCCGCCTGCTTCACCCAGGGGTCGCGGCGATAACTGGCCTCATCGTCCACCCAACGAGCGAGAATGTAGAGGTACTCGTCGTCGTACGCCGCGGAGAGGGTCACATCCTCCGCGTCTGCCCAACCACCGCCGACCGCGGCGACCATCGTGGGAGCCCTGCTCCAGACCTCTTCGCTCGCGTAGCCGTCGAAGTTCGGCTTCAAGCGCCCGCCCACGGAGATGGCCGAGAGCACGTTGAGGTTGACGATGGGCTGAAGTGCGATCCACTCCGAGATACCCGCGATGTCTTCGTCGGTGAACCCGGTGACGACGCCGCCGCCGTGACCCGTGGCCATGCGCGGCTTGCGCAGAATCAAGCTGTTCGGGGGATCTGCCGGCGTGATGAACCCCGATGCCACGAGAGTCGCCTCATCCATGCTCACAAGGAATGCGCGCCCTGAGCTCGCAGCGTGGCAGCTACCACAGTCCTCCTGCAGAATGCCCTGGACCAGAGCGTAGTCGAGCACCTCCGGCGTGTCATCGGGCGGGGTTGTCGGAGTGTCGCTCCCATCGCAGGCGGTGCTGAACAGCACCGCGAATACTAGCACCACCCCCATCCAGAGTGGGTTTCTTCGTCTAATCATCGTGCATCACCCCCGGCCGGCCGGGCCGGCCAAATAGTCGAGATTCGGAACCAAACGGCGGGCTTGCACCATTATTCACAAGATCGGTGCGTGGGCGTTTCTATGTAGTCGGGAACACGCTGAAGGGTGCGTCGGGAACATGCGACGTGGGGTGTAGGGAGATCCCCCATCGCGGCCAACTTCTCTGCGGAAACGGGTAGTGCCCGCTACTTAGGCACTACCCGCCCTAGTGTCCTGCTGGAGAAATACAGCCTTCTAACCCACCTAGCTCACCTTCCCAAGCAGTTTCTTGATCGCTGGGCTCATGAGCAAGGCGAAAATCCCCACACCGCCGACGATCATCGCGATGTTTCTGAAGAGGTCGACGTATGCCAAGTCCTGAAGGCGCCCAGCCACCAAGCCCGCGAACAAGTTCCCAACTGCTGCTCCGACAAACCAGATCCCCATCATCTGACCGACGCGCCTCTCGGGTGAGAGCTTGGTGATGGCCGAGAGGCCGATCGGCGAGATCGCGAGCTCACCAACCGTGTGCAGGAAGTACGTGACGATCAGCCAGGAAGGCGACACCAGGTTGCCCTCGGTCGCGTTCGCAGCGCCCCAGGCGAGCACGAAGAAGCCCATCGACAGACCCAGAAGTCCGAGGCCCGCTTTCACGGGAATGGAGGGGTTGGCGTTCCTCCGCTCGAGCCACACCCATAGAGAGCCGAATGCCGGCGCCAACAAGATGATGAAGACCGGGTTCACCGACTGGAGCCACCCGGCCGGCGCCTCCCAGCCGAAGATCACCCGATTGGTGAGGTCTTGTCCGAAAAGATTGAGCGACGAGCCCGCCTGCTCGAAGCCGGACCAGAAGACCGCGATCATGAGGAATAGCCAGAAGATGACCCCCATCTTCTTATTCTCTTCGAGCGTGTGGCCGCCCAACGTCCACAAGTAGAGGAAGTAGCCCGCGACCATGACCAGGACGCCGATTCCGAGATACTCGGCGATTTCGGTGATGGTGAGATCGATCCTGCCGATCGAGACCATGTACGCGAAGAGCGCGGTCGCCGCGATGATGCCGAAGAACGACCCGAAGAAGACCCGCGACTTGCGCGATATCTCTTCGGCCGAAGCTCCGGTCTTGAGCAGCCCCGCTGTACCCAGGTAGCCGGCGCCTCGCCTATACTGGATGAGGCCGAAGACCATGCCGACGCCCGCGGCGGCGAAGCCCCAGTGCCAGTTGTAGTTCTCGCCCAGGAAGCTGGTGACGAGCGGGCCCAGCCAGGCCCCCAGGTTGATCCCCATGTAGAAGACGGAGAAGCCGGCGTCTCGCCGGGCTCCGCCCTCCGGATAGAGCTCACCAACCATCGTGCTCACGTTCGGTTTCAGAAGGCCCGTGCCGATAATGATCAAGGTGAGGCCGAGGAAGAAACTGAAGTCGGTCGGCACGGCGATCGTGAAGTGGCCGAGCGCAATGATGCACCCGCCGACGAAGACCGACTTGCGTTGACCCCAGAGGTTGTCGGCGACCCAGCCGCCCGGCAGCGCCAGGATGTATA
>JBGMRK010000096.1:0-8819 GCA_048061375.1 Longimicrobiales bacterium | reverse complement strand
TCTTCATCGCAAGCGCTCGCTCGGCGATGAGGCCCAGTGCGTCGGCGCGCCGCTGTTCGGCGGTCGGGGTCGCGGCAGCGTCCGCGGCATCTTCCGACTTCCGGTAGAGCGCATCGCCCTCGGCAGCGAGGGCCTTCGCGAGGATCTCGCCCACCTCTGGATCCAGCCGTCCACGCAGCACATACATCCCGTCCTCGTCGACCTGGAGATGGACATACCGACTCTCGTGACGCTCCTCTTCCAACCCGGCGTCCTCCTGTCGGTCCACTCTCCTCCATGCTCGCACGATCTTCTCGATGTGCGCGGCCGTTCCGTGTTCGGAGAGTTCCAGCAGCGCCTCCTCGTTCGCTGCCGTGGCCACCCGGGTGAGCGCCCGCGCCTTCGAGAACGAGAGCGCACCTCGCTCCATCGCCCCGGAGATCAGCGGCAACCCGGCCAGCGCCTTCGCCACGCGCACCTTCTCTCGCGAGGGGCCGGGCGCGATGCCGGTGCGCCAACTGAGCCAGTGGGCACAAGACCGGAAGCCCCCGCCCCAACCCTCGCGCTCGTCGAACTCGCGGATCAGGACGAGCAACCGGTAGGTGGCAGCGTGGATGTGCGCCGAGAGCCGGGCGATCTCGTCGCCGAGGCGCTCTACCTCGGCGCCCCGGCGCCCCACCTCGTGGCGCAGCCGCCCGGTGTCTTCGGAGGAACTCGTGTGCCTGGTGTCGGCGAACTGGATCATGCGCGGATCTCCCTCCCGTCGTCCTCACTCTGGGGCGCAACCACTCCCCGCGATCCTTCAATATAAAGGCCGGTTTTCCGAGGCTCTGAGCGCGCGCTGGCCGTACTTCGGAGGGGTTTTAGGCTTTGCGGGGAGCCAGTGGTCGGGGTTGGAGGGGAGACGGCCCGTGGCGGTGGCTCAGCGACTCCCCCGCACCCGGCCCCGGCCCTCCGTCATCCCGTGGCTCGAAATCCGTCAATAGCTGGATGGGACGGATTTCGGGATGGGTTGCGAGAACCCCTGTCCGTTGGCTAGCGTCCGTGCCTACATTATCTCGTGAAGCCCCTCCCGGAGGCTCGATGACCCCGAGGCCCAAGAAACCCGAGTACAAGCGTCCAGAGATGGGGCCGGGCTCCGAGGTTCGGAGCCTCACGCTGCGGCAGAGAATCCAGCTCGGGATCGCGGCATGGGATCGCGACGACTTCGAGACGGCGCTCCAGCATTTCTCCGCCGTGATCAAGAAGAACCCCACCTTCGCCGACATTCGCAACAAGGCCGGACTGTGCGAGGCGATGATGGGGAATCCCCACTCGGCGCTCGAGCAGTTCGATGCGGCGCTCGCGATCAACGAAGATTACGCCGAGGCCCACCTGAACAAGGCGATCGTGCTGAACGAGGTGGGGCGCTTCGAGGATGCCTGGGTCTCGTTCAAGCGCGCCAGTGAGTTGGACACCAGGGACGATTCGAGCTTTCCCTCGGACGGCGGCAACAAGCTGGCGATCGCGCACGCCAGGACCGGGGACATCTATCTGGCGGCCGACCGGCCGATCGACGCCGCGACCGAGTACGAGAAGGCCCTGTCGGTTCGCGCCCGCTTCGCGGACATCCGGACCAAGCTCGCCGAAGCCTACCTCGAGGTCGGGCGGATCGACGACGCTCGTACGCAACTCGAGACCATCCTGGAAGAACGGCCGGAGTTCACCGGTGCCCGCATGCGCCTGGGAGTGGTCCTCCACAAGCAGGGTGACCTGAAGGGTGCGCGGAGCGCTTGGGAGCGGTGCTCGGAGGAGCGCCCCGACGATTCCCGCGTGCGTGCCTACCTGGCCGGCTTGGAGGTCCCTTCTTCCCAGGGCAAGGGCGACGGCAAGGGCGACTGACGCGCTGGTCCGCGTCTTGCAACCCACCTTCAGGATCTCCCACGGATGACGGTGTAGAACCAGCTCATGCCATTGCCACCGCTTCGCGCCACAGCCGAGAACATCGCCCGGATGGCACTCGCCGGCCTCGTGATATCGATCGCGGCTTGCGGACCCGCGCGCGAAGAAACCTCCTCGATCAGCCGGGGGGACGAGTTGGCGGCCCGAGGCGATTTGGACGAGGCGCTCGCCGAGTACCGCCTCGCCGCTCAACTCGGCTCGGACGACGCGTCGACACTCGCGCGCGTGGCTCATACCTACGCCGAGATGGGACGTGTGGACGAGGCCGCGGACTTCTATCGCCGGACGGTGGCCGTGGAGCCGGACTACGCCGATCAAGCCGTGGCGGACATGGTGCGGCTGGCTCGGACCGCGGCAGGCCGCAACGACCTCTTCAGCGTGGCCTCCGCCATCGGCACCGCCCAAGAGTTCCGCCCGGGCATCAGCGTCGCGGAGTTGGCGCTGCCTCTGGCCCGCCACCACTTCCGCAACGGCGAGTACGGCGTGGCCCTTCCGTATTACCAGAAGGCGCTGGCCGCCATGGGCGAGGATCCCATCCCGGACATCGTGTTCGAGGCCGCGTCCGCATACGACGAAGTGGGTGATTGCCGTAGGGCGCTCGTGCTCTACGAGCAATACCGCCGCATGATTCGGCGCTGGCAGCGCGGTGAGGTCCATTGGAAGATCGGCAGTTGTTCGTATCGCCTCGCCAAGGATCTGATCGAGCTGGATGAGGACGAGGCGGCGTTCGAGCTCATCGATCGCATGATCACGCTCGGCGAGCCCAAGAACCTGCTGGCGGTCGCCTATCTCGATATGGGTGACGTCCTCGCCCGGCTAGGACGCTGCGACGAGGCCATGTTCGCGTTCCAACGCGTACGGGACGTGGATCAGACGGGTTCGGCGGCGCTCGTGGAACGCGCCCAGTGGCGTTTCGACGAGTTGCGCTTCAGCTCTCCGACCCGCGGCATCATCAGCGGGGGTGGGTGCTGACGCCGTGACGTCCCCGTGTCGCAACCCATGACGGATCAAATCCCGCTTCTCGATCTGGGCGAGCAGTACGACACGATTCGCGACGAAGTGGACGCCGCGATGCGCCGCGTGGTGGACTCGCAGCGCTTCATCCTCGGGCCGGAGGTCGAAGCCTTCGAGCAGGCGCTGGCGGCGTATCTCGACGACGGCAGGGAGGTCGTGGGCTGCGCCAGCGGCACGGACGCCCTCCTGCTGTCCCTCAGGGCGCTCGACCTCGAGCCCGGCGACGAGGTGATCGTGCCGGCGTTCACGTTCTTCGCGACGGCCGGCGCGGTCTGGAACGCCGGCCTGAAGCCGGTCTTTTGCGACGTGGAGCCCATGCACTTCAACGTCACGGCCGAGACCGTGGAGGCCGCCTCGACCAAGCGGACCCGTGCGATCATCGCGGTGCACCTGTTCGGGCAGATGGCGCCGATGGACCAGGTGGTGACTCGGGCGAAGGCTCGGGGCGTGAGCGTGATCGAAGACGCCGCCCATTCCATCGGGGCGACGCAAGCGTCCGCGCCGAGGGGCACCGCCACCGCATACAGCTTCTTCCCGACCAAGAACCTGGGTGGGTTCGGAGACGGTGGGGCGGTCACCTCGGCCGATCCGGACTTCGCGGACCGGGTGCGAAAGCTCCGCGTCCACGGCGGCCGCAAGATGTACCAGCACGAGATGGTCGGCACCAACAGCCGCCTCGACGCGCTCCAGGCCGCCGTCCTGGCCGCCAAGCTCCCACACCTGCCCGGCTGGGCCGACGCGCGGCGCCGCCACGCCTCGCTCTACGACGAGGGCCTTGCCGACATCCCGGAGGTGATCACACCGGCCCTCTACCCGGGGAACGTCCACGTCTATAACCAGTACACCATTCGGGCCCGCCGGCGGAACGAGTTGCGCGAGCACCTTTCCGAGCAGGAAATCGGCTCGGGCGTGTATTACCCGGTGCCGCTCCATATGCAGGAGTGCTTCGAGTCGCTCGGTTGCGGGCGGGGGCGGTTCCCGGTCTCCGAGACGCTCTGCGAAGAGGTGCTGAGCCTGCCGGTGTACCCGGAGTTGGGCGCCGAGCGGGTGGAGCGGGTGATCACCGCCATACGCCGGTTCTACGCCTGAGAAAGGCACCGTTGTGACGACTCGGAAAGCCGTTGCGCGGCCCGCGCATTGTAGCGACCGTTAGGGCTGCTTGGGCCCAACAAAGACAACCGAGACGACACACGAGACGCATGCGGATCCACCCCATCACACCACTCATTACCGCTGCCGCGGGACTCCTGCTCCTGTCGGCTTGCGGCGGCGGTGCATCGTTCCGCGGCCAGCAGGCCACCGACGTCTACGAGATCGGGGTCGCCGCCATGGCCGACGAGGACTGGGGCAAGGCCGAGCTGGCCTTCGAGGCGGTGCTCGCCACGCCGGGCTTTACCCGAGGCGCGGAGGCCAGGCTCAACCTGGGCCGCGTGCTCTTCGCGAAGAAGGACTTCATCCTCGCTCGTGCGGAGTACCAGCGGGTGCTCGAGCGTTATACCGCCGACACCACCGCGCCGTACGCCAGCCTCGGCATCTGCCAATCCCTCGCGGCCGAGTCGCCCCGGGTGGAGCGCGATCAGAGTTCGACGGCACAGGCCGAGGTCATCTGCGCTCAGGTCGCGCGGGATTATGCCGGTACCCTGATCGGTCTCGACGCCGAAGGAATCCGCGGCGAGATGTACGACAAGCTGGCCGAGAAGGAATACAGCAGGGGCCGGTACTACCAAAGGCGCAATTTTCTGGACTCGGCCATTCAGTACTACGAGAGCCTCATCGAGGTTCGGCCGGAGTCCAGGTGGGTGCCGTGGGCGCTCTATCAACTCGTGGTGATTTCCGAGAAGATCGGCTATGAGGACGACGCGGAGGCGTTTCGCACGCGTCTCATGGGCGAGTTCGCCGGCTCCGAGCCGGCCAAGCTTCTCGCCAAGGGTGGGTCGAGCTGACCGCCGTTCGGGCGGCCGCGGGCGATGCGGGGTAAGCTCGGCCTGCTCGGCGGCACCTTCGATCCGCCGCACAATGGTCATCTGCGTGTCGCCCAGGATGCGCGGCAGGCCCTGGGCCTGGATCTCGTCCTGTTGATTCCAGTACGTGTGCCCCCTCACAAGCGGGCGGACCGCGTCACGCCCGCGGCGCTGAGGTTGGAGATGGTCCGGGAGGCCATCGCCGGCACCGACCGGCTGGAAGTGAGCGAAATCGAGCTGGGGCGCGAGGGACCTTCGTACACGGTCGACACGCTGCGGCGGTTACGCGACCAGAGGCCCGACGTGGAGCTGACGCTCATCGTGGGCGCGGACCAACTGGCCGAAATGGCGGATTGGAAGGAGCCGGAGGAGATTTCGGCGCTCGCCGGGCTGGCCGTGATGAACCGCGGCGCGTTGGTGCCCGTGGAGCCGGACTGGGATATCACGCTGGAATGGACGGCGGTGTCCGTGACGCCGCTCGATGTGTCTTCCACGGAGATCCGGAGGAGGGTCGCCGAGGGCCGCCCGGTCGGGCACCTCGTGCCGGCCGAAGTGCTTCGGATCATCGAACGCGAGAAATTGTATTGTAACGGCTAGAGGGACGCCCCTAACGCGACCGCGGACCGGGTGTGCAGGGAAGAACTAGGGTCTGGACCACTGCAAACAGATGCTTAAAGCGACGATAAAGAAGATCATCGGCTCGGTGCACGTGCGCGAGGCGAAGAAGCTCCAGCCCGTGGTCGACGAGATCAACGAGCTGTACGAGCAGTACGCCTCGCTCACCGACGAGCAGCTCAAGGGAAAGACGGACGAGTTCCGTCAGCGGCTCGGCGCGGCCACGAGCGAACTCGAGGAGGAGATCGAGACGCTCAGGGAGGAGAAGCGCCACAGCGAGGATCCCACCAACCGCGAATCCCTACAGCAGCGGATCGGGGATCTGGATGAGCAGCTCGTTCAGCTCATCGAAGACACGCTGGACGAGCTCCTCCCGGAGGTGTACGCGACGGTCAAGGAGACCTGCCGCCGCCTGATGGGCCAGGAGATCGTCGTCACCAGCCAGAGCATGGTCTGGGACATGATCCCCTACGACGTTCAGCTCATCGGGGCCATCGCTCTGCACCAGGGCAAGGTGGCGGAGATGGCCACGGGGGAAGGAAAGACCCTCGTCGCCACGATGCCGCTCTACTTGAACGCCCTCGCGGGCAGGGGCGCTCATCTCGTCACCGTGAACTCCTACCTCGCCCAGCGCGATGCGGAGTGGATGGGCACCGTGTACCGCTGGCTCGGGATGACCGTGGGTTGTATCGACCTGTACGAGCCCCATTCGCCCGAGCGCCACGAGGCGTACCGCGCGGACATCACCTACGGCACCAACAACGAGTACGGGTTCGACTACCTCCGCGACAACATGGTCCACAAGCTGGAGCAGCGGGTCCAGCGGAGGCATTGGTACTGCATCATCGATGAGGTCGACTCGATCATGATCGACGAGGCCCGCACGCCGTTGATCATTTCGGGCCCCGTGGGCCGCGACACCTCCACTCCGTTCAAGCAATACAACCCCCTGGTGGCGAACCTCTACCGCAAGCAGGTGCACGTGGTGAGCGGGTTGATCGCGGAGGCAGAGAAGGATCTGGAGGAGGGTAACGAGTTCGAGGCGGGCGAGAAACTGCTGGCCGCCAAGCGGGGCGCTCCCCGCAACAAGCGTCTGCTCAAGCTGTTTGCCGAGGATCCCGGCTTGCAGAAGCTGGTGCTGAAGGTCGAGGCCGACTACATGCGGGAGAAGCGGCTCCATGAGATCGACGAGCTGCTGTACTTCGCGATGGACGAGAAGGGGCACAACGTGTACCTCTCCGACAGGGGCCTCGACGAGCTGGCGCCCAACGATCCCGAGGCCTTCGTGGTGCCGGATCTCTCGGGGGAGGTGGGGCGGATCGAAGAGGACGAGTCTCTCTCGGTCGACGCCAAGCGCGAGATGATGCGGGAGCTCGAGGGGGAGTATGCGGCCAAGAGCGAGAAGATCCACGTCCTGCACCAGCTCCTGAAGGCCTACACGCTCTTCCAGAAGGACGAGAAGTACATCCTCGGTGAGTCCGGGGAGATCGTCATCGTCGACGAGTTCACCGGCCGCCAGATGGCGGGCAGGCGCTGGAGCGACGGCCTGCACCAGGCCGTCGAGGCCAAGGAGGGGGTGGAGATCAAGGGTGAGACGCAGACGCTCGCCACCATCACCATCCAGAACTACTTCCGCATGTACGACAAGCTCTCCGGCATGACGGGTACGGCGGAGACCGAGGAGCACGAGTTCCACCAGATCTACGATCTCGATGTGTTCGTCATCCCCACCAACCAGCGCATCGTCCGCGACGACCGCAACGACCTGATCTTCCGCACCAAGCGTGAGAAGTTCGCCGCGCTCATGGACGAGATCGAACGCCTGCACAAGATGGAAATGCCGGTGCTCGTCGGGACCACCAACGTGGAGGTATCCGAGACGCTCTCGCGCATGCTCAAGCGCCGGGGGGTCCCCCACAACGTGCTGAACGCCAAGCAGCACAAGCGCGAATCCGAGATCGTGGTGGAGGCCGGACAACCGGGCACCGTGACGATCGCGACCAACATGGCGGGCCGTGGAACCGACATCAAACTGGGCGAGGGCGTGACCGATCCCAGGACCGTGGGCTGGGCCAGGGAGCGCGGGCTCGACCTCGACGAGTTGGTTCCCGTCGACCCTTCGCTCGCACGGGACCTGAATAAAGAGGCGGACGACTTCATCATCGCGGAAGGCGGGCTGCACATCCTGGGCTCCGAGCGGCACGAGTCACGGCGCATCGACCGGCAGCTTCGCGGGCGCTCGGGCCGGCAGGGTGACCCCGGCGCCTCGCAGTTCTTCATCTCGGTCGAAGACGACCTGATGCGCCTGTTCGTGGGAGACCGCCTGGCCAACGTGATGGACCGTATCGGCACAGAAGAAGGCGAGGTCATCGTCAGCGGGCTGGTCACGAAATCCATCGAGACCGCGCAGAAGCGGGTGGAGGGCAACAACTTCGAGGCTCGCAAGCGGCTGCTGGACTACGACGACGTCATGAACCAGCAGCGCGAGGTCATCTACGACATGCGCCTCTTCGCTCTGGAGGGCGGCGAAGATCTCAAGGGTGAGATCTGGGAGACCATCGAGCACACCGTCGAGACGGCGGCGGAGGAGTACCTCGAGTTCGAACGAGAGGAAGAGTGGGACCTTCCGGGCCTGAAGCGCCGCATCATGCGCGACTTCTTCGCCGTGGTCGAGGAACTGCCCGACGAGATGGACATCGAGCACGAGTTCGAGCGGTATGAGATCTTGGAGATGTGCACCAACGCCGTGCACGAGTCGTTCCACCGCAAGGTCGAGTCGTTCGGAGACCACGCGGAGCCGGTCATGAGCTGGATCATGCTCGGCGTGATCGACGACAAATGGAAGGATCATCTCTACGACCTCGACCAACTGAAAGCGTCGATCGGCTTCCGGGGTTGGGGCCAGAAAGATCCGTTGGTCGAGTATAAGAAAGAGGCCTACGACATGTTCGTGGACCTCATGGCGGACCTACGCACCGCGGTATCCGCCACGCTGTTCCGGGCCCAGATCGGTCAACCGCAGCCCCGCGCCCGCCTGCCCCAGCGTCTCAGCTACTCGGGACCGTCGGACACAGCGGCCGGCGGCGCGATCGCTCAGGCGGCCCAGGGGCAAGGCCAACCCGCGCGACCGCCCGCCGGCCAGTCCGGGGTCGACGATCTGGGCGTGGTCTCCAGGGCCCGCCAGACCGTGCCCGGCCAAGCCCCCGACACCAGACAGCTCTCCACCAACCGGGGCGACGAGCCGCGCGCCAAGAGGCCGGTCACTTCCGAGAAGGAGCCGGGGCGCAACGATCCTTGTCCCTGCGGGTC
>JBGMRK010000095.1:3570-8863 GCA_048061375.1 Longimicrobiales bacterium | reverse complement strand
GGTGAGACGGGAACCGGCAAGGAGTTGGTCGCCAAGGCCATCCATGAACGTTCGCCCCGTTCACAGAAGCCCTTCCTGGCAGTCAACTGCGCCGCTCTCTCCGAAGGGGTGCTCGAATCCGAGCTCTTCGGGCATCTGAAGGGTGCCTTTACCGGCGCGGTGCGCGACCGGGAGGGGCTATTCCGATCCGCCGACGGCGGGACCCTTCTGCTGGACGAGATCGGTGACATGGCACCGGCCATGCAGCACCGCATGCTGAGGGTCCTACAGGAGAGGGAGGTAACTCCCGTGGGCGGCGCTCACCCCATCCCCGTGGACGTTCGGATCCTCGCCGCCACCAACCGCGACCTCAAGGCCACCGTCGGCGAGGGGCTGTTCAGGGAGGATCTCTTCTATCGGCTGAACGTCTTCCGCATCGACGTGCCGCCCCTTCGTGCGCGCCGCTCCGATCTACCCCTCCTGGTGGAGCACTTCCTTCGGGGCCGTGGCTCGTCGGAGACCGGACGCTTCGCCGCTTCGTGCTCGCCGCTGGCCATGCGAAAGCTCCAAGGATACCACTGGCCTGGAAACGTCAGAGAGCTGTTCGCCGCCCTCGAGAGCGCCTCGATCCAGGCCGGAGGCGGCCGCGTCGAGGCGCACCATCTCCCCCAGGAGGTTCGCACATCGGGTGGAATCAGCCCGTCTCCACCCGAGCGATATCGTCATGGCGGGACCATGGCAGACGAGCGGGCCGCCATCGAGATCGCCCTCGAAGAGGCCGGCGGACTCCGGTCGCGGGCGGCGGATATTCTTGGCATGGGGCGTACCACGCTCTGGCGGAAGATGAAGGCCTACGGCTTCGTGGTAGAGGGAGACGACCCTCTGAGCGGTTCGGAATGACGGGCGAAGGGTGACCCGGGAGGCCGACGCCTGGAGCGCGTGGGAGCCACCCGAATCGTGGCGACGTGTGCTCGCCATCGACGTGCACACGGCGGGTGAGCCCCTCCGGGTGATCCTGGGCGGCTTCCCCGAACTCGCTGGGGACACGATCCTCGAACGCCGGAACGACGCGCGTGAGCGGTACGACTCCCTGAGGACGGCCCTCATGTGGGAGCCCCGCGGCCACGCCGACATGTACGGCTGCGTGGTCCTTCCTCCCGCGACTGAGAAGGCCGACTTCGGGGTGTTGTTCACGCACAACGAAGGCTTCTCCACCATGTGCGGCCACGGAATCATCGGAGTGACCCGAGTCGTGCTGGATCTCGGGCTGTTTCCCAAGGTCGAACCCGTAACGTCGCTCGGCATCGACACGCCCGCGGGGTTCGTGCGTGCGTTTGCGCGAGTGGAAGGGGGTACGGTCACCAGCGTGTACTTCCACAACGTGGCCTCGTGGGTCACCGAGCTGGATGCCACCGTAGAGGTGCCGGGGATGGGGCGAGTGAGTTACGACCTGGCGTTCGGCGGAGCGTTCTATGCGTACGTCGACGCCGGCGCGTTGGGCCTGGGACTCGAAGCCACGAACACGTCCACGCTGATCGTGGCCGGCCGTGCCATCAAGAGGGCGGTCATTGACGCGGGGCCCATCGAACACCCGACCGACGCGGAGTTGGGCTTCCTGTACGGCACGATCTTCGTGGGCGCCGCGCGCGATCCAGCGAACCACAGCCGCAACGTGTGCGTGTTCGCCGATGGGGAGGTTGACCGAAGCCCTACGGGCACGGGCGTGAGCGGCCGGCTGGCCATCCACCACGCGCGGGGCGACCTGGCGGTGGACGAGCCGATCGCGGTCGAGAGTGTCATCGGCAGCGTGTTCACTGGCCGGATCGTGGATGAGACCACCTTTGGTGGCCGCCCCGCCATCGTGCCCGAGGTGGAGGGACGGGCCTACATCACGGGCAGGCAGGAGTTGTTGATTGATCCTGAGGACCCGCTTGGGGACGGGTTCTTGGTCAAATAGGCGGAGGCTGAGGGTTCCGGCGTTTTCGCTCAGCGCCGCGCCCGGTCCGCCTCATCCTCAGTCTCGAACAACCTCCCCGTGGTCAACTCCATCACGATACGGTCCGCGTCGTATACGTCGTCCAACGCCTCCAGTATGCCTCGGGCGTCCACAGAAATGGCCCGATTACGCGTGTCCACGTAGATGAACTCACCGGGGAGGCTCTCGATGTTGCCGTCGAACACCACTCCCACGATCTCGAGCGCACGGTTCAGGACCGGAGACCCGGAGTTGCCTCCGATAATGTCATTCGTGGAGATGAAGTTCATCGGCGTTTCGAGGTCCAAACCCTCCGGAGGACTCTCCCACCGCTCCGGAAGCTTCCACGGGGAGTCCGCGCCGTACGAGTAGAAGTGGTCGTAAAGGCCGAAGAACGTGGTGTGGGTGGGGGCGGTCGTGCCGTTGTACTCGTACGACTTCACTACCCCGTCAGAAATCCTGAGTGAGAACGTCGCGTCGGGCGGGATGCTCGTACCGTAGACTTCGAAGCGAGCCTGGCCGAGGCGGGCCGCCAGGTCACTCTCCTCGTCACCGATGGGACTGATACGACTCTGGAACTCACCGAACGCCGGCAAGAACCACCGCATCAGCCCGACTGCCGGGTCGCTGATTCCCACCGTGCCCGCGTCCACAGCGGCAGCAGCGGCGGCCGAGTCGGCAAGGGCGGACGCCCCGACGATCGCCCGGGCCGCATCTTCGGGCGTCCGGCCCAGAAGGATGCCGCTCACGGACGGGTTGGTGTCGCCCAGGTGCGTGGCCATATCCTCGAAGCGGGCCTCGATCAACTGGATTTGAAGCTCCTCCGGCTGGTCGGGCACGGAGTCGAACCGTGCACGCAGTTCGGCCAGTGCCTCGGCCGGAGCCCCCTGAGCCCGGGCGCTCAGCATCTGAATCGCCCAGATGCCGCGAAGTATGGTCGCGGCTGTGAAGTCGGGATTGCCGAACACGGCGAAGGCGCCGAACAGGTGGGCCATCTCGGCCTTCCGGCGTTGGACGTCCGCCATACGGTCGAAGAGGCCGCCATATTCTGCCTGGAGCGACGAATCGGCCGCCAAGGCCGCTCGGAAGGCGCGCTCAGAGTCCGCCCGCCTCGCCATGAGCACGGGGTCCGACAGGCCGCCCCAGATGCCCTGCGATGCCTTTAGCGAGTTCTCGAGGCCGAAGATGTCGTTTATGACGTCCTCGGCTTCGGCCTCCTCGGGGCTGGCCTCCTGAAAGTCCTCCAACGCCTCGACCCGGCTCGCGAGGAACTCGAGTAGAGCCGGGTCTTGTACCGCACGGCGGAACTCCAGTTCGGCCACCGTCTGCAGCCGTGACGAGCCACCCGGATTGCCTACGATGAAGACCGCGTCACCCTCCTCGACACCTTCCTCACTCCACGGAAAGTAGTGCTCGGTCTCCAACGGCCGGCCGTCGTCGTCGTAGATCCGGAAGAACGAGAAGTCGAGGGCGTAGCGGGGATAGGTGAAGTTGTCCGCATCGCCGCCGAAGAAGCCGATCTGCAGTTCGGGTGCGAAAACCAACTTGACGTTCTCATAACGGCGGAACACGTAGGCAGACGTGCGTGCCCCGTTCCACAACTCGATCGTCTCGACTTCGATGCCCGCCTCCTCCCCTCCCCGTTCGGCCGCCATGCGCTCCTGGATCGCCTCCTCGGCGGCCTCGCGCGCATCCGAGCGGGCTCCCACGTCCGCGATGCCCTCGAGTGCAGCCTCGACCTCGGCGGTCACGTCCACGACCTCGAGGAGCTGGTCGGCCGCGAAGTCGGTGACCTCCCGCTCCTCGTCGAGGTTGGGTGCGTAGAATCCGGTGTCGAGCAGATCCTCTCCATCCCCGGTGACCTGGACCACGAACTCACGCGCGCAGTGGTGGTTCGTCAGGACCAGACCATTGGGCGATACGAAAGAAGCCGAGCAACCCGGGATGCGGAGAGCTCCCAACCGGGCCCGTTGGAACCAGGCCGAGTCCGCCTCGATGGCGTACGTCTCCCGCAGATATTCCGTCGGAGGGTACTCGAAGGTCCACATCTTGCCGTTGTCGAAGCGGCCGGCCCGGATCGTGTCCAGATCAACGGCCTCCTTGACCTTCTCGATGGTGTCCGGCAGCGGCGTGGTACCCGGCGTCACTTGAGCGGGCGCGGGAACGGGAGTCAGGCTCGCGAGCACAACGCTCAGCGCCAGACCACGGAGAACGGTCATCTTCACTCCCATCTCACTTCATCACCCACCGAAACGGTGGCATCGCCCATCACCACGCCGAAAGCGCCGGCGCACCAATGAGGATTCAGAGCTTCTCGAAGCCCTTCGTGCTGGGCGTTCATCAGCTCGCAAGGGCGGGTTTCACCACGGATTTCGATCCGCAGATCGCCTACGCACAGCACCCGATCACGCGTCTCCTCGAGCCGGATGCCGCTCAGCAGGAAGTTGGCGCGACGAACCGCCGGGTCCACCACTTCGCCACGGACCTCGCTGATGCCGTCGAAGATTTCTTTCTCGATGAGCGTGACCTGGCGCCGGCCGCCCTGGTCGGCGTTGCCATCGAGCCCGGCGTGCTCGACCGCTACCGTGGACCGCACCGGGTCCATCGGCTCCCCATGGGCGCGCTTGATCCAGATCGCCTCCAGCCTACCCACCGAAGCCTCCATCACCGCCACTCCTTCTGAAGCTCCTCGAGTCCGGCGCTCCCCGGACACAGATCGCCGAACGGGATATCGACCAGCGCACGGTCCACCGTGTTCTCGAACGTGTGCATCTCCTCGCCCGACTCCTCCAAGTAGAGCAAGCCGGTGGCCACCTCACCCTTGATTAGCGAGGCACGCAAGAAACTGAGCGCTGCCTCACGGTCGGTGGGATCGTAATCCTCGGCCACGCTGCGGAACATGACCGTGCTACCGTCATGCATCGTTACGGCAGTGGCAGCGTCTCGATCCTGCTCGGCTGTGATCTCCGTCATCAGCGGCACGAAGTCGGTCTGGACCACCTCATAGCTGTGCGTCCTTGTATGCGCGTAGCTCTTCGTGGAACCCTCGTGATCGTTGAACGTCACGCACGGCGAGATGACATCCACGATCGCGAAGCCTCGATGGGTCAGGCCGGCCTTTAGAATCGGGACGAGCTGCGGCTTGTCGCCGGAGAAGCCGCGCGCAACGAATGTGGCGCCGAGGGTGAGCGCCAGCGACATCGGATCGATGGGTCCCTGCCGGTTGACCTCGCCCCGCTTCGAGACGGATCCCACGTCCGCGGAGGCCGAGAACTGCCCCTTGGTGAGCCCATAAACGCCGTTGTTCTCGAGCACGTAGAGCATGTTCACGTTGCGCCG